>VXOC01000340.1 GCA_009840215.1 Gemmatimonadota bacterium | reverse complement strand
CCAGCCCGCCCGCCCGCCCCGACAGCCGTCCGCCGCCCTTGATCGGCACCGGGTGGCCCCCCGAGATGCCGATCCGGCGGCTGAAGAAGAGGTCCGCGCCGCCGCCGCCGACGGCGAAGAAGCCCGCGTTCTCCAGGAAGAAGGGCCGCTTCTCGGGGAAGAGGAGCGAGAAGCGCGTCAGGTTGACCTGCTGGTCGTCGACCTCGACCTGGGCGAAGTCGGTGTTGACGGTCATGTCCAGGGTGAGGCCCTGCGTGACCTGCAGCTTGGCCTCGCCCCCGATCTCTCCGTCGCGGCCGAAGGCGCTCTGTGCGGGGTCGGTGTAGTCGCGCACCGTGGAACCCAGCACGTACGGAGTGACCGTGGCGGCCCGCCGGAAGGGTGGCTCCACACCCGCCAGCTGTCCGGCGAAGTCCAGGCGGTAGAGGCCGAACTCGCGGGGCACGACGGACCAGAAGTTCTCCTCGTTCAGGCGCCGGATGCGGCGCGACACGTTGAAGCCCCAGACGTCGTTCTCCGACCCGTAACGGAGCGTGCTGAAGGGGATGCGGAACTCCGCGTACCAGCCCTCGTCGTCGCGGGTGGCCGCGACGGTCCAGCTGCCGTCCCAGTTCTTATTGAAGCCGCCGCCGGCCCCGGCCTGGAAGCGGCGAGTGTTGTTCATGCCGCCTCCGAGGAAGAATCCGCCCCCACCACCCTGCGAGGCGACCTGCCCGTCGTACTCGATCCCGGCGGGGGTGGTGCCGAAGACGAAGCCGTTTTGCTGGTCGTTGAAGGTGTCGAAGATCATGATCACCGCATCGGCGTCGCTCACCTCGTAGTCGCGGATGGCGTCGCCGGGGACGATCGCGTGCGCCTGCGAGTCCCAGGCCCAGACCGCGACGTAGATCGCGTCGGCGTCGAAGAGGATGCGCAGTTCGGTGGGTTCGGAGGCGGGCTGGCCGTCGTGCGGCTCGCGCTGGGTGAAGGCGGTGAGGGGGGTGGCGGCGGTCCAGGCCGCGTCGTCGGGGACGCCGTCGATGACCGGGGGGGCGTCGGTGCGGGCGGCGGTGGCCGTGCCGGGAGCGGCGGGATCCGTGGTGGCGCCGTTGCCGTTGCCGGGGGGCTGTTGGGTGGTGGCGGGTGCGGCGGTGACGAGGGCCGCGGCCGCGATCAGGGCCGCGGGGGTGAGGAGGAACCGCTTCGGGAGCGGTGAAAGACGCGGGAAGGTCATCTTAAGTTGAACTTGGTGGTCTGTTGAGAGTGATTCGTCTCCCAGTGGATTGTCGGCAGGGCAGGCCCGGAGCGTCAACCGGCCGGGCGCCCCGACCGGTCCAGCAGAACGGGCGTCCCCAGCCCGAGCGCCTCGAGACGGCCCATCTGCGTGGCCGCGTCCCCGACCACGAGCCAGACCATCTCCCCACTCAGGTACTGCCCGGCCAGCTCGCGCACGCGTTCGACCGTCATGTCGCGCACGGTCTGCTCCTGCTGCAGCACGTAGTCGGGCGCAAAGCCGTATTCGTTCACAGCGCTCACCACGCCGAGCTTGGCACCCAGCGTCTCGAAGGCGCGCGCGTTGGCACGCAGCAGGTAACCCTGCGTGAAGGCCAGGTCCTCGTCGTCGTAAGTGGGGCCGTAGGTCTCGAGCATGTCCTTGATGATTTCGAGCGACTCCAGGGTGACATTCGATCGCACCGAGCTGCTGATGCTGAAGGGTCCCGGATAGTGTCCTCCGCTGAAACCCGATCCGACGCCGTAGGTGTAGCCTTTCCCTTCGCGCAGCACCTGGGTCAGGTCGGAGGCGAAGCCGCCGCCGCCGAGCCGGAAGTTCATGACGGTGGCGGGGTGGTAGTCGTCGTCGGTCCGGGTCAGCGCCAGGTAGCCGATGTTGAGGACGGACTGGGCCGCGCCGGGAACGTCGATGAAATAGAGGCCCGCGCGGTCGTCGGACCAGACTGGGGGAGCGGGGATTTCGGGCGCGGCACGGTCCTCCCAGCGTTGGGCGAGGGTGGCCAGGGGGGCCGTGGCCTCGTCGGCGGACACCGCCCCCGCGACCATGAACGCGGCCGCGCCGGGGACCAGCGCCGAGGCGTGGTAGGCGCGGAGATCGTCCAGGGTGAGGGCGTTCACGCCGTCGATCGTGCCGTAGGAGCTCTGCGCAAGGGTGTGGTCGCCGTAGAGGAGGCGGTTGAAGGCCTGCGAGGCGACGGCGGCGGGGTTCGCGTCGAGGCTCCGGATCAGGTTCACTACCCTCTGGCGGGCGAGCTCGAACCGGTCGCTGTCGAAGCGCGGCTCCAGGAGGATCTCCTCGACCAGCGCCATGGTCTCGTCGTAGTTGCGGGCCATCACGCTGCCGGAGATGCTGAAGCCGGTGTTGCCGGCCGACACGCTCAGCGCGGCCCCCAGGAGGTCGATGGCCTCTTCCAGCTCCTCGGGGGTGCGCCGGGCGGTGCCCTCCATCATGGTCTCGGCCAGCAGGTTGGCGACCCCGGTCTTTCCGGGGGCCTCCACGAGCATTCCCCCGCGGAAGTCCAGTTCGAACTGCACCATCGGGGTCTCGCGGTCCTCCACCCCCAGAACGGAGAGACCGTTGTCGAGCGTCTCGCGCCACACCTCGGGTGCGCGGAAGGTCGGGGACGGACCGAAGGGCGGCTCGGCGGAGCGGTCGAATGACCCGCCCGGCGTGCGCTCCTCGCCCCGCACCACCGTGAACTCCGCCTCGGCTCCCTGCACGATCGGCTCGATCACGACCTCGGCCCGTCCGGAGCCCTCGAGCGCCAGCTCCACCTGATCCCGCGGCACGAAGCTGGTGGCGACGTAGTGCCGGTCCTTCAGGTAGGTCTCGTACACGCGCATGACATCGTCCGCCGAGACCTCGAGAATCCGGCGGAGGTCCTCGCCCGCGTACCCCGGATCGCCCGCGAAGATCGCATAGTCGGCCAGCTGGAAGGCCTTCCCGATCGCGCTGGACAGCCCGCGGTAGAAACCGGTCTCGGTCCCGGCCTTGACGCGTCGCAGCTCGGAGTCGGGGACTCCCTCCTCTTCGAAGCGGGCGAACCCGGCTTCCACGGCCGCGAGCAGGTCGTCAAGGTCCGTTCCCGCGAAGGCGAGGGACTGGAAGTTGAACTGGCCCGCCAGCTCGTCCGTGCGGTGGTAGGTGGACACCTGCGGGGTGAGCTCTTCCTCTTCGACCAGCACTTTGTAGAGCGGCGTCGACTTGCCGTCGGTGAGCAGACTTGAAAGCACGTTCAGCGCGTAGGCGTCGGGGTGGTAGCGGGGGACCGTGGGCCAGGACAGGGTGAGGAGCGGCAGGTTGCCGAAGTTGTCCTCGTGGTAGAGGCGGGGCGACTCGGTGAGCCGCACCTCGGGGGGGTCGGGGGAGGTGGGGGTTTCGCGCGCCGGGATCTCCCCGAAGTACTTCTCGATCCACGCCATCGTCTGCTCGACGTCAAGCGCGCCGGCCACCACCAGGGTGGCGTTGCCGGGGCCGTACCAGCGGGCGTGGAACTCCTTGGTGTCCTCGAGGGTGGCCGCATCGAGATCGGCCAGTGACCCGATGACCTGCCAGCTGTAGGGGTGTCCCTCGGGATACATCGCGCGGTCGATCACGTACTCGTTGTGGCCGTAGGGGCGGTTGTCCACGCCCTGCCGCTTCTCGTTCTTGACGACCTGCTTCTCCTTGGCCACCACCGATTCGGTCACGGTGTTGATGAAGAATCCGAGCTTGTCGGCCTCGGCCCAGAGCGTCTTCTCCAGGCCGTCAATGGGGACGACCTCGAAGTAGTTGGTGCGGTCGCGGCTGGTGGATCCGTTCGTGGAGCTGCCGATCCGCGTCATGAGGCGGTCCAGCCCGCCCGAACCCAGGTTCTCCGAGTCGAGAAAGAAGAGGTGCTCGAAGAGGTGGGCGAAGCCGGTCCGCCCCTCCACCTCGCGCGCGGAGCCGACGTGGAAGGTCATCGCGACGGCCGCCAGGGGGTCGGAGTCGTCGACGTGGAGGATCACCTCGAGGCCGTTGTCGAGTTCGTAACGCTCGAAGTCGATGGCGAAGTCGGTGCCGCCGGAGTCGGTGCCGCCGGAGTCGGTGGCGCAGGCGGTGGCCAGGAGGGCCAGAATTGTAGCGGCACCGGTCAGGTGGAGCTTGCGGTTCGTTCTCATGAGTCCGTTTCCTTGGTCGATTCGGTCCACTCCGCTGCGCCGGCACGTTGTCGCCGGTATGCCCCGCACGAGGCGGAAGTTGTTGCGAGAATGGGGGTTTTCAGCAATGGGGTTTTCGGTTGCGACGCCCTCACCCAGCCCTGCACAATGGAGGTGTCGGGATCCATGTTCAGGCAAGGAGATAACCATGGTTCGGAGCGTCGCGCAATTCCCCGTCCCTCGTCACGCCGCCAGATCGACCCTGTCGATCCCCCTGATCCTGACGGTCCTGGCGACCCCGGTGTCGGCGCAGGATCCGCCCGACACCGTCGACCTGGGGGAGATCGAAGTCGTGGTCGGTTCCCGCGCCGGCATCACCGATCCGCTGACGCTCCCGGTCCCCGTGGACATCTACGGCGCAGAGGAAATCGCGCGGCTCGGCGAGGTCGATCTGGCCGAGGTCCTCGGACGCATCGCCCCCTCCTTCAACTCGGCCCGGCTGTCGGCCGGAGATGGCGGAGCGCTCCACGTCGCCACGCTGCGGGGGATGAACGGCGACCAGGTGCTGGTGTTGGTGAACGGGAAGCGACGGCATCCTGTCGCCTTCGCGAAGGTGCTCGCGGCCGTGGGCCAGGGCACGACGGGGACCGACCTGCGCGCCATTCCGGTTCACGCGATCAAGCGGATCGAGGTGCTGCGGGAGGGCGCGGCATCGCAGTACGGGTCGGATGCGATCGCCGGGGTGATCAACATTGTGCTCAAGGACCACGCAGACGGGGTAGGGTCTTCGTCTTACCTCGCACGCACCTCGCGCGGCGACGGAGAACGGCTCCTCACTTCCGCGAATGCCGGCGTCCCGCTGGCCGGGGGTTTTCTCAACCTCACCGTTGAGGTCGCGCGGCAGGGAGCCGCCAACCGGGCCAGCGAAGCACCCACCTGCTTCGGGCCGAATCCTGATTACGCGCCCTGTACCGACGGCGGAAAGCGAATCCTGCTGCAGCGCAACGGCGAACCCGACTACGAGTCGGCGGCGTTCTTCGGCAACGCGGCCGTCCCCTTCGGCGAATCGGGAGGTTTGTACGCCTTCGGGGGGTACTCGGCCCGTGAAGCGGTTTCCGACGGTCTCTACCGAAAGGCCGACTGGGTCCCGCGCACTGTCTCCTACGTGTATCCCGACGGCTTCTTCCCCGTCGAGGAGTCCGAGATGGACGACGCCTCGGCGGTGGCGGGGGTGCGGGGCGACCTGGGCGACTGGTCGGCCGACCTGAGCTTCGGTTACGGGCAGGGGCGCTTCGCCTTCGGCGCCGCGAACTCGATCAATCCGGCGTACGCGGCCGAATACCTGGCCAACAACCCGGGTGCCGACGGAGCCGCCATCTCCGCCAACGCGGGACCGCGGGATGCCTACAGCGGGTCGCTCAACGTCCGCCAGTGGACCTTGAACGCCGACGCGACGCGCGACCTCGAACTCGGGTCAACGCCGGCATTCCTGGCCGTGGGGGGCGCCTTTCGCCGCGACTTCTACTGGATGGAGGCCGGTGATGCCGCTTCATGGGCCTGCGGCCCGAGCGACAACCCCGGCAGTTTCCCCGCCGCGCATCACCTCAACGCCGATGGCAGCACCTTCGCGAGTTGCGGCATGCAGGGCTACCCGGGATACAGTCCCACCTCCGCGGAAGGCAGCGAAAGGCAGCGCAACAGCTTTGGCGCATACGGCGACATGGAGCTGCGTCCGTCCGAGTCGGCGATGTTGGGCGGGGCCCTCCGATTCGAGCACTACAGCGACGCCGGTGCATCGCTGACCGGCAAGGTGGCCACCCGCATCGGGCTGGGAGGCAATGCCGCTATCCGGGCGGCTGCCTCGACCGGCTTCAGGGCGCCTCGTCTGGCCCAGCGCGGCTTCAACACGATCGGCTTCGTGGGCGGCAGCGAGGGGCTGGTGACCGCCGGCTTCCTGCCCGAGGGCGATCCGATCGCCTGTGAAGACTTCGACGCGTGCTCGCTGAGTCACGAGACGTCACTGAGCCTGACCGGCGGATTCCTCTTCACGACCGACGCCGGTCTGGACGTGACGGCCGACGCGTACATGGTCTCGGTCGCGAACGCGATCGCGCTGACGCAGTCGCTCACTCAGACCCACGGCCTGCGCGCCGGCGCCCGGTTCCAGGGACGGCCGGTCGACGCTGTGGCCTTCTGGACCAACGCCATCGACACCCGCACCACGGGCCTGGACATCGTCGCGAGCTGGCGCCTCCGGGGAGGGGATTGGGGCGCGGCGGACCTGTGGACCAGCTACCACTGGAACGAGACAGAGATCACCGACAATCGGAACCCGGACTTCATGGGTGACACGCAGAGGCTCCTGATCGAGGGGGCGCAGCCGAACGAACGACTGGGGGTCGGCGCCGACTTACGCCTGGCGAATGGCGTCGGGGCGCGGCTGAGCGTGAGGCGTGTCGGCGAACTCGAGACTCCCTTCATCTTCGAAGAGCTCACCGTGATCGAGGGCGCGACGATCGCCGATGCCGAGGTGAACCTCCGCATTGCGGACCACATTCGCCTGAGCCTCGGCGCCAACAACTTCCTGGACAGGCTCCCGAGCCGCCTTCCCGACAGCCATGTCGCGCAACTCTGGTCGATGGACTATCCGTCGGAGTCGCCCTACGGCATCGCGGGACGCATCTGGTACATGCGGGTGGACGTGGTCGGGAACTGAGGCTCAGTGCCTCGAGCCATCATCGCCAGGTAGAGGTCCGCCCGGCCGACACGAGCGGACTGTGCAGGTGAGATTCCGGTCGCCCACGGCGATCCCTCACCGTGGGCGACCGGCTGGCGTGGTCATGCCGCGGCCGCTCACCTTCCCTGCGTCCAGCGCTATCCCTCGTGCTCGTGCACGTGCGCGTGGACGGGTTGTGTGACGAAGTCGGCATGTCCACTTCCCACCTGGCCGTGCATGAGCTTGAAGGTGACATCCGTCTCGCCCGCCATGTGGCCGTGCAGGTGGCCGCCGAACTCGCCCGGCGTATCCTGCTCGAACTCGGCGATTGACGTGTCCTCGATGTCGACCTCGAGGTATGTGTCATCCTCCAGCTCGACGGGGTCTCCGTCATGGTCCACGAAGACGACCCTGATGTGTGGAGTTTCCTCGCCGGCATCGACCTCGAGTTCGCCGGTCCAGGTCTGTGTCTCGCCGTCGTAGGAAGCGATCACGTTTCCACCCATGATCAACTGGACGCCCTCGGCCTCCGGATGGGGATCGGGCTCCACCATGTCGTCCGAGCACGCTGCGGCGGCCAGCGTAAACACCACCATGGCAGCGAGTGCCTTGTAGCAATTGAACTTCTTCATGTTGTACTCTCCGTAGTTCCTGTTGGATGGTTATGCATCGTCTGCTCCGAGCCGTGCGCGGGAACTCCCCTCAAAACACGACCCGGTAGGTTAAACTCAGGCCCCTCCCGGCCTCGGGCATGATATCCTTGACCCGGGAAAGGTGGTTGCGGTATTCCGTGTCCGTGGCATTGTCGAGGCTCACGGTAAGGACGTTGAGGCGCCCGCCAAGCGTGAGGCGCACCCCTGCTGACGCATTGAGGATGGTGTATCCGTCGGTCGGTGTCTCGAACTCGCCGACACGTTCCTGCCGGGCGGCCACCTCGGCCTCCCCGCGGACCCACCAGCGCGGCCGCTCGTACTTGAGAGCCGCGTGTCCCTTGTGCGGTGGAACGAGCGGCAGCGGGTCGCCGGTGTCCTTCAGGCTCCCCCTGACCGACGAAAACACCCCCTCCACCGCCAGTCCACCGCCCACGTGAACGTCCACGCTTGCCTCGATACCCCTGAACACGGCGTGGTTGCTGCGGAACTGGTATATCGGAAGGAGCACCCGGCTCAGTTCGCCGGTGTCCTCCCCGTAGACATATCCCTTGATGTCGTTATGGAATCCCCCCGCCTCCATCCTGAGCCGCCCGGACTCGAAGCGCATGAACACGTCGAGACCCCTTCCGATCTCGCCTTCCAGGGACGGATTGCCTACTTCGAAGGAGTAGGCCGCCAGGTGCGGCCCCTCCGAATAGAGTTCGTTGATGTCCGGGCTCCGGTACGCCCGCGCGACGCTGGCCCCAAGCGTGAGGCCCGGCCCGGCGTTGTACAGCGCTCCCACCGATCCGGAGACGGAGTGGAAAGACCGGTCCCGAATCTCACCGATGTCCGAATCAGTGTTCTCATCCCGCGGATTCGTGCCGACCAGGTCGTACCGGAGACCCCATGAGACCAGCAGCGGATCCAGATCCATCTCTTCCAGGAAATAGGCGGCCGCCTGGGTCCTCCGCGTATCGGGCGTGTAGAGACCGCCGCCGAAGCCGAAGTCCTCCCAGGACACGCGCACCCCGAGGGCACCCGTTGTGAAAGGGCCCCACTGCCCGTGCCTGGCCAGCAGGTCGCCATTCAGATTCCTCCGCGTGAAGATCGTGGCCAGAATGTCCGGCGGCTCGATTTCCCGGTGCTCGTACCAGGTGTAACTCGCGTCGAACCGGAAATCGCGGAAGTGTCCATCGGTGTCATCGACCATGGCCTGGAAACGGGTCGAGCCACGCAGCATCTCGATGCGGACGCCCGCTTCGTGTCCCCCGACGAAACCGCCCGGAATCCCGTAGTCGTTCCGGTACCCGCGCACGGATGCCCCGACGTGACCCCAATCGGTGAGGAACGATGCACCGGCCCCTCCACTCAACGTCTCTCCGTCGGTGTTGAGCAGCGTGCCGACAGGCGTCTTGAGATCTCCCCCCCTCCGCATGGCCGCCTCCATCCGCACCGGCATCCGTTCCGCCAGCCCGAATACGGTGGTCGCGCTCCCGGCCAGCGAGCCGGTCACGGACTGCGTCTGCAGCGTCCCCGCTCCCGTCGCGTGGTGGGGAACGTTCGACGGGATGTCGTCACGAATGACGTTGATCACCCCGCCCAGCGCGTTGCCGCCGTAGAGCAGCGCTCCCGGGCCCCGCACCACCTCGATTCTCCGCGCCGAAGCGGGATCGAGCGCGGTTGCGTGGTCGCTACCCGAATTGGAAACGTCGCCCACCCGGGTCCCGTCCTCGAGCATGAGCACGCGGTCACCGGACAGCCCGCGGATTACCGGCTGGGTCACGGTCGGACCCATGCTCGCGGCCGCCAGCCCCGGCATCGACGCCAGCGTCGCCGCCACCGTGCTCTCCATCTGGCGCTGCAGTTCGTCGCCCGCCATCACGCCGACGGGCCTGAGCGCCTCCGCGGCCCGCCGCTCCGAGAGTGTGGCGGTTACCACCATGCCCTGGAGCGCGATCGGCGAGTTGACCAGCGCGATCACCACGACTGCCGACTCGTCTTCCACAGTCACCTCAACCGTGGTGCCATGGTATCCCAGGCGCTCGACCCGAAGCCGGTACTCACCTTCGCCGATATCGGTGAGGTGGAAGGTGCCGTCCCCGTGGGTAACCGCCCTCGTACCCGACCCGATGACGGCGACGGTTGCGCCGGCGAGTGGCTCTCCCGTCACGGAGTCGCGCACCACGCCCTCGATCTCGCCCTGGTGCCCCGCATGTTGCGCGGAGACCGCCGATGGGAGAACAGCGAGTCCGATGACCACGGTCAGGAGGATGGTCCGGTCGACCGCAGCCGTAATGTGGATTGGCGGTTGGAGCATTTATGGGAGGGTCTGGCCTCCGGGCGCCGCAACGCCCGGGGAATGGTCTGCTTGCGCGAGGGGGGCTCCGCATGGAACCCTGAAAGGTGCGTTCAGACCGGTGGACCCCGGGGACTGACCGCCCCCAGCAGGATTGGAGGACTCCTGGCGTCGTCCCCTTCACGGTGCGTCTCGACGACCCGGATCGGTGGTGCGAGCTCGGCTTCCACCGTCACACCGAGCGGGACGTCTGCCTCCAACTGCGACCGGACAACCTGGCAGAAGAAGTGGCCGTGGTGGACCGCGCAGTCGCTGCCGTCGGGCGACTCGACGTGATCGGCCAATCCCATGCTTGCGGCGTCGAGCAGGGCATACGCGTGCGTAAGCGCCGAGGCCGACCCCAGATGTAACAGGGCCAGACACGTGGCGGCAACACGCCGCACACACGGTGTGTCCGCGAGGTTAACGAACAAGCTCAGCCGCCTGGTTAGAGGAGCGGGATCGCCACGATTCCCCGTGAAGGAAAGCCGCAGGGGACGCGATCGTCAAGTGCGAATGTCCCTTGAATCCAGTGGGCCCAGAGGGACTTGAACCCCCGACCGTCGGATTATGAGTCCGCTGCTCTAACCGCCTGAGCTATGGGCCCGCGTAACGATAACGGTTCACCGGTTTTCATGGGAGCGACCCGTGGCCGCGGCGCCCGCTCGCATGCGGCTCCTCCGGGTTCGCAGCGTCCGGTGCGGCCGCCTTGCTTCCCATCCTCCCTTTCGCCCGCCCGGCCTCACACCGTCCCGAAGATCCGGTCTCCCGCATCCCCCAACCCGGGAACGATGTAGCCGATCTCGTTGAGCTTGCGGTCGAGGGCGGCCGTGTAGATGGGGACATCCGGATGCGCCTTCGCCATGTGGGCCACTCCCTCGGGCGCCGCGACCAGGCTGATGAGTCGCAGGTCACGTGCTCCCCGTTCCTTCAATTCGCTGGTCGCGGCTACGGAGGTGCCTCCCGTGCCCAGCATCGGATCGACCAGGAGAAAGGTCCGATGCTCGGGGTCCGGCGGCAGCTTTCCGTAGTAGCGGACGGGTTGAAGGGTCTCTTCGTTGCGATAGAAACCAAGGTGGCCCACGCGCGCTCCGGGAATCAGCTTGAGCACCGCGTCGACCATCCCCAACCCCGCCCGCAGGATGGCGACCACAACGAGGCGGTCCTCGCGAATGCGATGGCACCGGGTGACCTCCAGCGGCGTTTCGACGCGCACCTCCTCGCCCCGCAGATCGCGGGTGGCCTGGAAGGTCAGAAGGAGCGTGATTTCTTCCAGCAGGGTCCTGAACTGCCTGCTGCCGGTGCGTTTGTCCCTCAGGTACGAGAGTTTGTGCTCGATCAGCGGATGATGAACGACATGCAGCGTCGATGTGGACATTCTACCTGCCTTTGCGTTGTCTCCTCGGGCGAATCACTCTGGGCCCCTCTCTCTTCGCGCCCTGTCAGCCCGGCGTCTCACCACCCTCCGTACTCGCGCGGATTCATGCACGGACTGTCCCCGACCGCTGGGCGCGACGCCCGGATGGCATCACTGCGGACCGGACGGTGTCAAGCTCGGAAGTGCGTGCGGGCCGCCAGCCCCCGGGCGGCAGGCCGCCGAGCCGGAAGGGCCCGAACCGGGTGCGCACCAGGGTCCGTACCGGATGTCCCACCGCCTTCAGCATCCTGCGGACCTCGCGCTTCCGCCCCTCGGCAAGGACCAGCCTCACGCCCCACTCGCCGTCGTCCAGCTCCACCCGCCGAACCCGCTTCGGGCGCGCCGGCCCGTCCTCCAGCATCACCCCTCTCCTGAGGCGCCGGAGCGATCCGGCGGTCACCTTGCCCGCAACGCCGGCCAGGTATTCCCGCTCGACCCGTCCGCTCGGATGTGCGATCCGGCTCGCCAGGTCCCCGTCATTGGTGAGCAGCAACAGGCCCGAGGTGTCCCGGTCCAGCCGTCCCACATAGCGCAACCCGCCTGCCCACCCGGGAAGGAGATCGTAGATCGTCTCGCCGCCGTGGGGATCGGTCCGGGTACAGAGGACGCCGGCCGGCTTGTGGAAGACGACCCAGCGGCGGGGAGCCGGCTGCACGATCCGGCCGTCAACGGATACGGTGTCCGAACCGGGGAGGACACGCGCGCCGGGACTGGTCACCCTGACACCGTTGATGGCGATCCGTCCCTCGCCGAGCATCACCTCGGCCTGGCGGCGCGACGCTACGCCGGCCTGAGAGATGTACTTCTGTACCCGTACCGGACTCGGGTTCCCGGGACTCACCCGGAAGCCTCCGGCCGCCGGTCCGCGTGCGCCATGACCGCTGCCAGCGCTTCCTCCTCGTCCAGGGCGGGCGGGGCGTCTTCTTCCGCCTCGTCCGGCGGCTCGGGCCCCGCTTCCACGGGGGCGCGTTCGCGCAGGATGACCGGCAACTCCTCCGGCCGGGGCAGGTGCTCCATGTCGGGGAACCCGAAGTGCTCCATGAACCTGGAGGTCGTGCCGTAGAGGACCGGCCGCCCCACCCCCTCCCCGCGCCCCACCCCCGCGATCAACTCGCGCTCGAGGAGCGTACGGATCACCCCCGTCGAGTTGACCCCGCGTATGTACTCGATTTCGATGCGGCTGATCGGCTGCCTGTACGCCACGATGGCGAGGGCCTCGAGCGCCGGTCCCGAGAGGCGCGACGACCGCGGCACCGTGTCGAAGCGCTCCAGGTAGGGTGCGAACTCGGGCCGTGTCATGAGCTGTACGCCGTCGGCGACCTCGCGCAGCTCGAAGGCGTTTCCGGCGTCGTCGTATTCGGCCTTCAGCGCGGCCAGCGCGGCCTCCACCCGGTCCTCGTCGAGGGACTCGTCGGCGCGGGCAATCTCACCCGGCGAGAGCGGCGCGTCGCTGGCGAACAGGACCGCCTCGACGATGCGGGCGTCGTTCACGCCGCCCCCTCTCCCGCCCCGGCCGCACCGGTTTCCGCGCCGCGTCCGTCCGTTCCGCCACCCGCCATCCCTTCCCCCGACCCCAGCGCGACTCCCAGCACGGAGCCCGCCGACCGGTCGTCAAGGTTGCGGCCCCGGTAGAACCAGAGCGGCGAGAAGTGCTCCCTCTGGCGCAGGGCCACCACGCGCCGGCGTCCCAGTTCGAGCCCGGCCAGGAACGTCATGACGCCGTGCATTCGCTCCCCCCACGGGGCAACCAGGCTCGCGAACTCGATCCGGCGGGCCCTGCGCACGGCGTTCACGATCAGGCCGACCTTCTCGCGCATCGCCACGCGCCGCGTCGCCACCCGGTGCTCGATGTCCCGATCGGCCGGAGCCTCCACCCGCATCGCGGCGGCCAGCAGGTCCTCCCAGGTGACCTCCAGCGGAACCCGGGCCGTCCGCGACCGCGGCCGCGGCTGCACATACCCCTTCTCGAAGCGGCGTCCACGGTCGTTCTCGGCGGCGCGCAGCCGGGCGGCGACCTCGCGGATCATCTCGTACTCCAGCAGTCGGCGGACCAGTTCGGCCCGCGGGTCGTGGTCCTCTTCACCCTCCGGGGCCGGCAGGAGCATCCTGGCCTTGATGCGCACCAGCATGGCCGCCATCTCCAGGAACTCGCCCGCCTCGTCCACGCTGGTCTCGGCCAGCACCTCGACCGCTTCCAGGAACTGCCGCGTGATCCGCGCGATCGGAATGTCGAAGATGTCGATGTCCTGGGTGCGGATCAGGTGCAGCAGCAGGTCGAGCGGTCCGTGGAAGCGGTCCGTCTCCACGACCAGGAGGCCGTCGCCCGTCATCCGGTCACCATCCCGACGATCCATGAGAAGGCGACGAACACCGGCGACAGCAGGGTGCCGAAGGCGCCCGGAAACAGCACCACGGTCAGGAACAGCAGCGTGACGCCGTAGCGCCCCATCTCGCGGTAGCGGGCACCGGCCGCGGGCGGCAACAGGTGATAGAGCACGTGCGAGCCATCAAGGGGAGGGATCGGGATGAGGTTGAAATACGCCAGAATAAGGTTGATGAAAACTCCGTAAGTCGCCATTAAGGCAATGTTTGCACCTATTGGTCCGCTGAAGAATGGAGTCCCCTGCAGAGCCGTCAGCGTGGCGATCATCAGGGCGAACAGCACCACCAGGCACAGATTCGACACGATTCCGGCCAGCGACACCCGGATGTCGCCTGCACGATAGTTGCGATAGTTGCGCGGATTGACCGGCACCGGCTTCGCCCATCCGAAGAGGAAGTCGCCCGGCAGGAAATAGAGCAACAGGGGGACCAGGAGCGAACCCACCGGATCGAGGTGCGGCAGCGGGTTGAGCGTGATGCGCCCGAGGTCGCGGGCGGTGGTATCCCCTTCCCTGAGTGCCTGCCAGGCGTGGGCGACCTCGTGCACCACGACCGAAAAGAGCAGGACCGGAACGATGAGCAGGAGTTCCATGAAACAAGTCTAGCGGTCCGTCGATGAACCCGCACGGCGGTGGTGGCCATGACCGGCCGGCCCGCGCCCGGCCCGCGCAGGGTGCCGCCGGTTGATCCAACGCGGTGTCGTTTCTACCTTTCGTGCCGGCCGTCGACCGAGGACGGGCCGCGGCAGACCGCGGATGGGCACCGGCAAGTGCGGAGCGCATACGCGGGAAACTGCCCGATCAACACCGACAACCCGGGGAAGTCACACCGAGATGCCCAACATCAAGAGCGCGAAGAAGCGGATGGGGTTGAGCCGCGAGGCGCGCGGCAGAAACCGTGTAACCCGGTCGCGGATCCGTACCGCGATTCGCCGGGTACGCGAAGCCGAGTCGCAGGAGCAGGC
Source organism: Gemmatimonadota bacterium (assembly GCA_009840215.1). Taxonomy (GTDB): domain Bacteria; phylum Gemmatimonadota; class Gemmatimonadetes; order Longimicrobiales; family Gaopeijiaceae; genus Bin94. The sequence continues at coordinate 20,177 of VXOC01000340.1, read as the reverse complement.
CGACGAGCATCGCCGTGCGGCGGTGGCGTTGATCGACCGCGCCGCCACGCGCCGGATCATGCATCCGAACAAGGCCGGCCGCATGAAGTCCCAGCTGGACCGAATGGTTCGGGAACACGCCGGCTGATTCGGGGACTCGCAGGGACTGACAGCCCTGTCCCCCGTTCGTCCCTCCTGCCTGACCGCCGCTCGACCGGACCTCAGGCGCCTTCGTCCAGCGCCCACACGGTTTCGCCGCCTACCATCGTACGGACCACCCGCCCCACCACTCGCTCCCCGTCAAACGGCGTGTTCCGTCCCCTGGAGACGAAGTCCGCGCTTTCGATGGTCCACGCCAGCCCGGGATCGATCAGCACCAGATCCGCCGGCCGACCCGGCGCCAGCGTGCCTCCTTCCATCCCCAGCGCCCGCGCGGGCCCCGTCGACATGCGCTCCAGCAACGCGGGCAGGGCCAGCGCACCGGCTCGCACGAGCCGGGTGTGGAGGACGGCGAAGGCCGTCTCGAGGCCCACGACGCCGAAGGGCGCGTCGTCGAAGGCCTGTTCCTTCTCGTCGTAGTGGCGGGGCGCGTGATCGGTGGCGACACAGTCGATCGTGCCGTCGGCGAGGGCCTCTCGCAGGGCTTCGGCGTCGGGCGCGGTCCGGAGCGGCGGGTCCACCTTGAACTCGGTTCCGTAGCTCGCGAGGACATCGTGGGTCAGCAGCAGATGATGCGGAGTGGCTTCGGCGGTCACACGAACGCCCCGCTGCCGGGCCAGCCGGACAAGGTTGACGGCCGCCGCAGTGGAGACCCGCTGAATGTGAAGGCGGCCCCCGGTCGCCTCCGCGAGGGCCAGGTCGCGCGCGGCGCCGATCTCCTCGGCGACCGCGGGCTTGCCGCGCAGCCCCAAGCGCGTGGAGACCACACCCTCGTGCATGACGCCGCCCCGGGCGAGGCCGGCGTCCTCGCAGTGCGCGAGCACGGGAATGTCGAACGACAGGGCGTACTGGAGCGCCAGGCGCATCAGGACCGAGGATTCGACCGCCCGTCCAGCGTCCGTGACCGCCACCGCCCCCGCGTCCACCACCTCCCCGAACTCGGTTAGCTGCTTCCCGTTGCGGCCCGCCGACACCGCGGCCGCCGGAAAGACCCGGGCACCGCCCGCCCGCCGCCCCTCCGCCACGATGAAGCCCACCGAGGCCGGATCGTCCACGACGGGATCCGTATCCGGCATGCCGCACACGGCCGTGTATCCGCCCGTGGCCGCCGCCCTCGCGCCGGAGCGAATGGTCTCCCGATGCTCCCACCCGGGTTCGCACAGGTGCACGTGCGGATCCACGAAACCGGGTGCCACCACCAGCCCGGCCGCATCGACCACCTCGGCGCTCCCTGCGTCCAGTCCCGTCCCCACCTCCGCGATCCGGCCCCCCTCGACCAGAACATCGCCCTCCCCGTCTGTGCCCGCTGCCGGATCGATCACCCGGCCTCCCCGGATCAGCACCCTGCCGTGCCCCTCTCGTTGCGCCCTGCCAGCCCGGCGCCCCGCCGCTCCCGGTGCCACGCGGGACCTCATCACGGACTGCTGGCCGCCCCGGCCAGGTGCGGCGCCCCCCCGGCGAGCAGATAGAGCACCGACATCCGGATCGCCACCCCGTTGGTCACCTGCTGCAGAATCACCGAGTGGGGTCCGTCGGCCACATCCGAATCGATCTCGACGCCGCGGTTCATCGGTCCCGGGTGAAGGATGAGCAGGCGCCCGGGTGCGCGCTCGAGCCGCTGCCGGGTGATCCCGAAGACGCGGTTGTACTCGCGCAGCGAGGGAACGAAGCCGTCCTGCATGCGTTCCAGCTGCAATCGCAGCACATTGAGGGCATCCGCCCACTCGATCGCCTCCTCCACGTGCCCGAAAACGGTGACGCCGAGCTCCTCGATGGCGGCGGGCAGCAGGGTGCGTGGCCCGCACACACCCACCTCCGCGCCGAGCTTGACCAGGCCGTAGATGTTCGAACGGGCCACGCGCGAGTGCAGCACATCCCCCACGATGCACACGCGGAGACCCTCCAGGGCGCCGAAGTGGTCGCGCAGCGTGAGGATGTCCAGGAGACCCTGTGTGGGGTGCTCGTGCGCGCCGTCGCCCGCGTTGATCACATTGGACGGGATCCGCGCGGCCAGGAACGCCGCCGCCCCGGCGGACCAGTGCCGGATCACCACCATGTCGATACTCATCGCCTCGAGGTTGCGCGCGGTGTCCACCAGCGTCTCCCCCTTCGACACCGAGGACCCCACCGCACCGATGTTGACCGTGTCGGCCGAGAGCCGCTTCTCCGCGAACTCGAAGGAGATGCGCGTCCGGGTCGAAGCCTCGAAGAAGAGGTTGACGATCGTTTTCCCCCGCAGCATGGGGACCTTCTTGACCCTTCGCGCCGTGATTTCCTTGAAGGGTTCCGCGGTGTCGAGGATGACGCGAATCTGATCGGCCGAAAGGGGTTCGAGCCCGGTGAGGTCCTTGCCCAGCGGCGTTGCGGTCAGGCTCACCGGCGGTCCAGTCGGCCCAGCACGACAGCCAGTTCACCGTCCAGCCTGGGGACCAGCACGTCGATTCTCTGGTTGGCCAGGACAGGGAATTCCCGGCCCACGATGTCCGGCTGGATGGGCAGCTCGCGATCCCCCCGGTCCACCAGTACGCAGAGCACGATGCGCGCCGGACGCCCCCAGTCCATGAGTTCGTTGAGCGCGGCCCTCGCCGTTCGGCCGGTGTATAGAACATCGTCGACGAGCACGACCGCGCGGTCGTCCACGCCGCCGGGCGGCAGCTTGGTCTCGCCTACGAGCGGGCGCGGCCCCAGCGCCATGAGGTCGTCGCGATAGAAGGTGATGTCGAGGGTGCCCGTGGGAACCTGTTTCCCTTCGGCGGCGCTGATCGCCTCGCCGATCATGTCGGCCAGGTCGACCCCGCGGCGCTGTACGCCGATGAGAACGAGGCGCCCCGTACCCCCGAGCTTCTCCAGCACTTCGTGGGCCATGCGGCCGATCGCGCGGCGGACATCCGCGCCATCCATCAGCACCGTGGGCTCTGCCGGGGTCACCTGTCCGATCTGTGCTCCAGTCCGGGGTCTCGGTCGTCTCGCACGGGGCGGCCGTCTCTGTCCCTCCGCCCGCGGGCGGCTGAAAGGTAATTGCCACGGAAGCGCCCGGCCAACATGATCATTGGACTTGCGGTCCAACCGGAACCGGTCCGCAACCGCGCATCCCCAAACCCTGGAGCCTCCATGACCCGTCCAGCAGCCCGCGGACAGAACCCTCCCGGCCATCGGGCGGCAACAGCCTTCCGCCACGCCGTCCGGACCCTGTGCGTCGGCCTCCTCGTGGCGGCCGTGGCCTCGCCCGCCGTGCACGCGCAGGAAGTAGTGGGGGGTCCGAAGGTGATCCTGTCCTCGGTTCCCTTCTCGCTGACGGTGCGGGGCGAAACAGAGTTGTCCGCGCTGGTCGAGGTCCGCGACGCCGGCGGAACACTGCTCGCCTCCGCCACGGCGGCCCCCGGCGTGGAACGCGAAATCCGCGACATATCCGTCGATTCGCGTGAGGCCCTGCCCCTCCAGGTGCGCATCGGCGAAGCCGTCCACGAAGTGTCCGCCCCGTACGCACCCGCGTGGTTCTCGATCCTGCCACCCCTGCTCGCGATCGCGCTCGCCCTGATCTTCAAGGAGGTCATTACCGCGTTGCTGGCGGGAATCTGGCTGGGCGCCCTCGCGGTGGCGGGGTACAACCCGCTGCAGGCCACCTGGCGGGTCGTTGACGAATACATCGTGCCCGCGCTGGGCGACACCGACGGGGGGCACACCCAGATCGTGGTCTTCAGTCTGCTGCTGGGCGGCATGGTCGGACTGATCAGCAGGAACGGGGGGACGATGGGGGTGGTGCGGGCGGTGGCGCCGCTGGCCCGGAACCGGCGCCGGGGCAAGATCGCCACGATGCTGGCCGGCCTGGCGATCTTCTTCGACGACTACGCGAACACGCTGGTGGTCGGCAACACCATGCGACCCATCACCGACAAGCTGAAGCTGTCGCGCGAGAAGCTGGCGTACCTGGTCGACTCCACGGCCGCCCCGGTTGCCGCGCTCGTCCCGATCTCAACATGGGTCGGCTACGAGGTTTCACTGATCGGGGACGGCCTGGGCTCCGCGGTCGGCGAGGCCACCGGGGCCGAAGCGGCTTTCCTGTCGGGGCTGAGTCCGTACACCGTGTTCATCCAGACCATCCCCTACCTCTTCTATCCCCTTCTCGCGCTCGCCTTCGTCTTCCTGACCTCGGCCATGAACCGCGACTTCGGCGCGATGGCGCGGGCAGAGGCCAGGGCGGCCGCGGGACGCGGGCTCCACCGCGAGGGGGCCATGCTGGCAACCGACACCGGCAAGGGGTTCGTACAGGCGAAGGAGGGAGCTCCGCACCGGTGGTGGAACGCCGCGATTCCGGTGCTCACGGTGGTGCTGGTGGTCCTGGGGGGACTGTACACCTCCGGCCGGGCTGCCGTGGGTCCCGAAGCCGCCCTCAAGGACGTGTTCGGGGCGGCCGACCCGTTCGCGACGCTGCTCTGGGGATCGCTTGCCGGGTGCCTGGTTGCGGCCGCGCTGTCGATCGGGCAGCGGCTCCTCAGCGTGCACGAGTGCATCGACGCCTGGGTGGGCGGCGTCAAGGCGATGATGATCGCGATGGTCATCCTGACGCTGGCCTGGTCGCTGGGAGCGGTCACCACGGATGTCGGCACCGCCGACTACCTGTCACAGCTGCTGAGCGGCAATCTCCCGCTGGTCCTCCTCCCCGCGGTGGTCTTCATCACGGCGGGCGCGATGGCCTTCGCCACGGGCACCTCATGGACCACCATGGCCATCCTGATCCCCCTCGTGATTCCTCTCACCGTGTCGCTCGCGGGCGGCACCGGCTTCGCGGACGGCTCCCTGTACGGCATCCTGCTGGCCACCACCAGCTCTGTCCTGGCGGGGGCGATCTGGGGCGACCACTGCTCCCCCATCTCGGATACGACCGTACTCTCGTCGACGGCGGCGGCCTGCGACCACGTCGACCATGTGCGGACCCAGCTTCCGTATGCCGTGCTGGTGGGCGTGACGGGTCTGTTGCTGGGGAGTCTGGGCACCTCGCTGGGAATCCCGCACTGGGTCGCGCTCCTGGCGGGCGTTGCCGTGCTGGCGGCGTACCTGCGCGTGTTCGGCACCCCCGTCCCGGAGATCGGGGAGGAAGCGGTCACCGAAGGGCAACCATGACGTAACGTCAGGGTTGGCCGCCCTGCCTCCGGCGCGCCCGGAAGAAGTTGCGCAACAATCGCGAGGATTCATCGGCGAGTACTCCGCCGAGCAGTTCCACGCGGTGGTTCAGACGCGGGTCCTGTACGAGGTTTCCGAGGCTTCCGGCCATGCCCGCCTTCGGGTCGTCGGCACCGAAGACCAGGCGCGCGATACGCGCCAGCACGATCGCCCCCGCACACTGGGCACAGGGTTCCAGCGTGACGTACAGGGTGCACCTGGTGAGTCTCCAGTCGCCCAGCTGGCGCGCGGCCGCGCGAATGGCGAGGAGTTCGGCGTGGGCCGTGGGGTCGCACCGCTCCACCGTGCGGTTATGGGACTCGGCGAGCAACACCCCGTCCAGCACGACTACGGCGCCTACGGGGACCTCGCCACGCAGTGCCCCCGCCCGGGCCAGTTCCAGGGCACGCGCCATCCAGACGAAGGCGGGGTCGCCGGGGGTTGTGGCGGGCACGAGGCCGGGGGTGGGCTAGCAGCTCGTGGACAAGGCCCCGCGAGCACCGAGAGCGGTGAATGCCGGGGGGATCCTGTCCACGGACTGTTAGTGCGCGGTCAGGGGGCCCGTGAAGGGAAGCGGTGTCACATGGCGGTAGAGGCCCGCCACCCTGCCGAGGATGACCGGCTGTGCAGTTCCGCCGACGGCCTTCCGCTCGCCCCCGGCCGCGCGCAGAGTCAGCTGGGTGCCGCGCTTCTCGAGCTGGTAGTAGTCGGTTACTCCCCGGACCCGGGCCACGACGATCTCTCCGCCCGTCAGCTCTTCGGCCCGCACCGGCTGGATCAGCAGGAGGTCCCCGTTGTCGATGCCGGCCGCCGTCATCCTGTCACCGGGCGCGTACACCAGGAAACCGCCGCTGCGCCTGGCCAACTGCCGGTCGAGGCAGACGCGGTGTTGGGCGCGGCCGCTCCGGAGACCCGCAACCGCCTCCCCCAGGTCGCGGTAGCAGGGCAGCGACACCGTCTGTGCGTTGAGGTCCAGCCCCAGAATGCGAATGCCGCGGGAACGCGACGGGTCGCGCTCGACGACGCCTTTTTCCGCCAGCGACTGGAGGAGTTCCGACATCGTCTTCGTACTCTTGATCCCGAAGTGGTGGCCGATCTCCCTTATCGAGGGCTGGTAGGTGTGGGTGCGCAGGTAGAGCACCATGTAGTCGAGGATCCGCTGTTCGAGATCGGTCAGTGCCGGTGCGGTTCGGGGGGCGGGCGAGCCGTGGCTTGCGATGAGGGGTTTTGAGCCGCTGGGCATGCGCTTGAAGTAGTGGGGAGAAGGGCTTGTGGCGGACATGACGCGCGCGAACGATAGGGGCCGCGCCACCGTGCCGCAACCCCTGGCAGTCCGTGGACCGACTCCCCCGGCATTCCGCCGGTAACGCATCGCCGCCGGACGCTTGTTTGGAATACCCGCAAGTCCCACATTGGCGCGTCGATCACGTGTTTTCGGCCCCGGATCGGGACTCATGGCCCATTCCAATCCACGCGCTTCCACCGTCCGCTACGAGCCTGACGAGCACCCCCCTCACGGCCTCGCGCTCGTTCTGGCACTCCAGCTCATGATGCTCGAGCTGGGCGAGATCATTCTCATCCCGGTCGTCGTGGTACGTGCCGCGGGGGGAACCGACGCCTATCTCGCGTGGGCAGCCTTTGCGGCCCTTGCGATCTCCGGAATCACCACGATGATGCAGGCGCGGCGGGTGGGGAGGTTCGGATCGGGATACATCCTGCTGATGGTCACGTCGGGGGCGTTCATCGCCGTGTGCGTGACCGCCCTGACGGATGGCGGTCCCGGCCTCCTGATGACACTGCTCATCGCCTCCTCGCTCGTTCAGTTCCTGCTGGCGGCGCGGCTGTCGCTGCTGCGCCGGATCATCACCCCGACGGTGGCCGGAACGGTGATGATGCTCATCGCGGTGACGATCATGCCCGTCGTCGCCGAACTCCTCGAGGAGGTGCCCGAAGGCGCGAGCGAGACCGGCATCTACCTCTGTGCGGCCGCGACTCTGCTCGTCACCCTCGTCATGATGCTGCGAGGATCCGGCGGGGTTCGCAGATGGGCCCCCATCTCGGGCGTCGTCGCGGGGTGTATCGCCGCCTCGTTCTACGGGCTCTACGAGGTGGAGCGGGTGGCCGAGGCGGCGTGGTTCGGACTGCCGCAGGGCGGATGGCCGGGCTTTGCCTTCGACCTGGGGCCGGCGTTCTGGGCGCTGCTGCCGGCGTTCGTGTTCGTGACGCTGGTCGGGGCGATCGAAACGGTGGGCGACGTGGTCGGTATCCAGAAAGTCTCCTGGCGCACTCCTCGGGCAACCGATTTCCGCTCCGTGCAGGGTGCAGTCGCCGCCGACGGTGTCGGAAACCTCCTCTCCGGGCTGGCGGGCACGGTTCCGAACACCACCTGCGCATCCGGCGTGGCCACCGTGGAGGTCACCGGCGTGGCGTCGCGCCGGGTGGGGATCTACATCGGCGCCTTCTTCCTGGCCCTGACGCTGTTGCCCAAGGCGCTGGCGCTCTTCCTGGCGATCCCGGGGCCCGTGGCGGCGTCGTATCTGCTCGTGATGATCGCAATCCTCTTTTCGCTGGGAATGAGGATCGTCGTGCAGGACGGAATGGACTTCCGCAAGGCCGCGATCGTCGGGCTCTCCTTCTGGATCGGAACCGGGTTCCAGCACGACATCTTCTTCCCAAGGGGACTGGAGGGGTGGGTCGGTGAACTGCTCGGCAACGGCATGGCCGCCGGCGGTCTCGCCGCGCTGGCGCTGACGGGATTCCTCGAGTTGACCTCCGCGCGCCGCAAGCGCATCGAGACGGAGCTGAACGCCGAGGCGCTCCCGAAGATCGACGAGGTTCTCGGCAGGATGTCCTCCCGTAAGCGCTGGGGGGAGCAGTTGGTCCAGCGAATGCGTCTCGTGGCCGAGGAGACCATCGAGGTCCTTTCGGCCCACAGGGTCGAGGGCCTGGACGGCGAGCAGTCGCGCCGGCTTCGCCTGGACGTGCGTCCGGAGGGTGCGGGCGCCGAAATGGAATTCGTGGCCTCGCTCGGCGAAGGCAATCTGGAGGATCGCATGGCGCTGATGGGAGATCCGCCGTCCGAAGGACCCCTGGAACACGAGATCTCCCTGCGGCTCCTGCGTCACTTCGCATCGTCGGTACGCCATCAGCAGTACCTGGACACGGACATCGTGACGGTGAAGATCACGTAGATTGATTGGGTTTCCCGGGCAGACGCTCCTTCACGCCCGCGCGTGAAACCGCGGCGTGGCGGACATCGTATTGGTGCCAGTAACCAGAGGAGGAGCTGCAGGTCGATGCGAACCGACCGGAAAGAACCGATGGCGGATCCGCGGACGGAAAGGATGTTGGCGTACCTGGACGGTACGCTGAGCGCCGCCGAGCGGGATGCCTGCGAGGCTGAACTGGCCGCCGACCCGGCGTACGCCAGGGATGTGGAGGGCCAAAGGGCACTGCTGGCCACGCTGGACGAATTGGCCGCGCATGTCCCGTCGGCCGATTTCCGGGTGCGTGTGCTCGCGTCCATGAACACGCCCGAGTCCAGGTGGGTACGGTTGCGGCGGCGCCTCGGCGGCAGTCCCACGCCGATGCCCAACGTGTTTGCGGCCCTCCTGGACGAGGGGCTGACGGCGCGGCAGGCCAGGGCGCTTACCGCTTTCGTGGCCAGGGACACCGAAGCGGCCGCCGCACTCGCCGGCTGGCGACGCCTCTTCGGTGAACTGGAGTCCCTTCCCGGATTCGAGCCGTCCGAGGGCTTTGCCGATGGTGTGATGGCGCGTGTGCAGGTCCGGGAAGCGCAGCGGGCCGCGGGGCGGGAGGTGGCTCGCACGGCGGGCGGTGTGCTGGCGGGTATTCGCCATCTGCCCGGGCCGTCCCGCGTCCGGGAACTCGCGACGGCCTGGATCGGCTCGCGGTGGCCTACGCCCCGCGACCGGTTCGCGGTGACCTCCGGCATGGCGGTGGGTCCCGTGGCGGTGTTCCTCGTCACCTTTCACATGCTCTCCAGCAATCCGCTGCTGACCGCGTCCAACGTGGCGAGCTTCGTACAGACCCGGGTCGGCGGAGCCTTTTCGCAACTGGCGGACGCGATCGCCGGCAACCCCTCCGCCAACGTCGCGCTGGGACATGTTTCCGGATTCCTGGACGCCTGGACCCCGAGTGGTCCCAATCTCGTGGCCGGGCTGATCCTGCTCGGCGTGCTCACCTTCCTCTCTGCATGGATCCTCTACAGGAATGTCGTCAAGGCCTCACCACCGGAGAATCGGTATGTATCCGTTTAGCGATCCGGACCGGGGCGCCCGGCGTCTCCGGCCCAAACCGCGTTTCGCTCACCGGGCGGCGCACGGACGGCGCTTGGCCGCAGTCCGCGCGGCGATGCTGGCATGCCTCGGTGTGCTCTTCGTCCCGTTCCTGGCCGGCCCGGCCGGCGCGCAGGAGCGCACCATCGTCTCCAACCGTATCGAGGTGTCCGGGGCCGAGGCTTCGCTCCACCTGGAGTTCGACGACGGCGAGGAGCTTTCGATCACCTTCTCGGGCGGCCAGGCCAGCGTCAACGGCGAGTCGCTGGGATCCTACGTTCCCGACGGTGCGGCCGACCGCCAGTGGCGGGATCTGCTGAGCCAGGTCCTTTCCCTTTCCGACGGACCCCTGGCCGAGGCATTGAGAGGGTGGCAGCCGGAGCCGGGGGCGCAGGGGGCCGACCGCAACCTGCTGGCGGCGGTGAGCGGTTACTTCTCCGGCACCCTCGCGGAGGTGCACGCCGCCGCTCAGGCCCCGGACGAGGAGAGCGGGCAGACGCTGCTGCAGGCGATGGCCCTGAGCGGCAACAAGGAGGCGTTCGTCAGGGCGCTCGACGGCGTCGATGTCGAGTCGCTGACCGTGCTGGTCGGCCAGGATCATGTCGTGCGAGCGGGAACGCAGGTCTCGGGAGACATGCTGCTCGTGGGCGGCCTGCTGGATGTGCGGGGCCGGGTACGCGGCGACGTGATCGTTGTGGATGGAACGCTCTTCCTTGGCCCGGGTGGCCTTGTCGAGGGTGACGCACGCCTCGTCGATTCCCGTCTGGGTTCGGTGGACGGAGAGACGGCAGACGGAGTCCTGGGCGATGTCGCCGACATCACCGAGACGATGCGTCGCGAGGAGATGCGGACCGCAGCGCAGATTCGGGCCGAGTTCCAGCGTGAACTGCAGGTGGCGCAGAGCTCAAGGGGCAGCAGCCGATTCGTACGGAAGGTCCGCAGTGCCTCGGATTTCACCTTCGATACCCTAATTGCCTTCGTGTTGGTCGGTCTCCTGACCTGGCTCGCCACTGCATTGGGAGGCGGACGGGTGGGGGTCGTGGTCCGGGCCATTTCGCACCAGCCGGCGCGAAGTGCCCTCGTCGGGCTCGCCGGCGGTTTCGCGGCCGGCCCCGCCTACCTGATCGGGATCGCGGTGCTGGTGGCCACAATGCTCGGGATACCGCTCCTGATCGTCTGGGTGCCGCTCTTCCCGCTCGTGATGCTGGCGGCCGCGCTCGTCGGTCTCGTGGGGGTCAGCGACCATGTGGGCAGGTGGGTCCTCCGGCGGGGCTACCGCTGGCTCAATCGCGCCGACCCGGCCCGGCCGTCGTATACCAGGCTTCTTGGGCTGGGCACGCTGTTCATCCCCTGGGTGGCCGGCAGCTGGCTGCAGGTCCTGCCGCTGACCGGATGGCTGGGCGGGCTCCTCCAGGCCGCGGGTACAATGGGGTTCCTGCTGGCAATGGCCACGGGTTTCGGGGCGGTGATACTCACCCGCGGCGGCGTGCGGCCGACCCGTTGGGCGACCCCCTACGATGACTTCGGCGAGGGTGAGGACGGAGGGAGCCCATGGTGACCCGGAACGGACGGGGCTGTGCGCGCGTGCGCAGGGCGGCGGTTCGGGGCGGACTGGTCTGGGGCGTGCTGGTGGCCGCGGTGTCGGCTGGTGCGGCCGATCTCGACGCCCAGCGCTGGAAGACCGTCACCGCCGCCCGACAGGTGACGAGCGAGGAGGCGCTGCGCGTGAACGTGGAGTACGGCGCGGGTGTGCTGACGGTGCGGCGCGGCCAAGGCGGCGAACTGTACAACGCCCTCTTCCACTTCGACGAGACCTGGTCGGTGCCGAAGACCGAGTACGCGAACGGGCGGCTGGAGGTGGGGCTGTCGACGACCGGGAACGGCAACTCCGATTTCGACGACTGGCCCGGGGAGGCGTCGCTGGAGCTGGCGCTCGCACCTGGTGTGCCGATGGACCTCGATCTGAGCTTCGGGGCCGGCCAGGCCGAACTGGACCTGACGGGACTGGCGGTAAGGAAGCTGGAGATCAACACGGGAGCGTCGGAATCCCGGGTCCGGGTCGACGAAGTGAATCGGGAACCCATGGAGTCGGCGGCCATCACCGTCGGTGCCGCCGACCTTGATGTGCACGGCCTGGGCAACCTGAACGCGGAAGAGATCACGGTGAAGTCCGGCCTGGGTGCGGTGACGCTGCGGCTGGACGGTGAATGGCCCCGCGACGGCCAACTGCTCGTGGAGATGGGACTGGGTGCCGTCAGGCTTCAGGTGCCCAGGTCGCTCGGGGTCAGGCTGCGGCGCCCGGGCAGTCTGCTGGCGTCCATCGAGACCGAGGGACTCGAGAAGCGCGGGAAGGTCTACCAGTCGGCCAACTGGGAGAGCGCCGAGCGCAAGGTCGAAATCGAGATTACCGCCGTATTGGGCAGCGTCGACCTTGAGTGGATTCACTGACTGCCGGCATTCCCCCGCTGCGGAGCGTCCGGGGCCCGCGGCGCTCGTTGTCCGCGCAGGTTTGTCCACGGACTGCTGTCGGAGTCGTTATTATATATGCGTTGACCAGTGGCATCGCGTCACGGCCGGAATCCCCGGCCCGGTGCGGTGCCGGGGCATATGGGAGGTAGCATGATCGGAACCCTGTTGACGTTCCTTGCGGTGGGCATAGTGAGCATCGTCGTGGTATGGATCGTGCTCTCGGTGGTGGGTTCTCTGCTCGGGCTCACCATGACCATCGCGACTTTCCTGCTGTTCAAGGTCGCTCCCGTGATGTTCCTGGGATGGGCGGCCCTGAAGCTGTGGGCGTGGGCGCGGAACAACCGGGGTTTCCTTTCCGCCAAGGATCGCCGCTGGCTGGAGCGCGAATAGCGTAGCAGCCAACTGAGGGCTCCCCGCATTCGGCGCCCTGACCTGACGGGACATCGGAGCGCGGGACAGCGGTCTTCCTATCGCCGCGGCGGCAGCGCCTCCAGGGCAGCCAGCATTTCGTCGCCGATTCGGACCAGTGCCGATCCCGCATCCGACCGGGGTGCCGACAGCACCGTGGGCCGCCCCTCGTCGCCCGCCTCGCGAACCGCCATGTCGAGCGGAACCCTGCCGAGGAAGGGCACCGACAACTCGCGGGCCAGCTCCTCTCCGCCGCCGCGCCCGAAGAGGTCGAGAACCTCTCCAGTGCCGGGGATCCGGAAGCCGCTCATGTTCTCGACGATACCCATGACCCGTGTGTTGACCCGTTCGAACATCTTCACGCCCCGCCGCACGTCGCCGGTCGCGACCTTCTGGGGCGTCGTCACCATCAGGGCACCGTCCAGATCGACGGTCTGAACCAGCGATAGCTGCGCGTCGCCCGTGCCGGGGGGCATGTCGACGATCATCAGATCGAGCCGGCCCCACGACACCTGTTCCACGAACTGCTTGAGAACCCCCGCGATGAGGGGTCCCCGCATGATGGCGGGCTGTTCGCGCTCGAGGAGGAAGCCGAGACTCATGAGGCGGACGCCGTGCGCCTCGAGCGGCACGATCTTCTCGGAACCCTTCGCCCCGGTCACCGCCGGGCGCCGCTCCTCGCCGAACATGACGGGGATGTTGGGGCCGTAGATGTCGGCGTCCATCAGTCCCACCGTCAGGCCGCGGGACGCCGCGTGGGCGGCCAGGTTGGTCGCCACCATCGACTTGCCGACTCCACCCTTGCCCGAACTGATCGCGACGATGCGGTCGACCCCGGCCAGTACGCCTGGGCTGGGGGTTGGTGCGGGCACGGATCCGGGCTGCAGTCCGCGTTTCGGTGGTTCGGCGGCAAGGGGTCTGCGCGCGGGGCCGGCCGCTCTCGAGCCACCGCCCGCCGGGCGTGGCGGCGCCCCGGTCGTGCCTCCAGCCACATCGCTCCCCTGCTCCGCACCCGCGGGACTCTGCGGAAGACGCACGTCCACCTTCACGGCGCTGATCCCTTCCACCGCCTCGGCGGCAGCGCGCGCCTGCCGCACCAGCGTCCCGGGATCTCCGCGCCGGAGCGAGAACGCGAAACGGGCCTTGCCCCCGTCGTCGACGGTCACGCCAGCGACCTGGCCGCTTGCGATGACATCCCGGCCCGTCACGGGATTCACCACACGGCCCAGCGCGCGCGTCACCGCGTCCGAAAGTCCGTTTTCGCTCATTCGCAATCTCCGGGATTCGTCGATGGGCACCTCGGGCACGGAAGGTACCGTGGCGCCTTTTGCGAGGTCAACGGCAGAGGACGTGCGCGACCGGATGGCAGGACGCAGACGCACCGGCATCCTCTGGCAGTCGGGTGGACCAGGCCGCCCGAGCATCGCCGTTCGAGTGCCGGGGCGGGATCGTCAAGGGCTGGCCAGTCCCACGGTTGCGCAACCCGGGCGGCCGCGTGAGATTGCGTTCGATTCCGGGCTGACAGACGCCCGGAAGCCCGCGCCCGAACCACACCCTGACCGGTGCCTTGCTTCCGCGCTGCACGGATTGGGCGGCAGCCGGGGCGGAGTGACCGCCCTGCCGGAGTGTGATCGGGCGCTCCCGCCAACCCAGGAACGCTGAAAGAGCCCATGTCCGGTACCATTCGCATGCCCCCCGCCGTCAACGAGCCCGTCCTCTCGTACGCTCCGTGCACTCCTGAACGGGCCGAGCTCAAGTCCACCCTGCACGCGATGTCGGAACAGGACGCGGACATCCCCATCATCATCGGGGGTGAGGAGATCCGTACCGGGAACACCCACCCGATCCGCGCCCCGCACGATCACGGGCTGGAGCTGGGCGTCTGGCACGCGGGGGGCGCCGAGGAGGCCAGGCGGGCGATCGCGAATACGGTGGAGGCTCGCCGGGAGTGGGCATCGTGGCCCTGGGAGGACCGCGCGGCGGTCTTCCTCAAGGCGGCCGAACTCCTCTCCACCACGTGGCGCTCGACGCTGAACGCGGCCACCATGCTCGGGCAGAGCAAGAACGCCTTTCAGGCCGAGATCGACTCCGCCTGCGAGATCATCGACTTCTTCCGTTTCGGCGCGCACTTCGCCGAGCAGATCTTCGACCACCAGCCTGTCTCCGAGAAGGGCGTCTGGAACCGCATCGAGTACCGGCCGCTGGAAGGCTTCGTCTATGCGGTCAGCCCCTTCAACTTCACCGCGATCGGGGCCAACCTGGCCGGTACGCCGGCAATGGTGGGGTGCGGCGTGCTGTGGAAGCCATCCAAGACCGCGGTCCTGTCGGGCTACTACACCTACAAGCTGCTCGAGGAGGCGGGCCTGCCCCCGGGCGTGATCAACTTCGTGCCGGGCGATCCGGTCGAGATCAGCGCGGCGGCCACCGATCACGCCGACTTCGCGGGGCTGCACTTCACGGGGTCGACGGCGGTGTTCCAATCCCTGTGGACGACGGTGGGCAGGAACATCGGCCGCTACCGGTCGTACCCGCGGCTGGTGGGCGAGACCGGGGGGAAGGACTTCATCGTGGCGCACCCGAGCGCCGACCCGGCGGCGCTCCGCACCGCGATCGTGCGGGGTTCCTTCGAGTACCAGGGACAGAAGTGCTCGGCGGCGTCGCGCGCCTATGTCCCCGCTTCGCTCTGGCGGGAGATCGGCGACGACCTGGCGGCCGAGACCGATGCGCTGGCCATGGGGGACCCGGCCGATTTCCGCAACTTCGTCAACGCGGTCATCGACCGGTGGGGCTTCGACTCGATCACGGGCTACATCGACCGGGCCAAGGCCAGCCCCGATGCCGAGGTGATCGCAGGGGGCGAGTATTCGGACAGCGACGGGTTCTTCATCCGTCCCACCCTCGTACTGGCGAGGACGCCCGACCACGAGACGATGTGCGACGAGATCTTCGGCCCGGTCATGTCGATCCACGTCTACCCCGACAACGCGTGGTCGGAGACGCTGGACATCGTGGATTCGACGTCGCCGTACGCGCTGACGGGGGCGGTGTTCTCGCAGGAGAGGCGCGGCGTGCGCGAGGCGCTGGAGAGGCTGCGCAACGCGGCGGGCAACTTCTACATCAACGACAAGCCCACGGGCGCGGTGGTCGGACAGCAGCCCTTCGGGGGCGGCCGCGCCTCGGGGACGAACGACAAGGCGGGCTCCGCGTACAACATCATGCGGTGGCTGTCGCCCCGGACGATCAAGGAGAACCTGGTTCCGCCCACGAGCGTCGAATATCCGTTCATGGGGGAGGAGTAGACGTAGCGCGAGACGCGGTGTCTGGCCGATTCTGGCCAGCTTTTCTGGCTAGCCTGATTTTCTGGCCAGATTTGGACCGAAGCGCGATCAGCCCCGGACGAGGGCGCCCGAAGCCGCGCCGACCGCCTGCGCGAAGTCCGCCTTGAGGTCCTCCAGATCCTCGAGTCCGACCGAGATGCGCACGAAGCCGTCCGGGATCCCGAGCGCCTCCCGCTCGGCGGGCGACAGGTCCACGTGCGAGGTGTGACGGGGCTGGGAGACCAGGGTTTCGACGCCGCCGAGGGAGGGGGCCGCGGCCGCCAGGGCGAGGTTGGCGCAGAAGGCGTCGGCAGCCTCGCCACCGCCGTCGAGTACGATGGAAAGCATGCCGCCGTAGCCGTCGAGCATGCGGGTGGCGCACTCATGGTCGGGGTGGCTCGGGAGACCCGGATGGATCACTTGGGTGACGCCTTCCACCCCGGTGAACCACTGCGCCAGGGCCAGCGCCGTGCGGTTGTGCCGCTCCATCCTGGCCGGGAGGGTGCGCATGCCGCGTTCGAGCAGCCACGCGGCCTGCGGATCGATGGACCCACCGTAGAGCTTCATCATCTTCGTGACGCCGTGGATGAGTTCGGCGCTCCCCGCGACCGCACCGGCGATGAGATCGGAGTGGCCGCCCAGGTACTTGGTGGCCGAGTGCAGGATCGCATCGACACCGTGTTCGGCGGCGCGGAGGTTCACCGGGGTGGCGAAGGTCATGTCGGCAGCGAGGATGGCGTTGGCCGCGCGCGCCGCGTCGCGGGCGGGGCCGATGTCGAAGACGCGCAGGGTGGGATTGGTGGGGAGCTCGATGAGGACGACGCGGGTGGCGGGGGTGGTTGCGGCGCGCCAGGCGGCGGGGTCGCCGGGGTCGACGAAGGTCGTGGTGACGCCGCGCCGGGGGAGCTCGTGCGCGAGAAGCGCGTGGGTGGCGCCGTAGAGGTGGCGGCTGGCGACGATGTGGTCGCCGGTG
Organism: Gemmatimonadota bacterium; assembly: GCA_009840215.1. Classification (GTDB taxonomy): domain Bacteria; phylum Gemmatimonadota; class Gemmatimonadetes; order Longimicrobiales; family Gaopeijiaceae; genus Bin94. The sequence goes on along the minus strand of VXOC01000340.1, from coordinate 3,414 downwards.
CGGGTGGCCGCGAGCAGGGTCATCGAGATCGCGGCCATGCCGCTGGCCAGCGCCAGCGCGTCCTCGGTGCCCTCCAGCGCGGCGATCTTGGCCGCGACGGAGCGCTGGTTCGGGTTGTTGCCGTATCGGCTGTAGAGCAGGTCGATGCCGTCGCCGGGGCCGGACCAGTGGAAGGTGGAGCTTCGCACGATGGGGGCCACAACCGGGGCGCCCGGCCGCGCCCGGGGCTGTCCGGTGTGGACCGCGCGGGTGGCAAGTCCGCGGTTTCCGTTCACGCTCGGGTCAGTGTTCATCATGTTTCTCCATGGTGGTACGGTTCAGGTTGCGTCAGCGCGGGGACGGGAGACGGGCGAGAGCGCTCAGCGCCGACGCGCTTCCTCCCCGGTGGCGATAGGCGAGCCTCCGTTCGCACAGGCGTTGCAGCAGCGCTTCGCCACCGGCACCCAGCAGCGATTCCGACGATCCGGCTCCTATCCGCTCACTCCGTTCCAGGACCGACCACGCGGCACGCTCCTCCGCCGTCGCCGGCCCCAGCAGCCTGAATTCACCATCTCCGAAATCGCACACGGTGGCCAGACCGCGTCGGGCGAGAACCTCGCCCACCGCGTGACCGTGCACCTCTTCGACGGCGCGAAGGAGGAAAAAGATATCGCCGGGGCGTTCGGGCGGGAGGTATCGAAGCAGGAGCTTGGCAACGACTTCGTCCGCGCAGCTGAAATCCAGCACGCGGACCCCCGTGAGGTCGATCACCGATACCGGCACCCGGCTCCCGGCCCGGGCCAGCTCGCCTTCGATCGCCTGTCGCACCACTCTGCCCGTCGGACGCGTGACCAGGTTGACATTGGGGACAGAAAGGCGGCCTCTCATGAGCGCGCCCACGTCGATGGCGAACCCGTTTCGGCCGGGTGGGTGCCGGGGATCAGTCACCGGAGTTCTCGGGGAGGATGATGTTGATCTGCGCACCCGGGAAGTGCCGCAATCCCTCCTGCAGAGGGGGACCCTGGCTCCAGGGCGGCGTGTCCGCGATGCGCGCGGTCCCGCTCCGTATGGACAACAGGCCGTTCCAGCGGGCGACCTGCTTGCGGATCTGCTGGATCCCCTGCCCCCGCCCGATGTCGGGGAACCGCGTGAGTCCGAGGAGGAAGGCGGCCTCGAGGGCGGTCGCGTCGCCCCAGCGGTCTCCGAAACGTTCCGAGTGCTCATCCGCGAGCGAGGCGCGGAACCCGCGCCCCAGATCCGAAACGGCGATCACCGCCACATGCCGCCCGAGCCTGCGGGTCCAGTTGTAGGACTGGGCGGCGACCCATCCGGGCCCGTCCGCGTGCTCGACGATGTTCTGGCAGACCTCGGAGAGGATGACCGAGAACTGGACCACCGCGGCCGGTGGATAGCGCAGCGTGTTGGACAGAATGGCGCCCGCCCGCGACTGCACCGTGTCGACCACGTCGTGGACATCGGAGTTGGTCGTGATCGGCGTGATCTCGAGGAGGACATCGGAGGCGCGGACGGAGCGCCGCCGGACGCGGGGCGGTGCCGAGTGGAAGATTCCGGCCACGGCGCGGGAGAAGCCCATCCGGTCGAGGTAGCCGGCGACCTTCGCGCTGGTCGGCAGCGAGATGCGCGGCCGTGCTCCACCCCGCCCCGCCACCCTCCCCGCGCCAAGCAGCGCAAGCATGCCGTTGGGGTCGATCCAGCGCAGGCGACGTGCGTCGAAGAGTACGGGGTCCGTCTCTCCGGCCCCGGCACGGGCATGCAGGATGTCGATGTTCCGATAGTCGAGCGAAGCAGGCACCTCGATCACCCGCATGTCAGGAGCCCCTGCATGGCCTGCACATGATGTATATCATACATGACATAATGTAATGTTTTCTTTACATTGTGTGAGATGGAGGAGAGGGCTCGCCTATTCGGAGGGAGGCCCGAAAGGATTCCGCGCCGCTCGTCCCGAGCTTGCTCCGCGCCATCCGGCTCGCGTTCGTGGCGGCGACGACAAGGTCGTGCCCGCCGAGCCTTTGGGCAAAGTAGGTGGCGCCCCAGATGTCGCCGCAACCGGTGGGGTCGCCGGGGGCGGGGCCGTCCGGGACCGGAAGACGATGGCGAGCGGGCGGTCCGGACGCACCGGTTGAGGTCATCAGCTCCACCCCGTTGGCGCCATGAGTCACGATGATCGTTCCCGCCCGGCCCGCCAGAGCCCACAACGCGGCCGCCCACGGCTCCCCGGCGTCCCCCGCGAAGAGCGCGAACTCGTCGCGGTTCATCTGCACGGTGTCGAAGCACCGGGCCCAGTGCTCGGCGTCGTCGACGGGGTGTGGGCACCGGCGCCCGCCGGCGTCGACACCCATGAAGAGGGAGTGCAGGTCCGCGTAGGTGGGACCGCTGAATTCCTTCCGCACGCGGCGCGCCCCGCCGAGGTCCAGCTCCCAGCCGGCGATGAAGTTGACGTAGAGGGCATCGAGGGCCGGCAGCACCTCCCCGAGTTCGGCGGCGGACCAGCCGGGCACGCCTCCGGTGAGGGTTTCGGTGCGGTCGGAGGGGTTGGAATACACCAGTTCGACCCGGTTGTTGGCTTCAGGCACCCGCCGTACGAGGGAGGAATCGCCGACCCTGGAGAATGAGTTCAGGTAGGCGACACCCTCATCGTACTGGTCGCCACCGACCTTGACGACCGGCACCAGCGTCCAGCCCGGCGGGAGGACCGCGTCCAGGGCGGCCAGGGCGTAGGCGATCCCGCCCCATGCCCTGACCGGAGCAGGTGCGCCGCTGTGGTGAATGGTGTCCCGCACAAGGGTACCCAGCACGCCGAGGCGCCCGGGCCCGGGGTCACGGACCACCGTACGCGGCGCGCTTGAAGACCCCCGCCGCGCCGACCATCCCCGCCGCGTCGGGGAGTTGGGCGGGGACGATGCGGCATGCGGCAACGGCCGAGGGGAAGGCCCGGCGGCGCACTTCCTCGCGGAGGGGTCCGAAGAGGTGGTTCCCCGCGGCTGTCACACCCCCCGCCACCACGATGACGTCGGGGTTGAGAAGGTTGATGAGGTTGGCTACCGCAACCGCAAGGATGCGGGCCGTTTCGGTCAGGATCCGCGAGGCGTACGCGTCCCCCGTGGCCGCCGCCTCGCAAACCAGTCTGGCGGTGATTCGGCCGCTGCCGTTCGCTGCGGCCGCGGTGAGTGCGGAGTCAGCCCCCTCGGCCAGCCCTTCGACCGCCCGCGCCGCGATTCCCGGCCCCGACGCGTACGCCTCCACGCACCCCCTCGAACCGCACGCGCAGAGCCGTCCGTCGTAGTCGACCGACACGTGCCCGATTTCTCCGGCCGCGTCGGAGGCGCCGTGGTAGATCTCGCCGCCGATCACGATTCCACCCCCGATCCCGGTCCCCAGAGTGAGGCCGACGAGGCGCTCCGCCCCCCGCCC
>VXOC01000130.1 GCA_009840215.1 Gemmatimonadota bacterium | reverse complement strand
CGCTTCGCCGTCTGGATTCCGGGACTTTCATCCTCAGCCCTTCCGTTCAAAACGCCTGACCATGCCCACGGTGACCCCTATGCGCACGGCATAGTAGACGATCGCCCCGGAAATGAACACCCAACCGAACGCCCCATAGGAGGAGTCAGCGAGTGACACGGCAGACGCCGTGATAAAACCCGCGCCCAACCCCAACCCTGTTCCAAGAAGCGACGACAGGATCGACGCCCCGGGGTGAACTCCGGCCAAGCTCGTAGCCAGCGCCGTCAACGGCGGCGAAAGAAGGTAAAGGGGCCAGGCGTCGATTCTTGCCGCGAGGCCAAGGCCGATCAGATCTCCCGCCGCGATCCCAAGGATAGCCGCAATAGTCGCGCGACGGGGCCCGGCATCCGACGAATCGGCTTGCGCGGCCTCCTGAGGCGAAGATGGTACCCATCCGGTGACCAGCGTGGTACCATCCGCCTGACGCGGCCGGGCGGCGCTCACGACTGTCCGCAAATCGACGCCCGCGCCGGCCCGGCCGACTCGGTGAAACGGACTCCGCTTCACCTCATCGATCGCCGCGCCGAGCGCTGCGAGCAACAGCCGTTGATCTTCCAGCCTACTCTGCGAACGCCCTTCGATCGGGAGAGCCGGCAGCGCCGCCGACGCGACACCCAGCAGGATCATTCCTGTCCTTCCAGGAATTCGATTCATGTGAAGCCCCTGCTTCCGGTGGGAGAGTCCGAATCCATGTGGGGCCTTATGGCATACTACATGTCCGGGTTTCAAGACCGAATGTCCGCCGGCCCCTTCGGCGCGTGCGCCGTGTCACTCGGCCGGCGCCTCGGCACCTTCCGCCGGGTCTCCCACCGACCGGAAAAGGTAGTAGCTTTCTCCACACCATGAGCAGTTACTTCGATGGTCAGAACGCGGCCTACGTGCAGGCGCTCTACGAGGACTTCACGCGGAACCCGGACGCCGTGCATCCTGAGTGGCGCGAGTTCTTCAGGACGCGCCGCGATGAACTCCGGGAAGCCGGCCTGCTGGTCGTGGACGGACGGCCGTCGACCGCCCAGGCGCCGGCCCCCGTTGCGGGGGCAGCCCCTGCTCGCGCGGCAGCATCCGCCAGGACACCCGACCCCGCTCCGGCTGCCGCCCCCACACCGGCGCCCGCCACCGAATCCCCCACCCCCGACCCCCGCCTCCTCTCGCTCGTCGCGCGCGCCTCCAACCTCGTTCAAGCCTTCCGTGAACACGGCCACCAGGCCGCGCGCATCGACCCTCTGGGGAGCACGCCCCCCGGCCACCCCCAGCTCGACCCCGCCTACTTCGGCACCACCATGGAGGAGCTGGAGGAGATCCCCACATCGGTCCTCTTCCCCGAAGGCGGCGAGGCCCCCCTCGCCTTCACCCTCGACCGGCTGAAGGCCATCTACGGCGGCGACCTCGGCTACGAGTTCGAGCACCTCGAGGACCCGGTCAAGGTCGCGTGGCTGTGGGAACAGGTTGAGCGCGGCACCCACTTCGAGGGCTACAGCGACGAGGATCGCGTGCGGACGCTCGACCGGCTCACTCAGGTGGAGGGGCTGGAGCAGTTCCTGCACCGCGCCTACCTGGGCCAGAAGCGCTTCTCGATCGAGGGGATCGACATGCTGGTCCCGATGCTCGACGAGGCGATCGAGCTCGCGGCGGCGGAGGGCGCGGCCGAGATCGTCATCGGGATGGCGCACCGCGGTCGCCTCAACGTGCTCAAGCACATCATGGGGGTGTCGTACGCGGAGATCCTCGCCGAGTTCGAGGAGGGCGCGGCGCCGGGAAGCGCGCTGTGGGTGCCCGATCCCGGTACGGGGGACGTCAAGTACCACCACGGCGCCACGGGGGATTATCCGCTGCGCGCGGGCGGTACGGTCCGGGTGACCATGGCCCCCAATCCCAGCCATCTGGAGTTCGTCAACCCGGTCATTCTCGGCATGGCGCGCACCCAGCAGTACGTGGACCGCAACGGCGGCCGTGAGCGGGATCCGTCGCTCGTCGTCCCCATCCTCATTCACGGCGACGCCGCCTTCGCCGCCGAGGGCGTCGTGGCCGAGACCCTCAACCTGGCCCGTCTGCGCGGCTACGAGGTCGGGGGCGCGATCCACATCATCGGCAACAACCAGGTCGGCTTCACCACCGACCCGCACGACGGCCGCTCCACCCGCTACGCGAGCGACCTCGCCAAGGGGTACGACATCCCCGTCATCCACGCCAACGGCGACGCCCCCGAGGAATGCCTCGCCGCGGTGCGCCTCGCGATGGCCTACCGGGCCAGGTACCACGCCGACGCGGTGATCGACCTGATGGGCTACCGGCGCCACGGCCACAACGAGGCCGACGAGCCCGAGTACACACAACCCGTCCTCTACGGCTGGATCAACGACCATCCCACCGTGCGGATGCAATGGGCCGGGGAACTCGTCGCGCGCGGACTGATGGGCGCGGAGGACGCCAACGAGCGGGTCCGCGCCATGGCCGACCGACTTCGCGCGATCAAGGACGGGCGCAAGCGGCCGCCCGAGGATTCCGCGCCGCCCTGGCAGGTGCCCAGCTACAGCGCCGTGGACCAGGAGTTGCAGCGGGACACGGACGTCTCCGTCGAGCGGCTCGAGCGGATCAACGAGACGCTGCTCAAGGTTCCCGACGGCTTCACCGTCCACCCCAAGCTGGTCCGCCAGCTGGCGCGGCGCGGGAAGGATTTCGGACCCGACTTCCGGGTGGAGTGGGGACACGCCGAGGCCCTGGCCGTCGGGTCGCTCCTGGAAGACGGCGTCCCGGTCCGGCTCACCGGCCAGGACTCGCAGCGGGGCACCTTTAGCCACCGCCACCTGGTCCTGAACGACGCGAAGACCGGTGAACGGTACTCGCCGCTGGCGGAGATCCCGGACGCGCGCCTGGAGATCTACAACTCGCCGCTGACCGAGGCGGCCACCATCGGCTTCGAGTACGGTGTGGCCGTCGCCGCGGACCGCGATCTGGTCCTGTGGGAAGCCCAGTTCGGGGACTTCGTGAACGTCGCGCAGGTGATGATCGACCAGTTTCTGTCGGCCGGGTGGTCGAAGTGGGGGCAGCGTTCGCGGCTGACCCTGCTGCTGCCGCACGGATACGAGGGTCAGGGGCCGGAGCACTCGAGCGCGCGTCTGGAGCGCTTCCTGCAGCTCTGCGGCGAGGACAACATGCGGGTGGTCTATCCGACGACGCCGGGTCAGTACTTCCACCTGCTCAGGCTCCAGGCCTTCAGCGAACCGGAGCGGCCGCTGATCGTCATGTCGCCCAAGAGCCTGCTGCGGCATCCGCGGGCGAGGTCTTCGGTGCGGGAACTGGCGGAGGAAGGCTTCCGGCAGGTGATCGACGACGGCTCGATCGAGGGGGCGGAAGCCGCGGAGCGGGTGCGGCGCCTGATTCTGTGCAGCGGGAAGGTCTACTACGACCTGGCGGGTGCGGAGGAGCGGGCGGAGGCGGAGGATGCGGCGATCGTGCGGGTCGAGACGCTATACCCGTTCCCGGCGGCGGAGATCCGGGCGCTGCACGAGCGCTATCCGAAGGTGGAGGTGGCGATCTGGACCCAGGAGGAACCGATGAACATGGGCGCGCTGACCTACATCCTGCCGCGTCTCCGGGCCGTGCTGCCGCGCGAGGTCCGCCTGCTGCACGTGTCGCGCCCCGAGCGCGCGAGCCCCGCCGAGGGGAACCCGCACAACCACGCGGTGGCGCAGAGGGAAGTCGTGGCCAAGGCGATGGCAGCGCGCTGAACCGCCAGCCCATGCTTACCGCTGCCGACGTCGTTGCCGCGCGAGGCCGGATCGGCACCCACGTCGTGACCACGGGGTGTCCGGAGTCGTTCGCGTTGCGCGGGGTGACGGGTTGCCCGACCTACCTGAAGGCCGAGCTGAGACAGCAGACGGGATCGTTCAAGGACCGGGGATCGCTCAACAAGCTGATGCAGCTGGGCGAAGCGGAGCGCGACGCCGGGGTGGTCGCGGCCAGCGCGGGCAACCACGCCCAGGCGCTTGCCCGGCACGCCGCGCGGCTGGGGATCCCGTGCACGATCGTCATGCCCAACAACGCGCCGCTGATCAAGGTCAGCAACACGCGCGCGAGTGGGGCGAGGGTGATTCAGACGGGGGAGACGCTCTCGGACGGCATGGCGGTGGTCGACCGTCTGGTCACCGTGGAGAGACTCACGCTGGTGCACGCCTTCGACGACCTCGCCGTGATGGCGGGCCAGGGCACGATGGGGCTGGAGATCCTCGAGCAGGTCCCCGACGTGAGCGTGATCGTGGTGCCGGTGGGGGGCGGGGG
>VXOC01000304.1 GCA_009840215.1 Gemmatimonadota bacterium | reverse complement strand
CCACCGCCTCCTCCAACCCCGCCCCCCGCGCCAGCCCGGCCGTGATCGCCGCGCTCAGCGTGCACCCCGTCCCGTGTGTGTGGCGCGTCCGCGTCCTCGGCGCCCGGTACACCCGCTCCACCTCCCCGTCCCAGTACAGATCCACAACCTCGTCGCCCTCCAGATGGCCGCCCTTCACCAGCGCCGCCCCCGCCCCCGCCTCCACCAGCACGCGCGCGGCCCTGGCCATGCCCCGCAGGTTCGCTTCCGCCATCCGCACCCGCGCCAGCAGGGAAGCCTCGGGCCAGTTCGGGGTCACGATTGCGGCCAGCGGGAGGAGTTCGTCGCGCACGGCAGCCACCGCATCCCGTTCGAGCAGCGTGTCACCGCTGGTCGCAACCATCACCGGGTCAAGGACATAGGCGTCCAGCCGATGGCGCCGGATCGCCGCAGCAACGGTGGAGACGATCTCGGCGGTGGCCAGCATCCCCGACTTCACGGCGCGGGGCGCCAGGTCCTCTGACACGCTCCTGATCTGCGCCGCTATGATAGGTGGCGGAACCGGATGGATCTCCTGCACGCCCAGCGTGTTCTGGGCCGTCACGGCGGTCAGCGCGGAGGTTCCGTAGACGCCCCACTGGTGGAAGGTCTTCAGGTCGGCCTGGATTCCCGCGCCTCCGCCGCTGTCGCTTCCGGCGATGGTGAGTGCAACGGGTGGGGGCTTGGGGCTGTCCATGAAGGCGTCCGCGGTGACGAGGAGGACTGGTGGACCGAATCAGCAAATCTAAGCAGCGACTGGCCCGGCGGCTGAGGTCGCGGCGAACGCGGGAGCGCGAGGGGCTCGCCCTGGTGGAGGGGCCCGGCGTGATTCAGGAGGCGCTGAGGTCGGCGGTCGAGGTGCGGTGGGTGATTGTGGGGGAGGAGTATGGGATCGAAGAGAGTGGGGGGGCGATTGTGGCGGCATGCGGCGAGCGCGGTGTGGAGGTCCTGCACGCGGCCGACAGCGAAGTGCGGGACCTGTGCACCACGGACGCGCCCCGGCCGGTGCTGGCGTGCGTGAGGCCGCCGCCGCTCGAGTCGCGTATGCTCCGGCGCGGCCGCTACCTGATGGCTCTCGGTGTGCAGATGCCGGGCAACCTGGGGACACTCATCCGGTCGGCGTGGGCGTTCGGGCTGGATGGTGTGGTGATCGGTGAGGGAACGGTCGATCCGTGGAACGCGAAGGTGGTGCGCGCGTCGGCGGGGGCGGTGTTCCATCTGCCGCTGGTGGACGAGCCGGAGGGGGAGGCCGCCGCGCGGCTCAATCTGCTGTGTGCGGACGCGGCGGGAGCTCCGGTGGCGGCGGTGGAGGAAGCGCGCGCCAGGGACTGGGTGCTCGTGGTGGGGAACGAGGGGAGTGGGATCGCGTCGGCGTTCGGGGACCTCGGGCGCGCGGTGGCGGTGCCTCTGGCGGAGGGCGTGGAGTCGCTGAACGTGGCGATGGCGGGATCGATCCTGATGTACGAGTTGACGCGGCGGGAAGGGGGCGCCGATTGAGCGGCTGGGCGGTGGTGGTGGCGGCGGCCGTGCTGGGGGCGTGCGCCGGGTCGTTCCTCAACGTCTGTGTGGCCAGGTGGCCCGGCGGCGGATCCGCATGGTCTCCCCCGTCGCGGTGCGACAGCTGCGGCGCGCCGGTGCGGTGGTTCCAGAACATCCCCGTCATCAGCTACCTGGCGCTGCGGGGCCGCTGTGCCGCCTGCAGGGTCGGCCTGACCGCGCAGTATCCGCTCGTCGAGTTGGCGGTCGCGCTGATCTGGGCCGGGATGGCCGCGCAGTGGGGCGCGGGGGCGGAGGCGGTGCGCGGGAGCCTCCTTCTTACGATCCTCCTGGGGATCGCGCTGACCGACGCCCGCACCTACATCATTCCGGATCAGTTCACGCTGGGCGGGGCTGCCCTGGGACTGCTCCTCGCCCCGCTTCCGGACGGGCCGACGCTGGTCGAGGCGGCACTCGGCGCTGCAATCGGCTTCGGATTCCTCTGGCTGGTCGCAGTCGTGAGCAAGTTCTTCTTCGGAAAGGACGCCATGGGCGGCGGCGACGTTAAGATGATGGCGATGGCCGGCGCCTTCCTCGGTCCCGCCGGAGCCGTCATCACCCTCTTTGCCGGCGCGCTCATCGGTTCGATTATCTTTGGACCCATCTCGCTGAGGACCGGCAGGCTGGTGCCCTTCGGCATCTTCCTCGCGCTCGGCGCGGGCATCGCCTACGGTTGGGGCGACGTGCTCACCGCGTGGTATCTGGACACGGTCCTCAAGCTGAAGTAGACCGCAAACAGGATCGAGTCTCATGACGTTGGCAACGGTTGACGGGGTGCGCGCGCGCGGTGCGGTCCTCGGTGCAGCCCCCATTCTCCGCGCGCTCGGCATCGAGGACCTCAACCCGGGTGGCTTCGCTGGCGACTGGATCGGATCGGGCCCCGCGCTCGATGTCTTCACTCCCATCGACGGCACGCGGATCGCGACCGTGAACCAGGTCACCGAGGCCGAGTACGACGAGATCGTCGACCGTGCCCACCGCGCCTTCCTCGAGTGGCGCAAGGTCCCCGCGCCCCGGCGTGGCGAGGTCGTCCGCCAGCTCGGAGAGCGCCTGCGCGAGAACAAGGCGGCGCTGGGCGCGCTGGTCACCCTGGAAATGGGCAAGATCCGCGCCGAGGGCGAGGGCGAAGTCCAGGAAATGATCGACATCTGCGACTTCGCGGTGGGACTCTCGCGCCAGCTCTACGGCCTGACCATGGCCAGCGAGCGCCCCGATCATCACATGCGCGAGCAGTGGCACCCGCTGGGCGTGGTCGGCGTGATCAGCGCCTTCAACTTTCCAGTGGCGGTCTGGTCATGGAATGCGGCCATCGCGGCCGTCTGCGGGGACGCAACCCTGTGGAAACCCGCGTCGGGGACGCCGCTCACCGCGATCGCCGTCACGAGGATCGCATCTCAGGTCTGCCGCGAGAACGGTGTCGACCCGGCGGTCTTCAGCGTGGTTGTGGGCCGGGGCTCCACCGTGGGCGACCGCCTCCTGCACGACCGGCGCATCCCCCTGGTCTCCGCGACAGGCTCGTGCGAGGTGGGCAAGCGCGTCGCCGCGGTGGTGGGGACGCGGCTCGGCCGCACGATCCTGGAACTCGGCGGCAACAACGCCATCATCGTCACGGCGCACGCCAACCTGGACCTGGCCACCCCCTCCATCCTCTTCGGCTCCGTCGGCACGGCGGGCCAGCGCTGCACCAGCACTCGGCGGGTCATCGTGCACAGGTCGGTGCGCGACGAACTCGTCTCCCGTCTGGTACGCGCCTACCGGGACGTACGCATCGGCAATCCCCTGGACGATGACACACTCATGGGCCCCGTCATGAACCGCCAGGCGGTGGACGATCTGCTGGACGCGCGGCGGCGGGTCATCGCGGAGGGCGGCGAAATCCTCTACGGCGGCGATTGTCTGGCCGGGGACCGCTACCCGGGCGGCCTCTACGTCACCCCCTGCATCGCCGCGGCCGGGAATCATTTCGAGATCGTGCAGCACGAGACCTTCGCGCCCATCCTCTACATCATCGACTACGGATCCGAGGGCGCCACGCTGGCCGACTCGGTTGCCGAACTCGACGAGGCCATCGCGCTCCACAACGGCGTCCCCCAGGGCCTCTCGTCGTCGATCTTCACCGACCACGTGCGCGAGGCCGAGCACTTCCTCTCGCACCGGGGCAGCGACTGCGGGATCGCCAACGTCAACATCGGGACTTCCGGTGCCGAGATCGGAGGGGCGTTCGGGGGTGAGAAGGAGACGGGCGGGGGACGTGAATCGGGGTCGGATTCGTGGAAGGCGTACATGCGGCGGCAGACGAATACGGTGAACTGGAGCACGGAGCTGCCGCTGGCGCAGGGGATCGAGTTCGGGTAGGGGGACCGAGCGCCGCTACAAACCCTGACGTAGCGTTAGGGTTGGGAGTTCGGCCGGACTCGGATCCGCGTCAGGGACGCCCCCTCTCAAGGATCGCTGCAATCCCTCTGATACCCGCAGTTCAAACACACGATCTTGCAGTGCCGCTCGAGCGTCGGCCCCCCGCACAACTCACACGCCGACTCGGCCATGAACTTGCGGCTCAACGCCACGTAGTGCGCCGAACTCCGCTCGATCCACCCCGCCGCCGCCTCACTCAGCGACCTCACCCTCCCCGGCACCCCCACCACCAGACTGCCCGGCGGGATCTTCGCCCCCTCCTTCACGACCGCCCCCGCGGCGATCACGCACCCCTCCCCCACATCCGCGCGCTGCAGCAGCACCGCCCCCATCCCCACCAGCGCGGCGCGCGCTACCCGGCGCGTGAAG
>VXOC01000158.1 GCA_009840215.1 Gemmatimonadota bacterium | reverse complement strand
ACATATACACGCGACCGATCGGCGGCAGCGTCAGATGTGTATAAGCGGAGGGTGGGGCGCGAGAAGGTGGTGGCGAAGTGGAGCAACGAGCGGCTGGTGGACCGGCATGAGGAGGTGTATGGGGGGTTGGCCTCGGCAAGCAGCAGGGGCGCGTAGGCAAAGGCTGCCTGGTTCCGGATGGCCCGCAGTCACGCGCGCAATCTTTCCGCCCCGGTCTCAGAAATGTAAACGCCAGTTTACAAAATGGAAACCATGTTTGACATTCTGCGAAGGCGGCCCAACCACGATGTTGCCGTTCCAGCGGAGGTCAGGAAGAGCGGCCTCCACTCAGACAGCAGACAGTCAGCAGCGGTGGCCACCGGACGAGACGGCGGTTGGCCAGGGATGACTTGAGGCGGTGGAGCAGCGGCGGCCCCCTCCACGGAAGGAGGTCCGGGTCGACCGCGCGGGTGGTCAGGATGTCGGGATTCGAAAGCTGTGATTTCACGGTGCGGCCCAGGTCCGGATCCATGTCGAAGACCGTCGCCAGCGCCTTCAACATCCTGTCGAGATCCTCCGGGCGCATGTCTCGCGTGCCATCCAGACTGACATCGAAGGTGACCGCCAGCCCGCCCCCTTTCGAGACCCTTGAGAACTCCTTCAGGATGTCCTCGTAGCTGTCCGTGTGTTCAAGCACGGATACGCAATAGACCAGATCGAACGATCGGTCGTCGTAGGGCAGCGCCCTGATGTCCGCGGTCGAAAACTCGACATCGCCGTCCATGTTGCGGTTGAGCGATGCGAACACATCCGCCAGGGTGTCGTCCGTGTCGCAGCAGGCGACCGTCGTCCCGTCAAAACAGCTTCTGAGATAGAACGGGAAAAACGTCGCGCCCGAGCCCGCGTCCAGTATCCGCGCCCGCGGCTGCGTTCGGACAAGTTCGGCCACCCTGGCGAACACATACGGGTACTCCCATTGCCGGCTCCACGAATGAAGGGGGTTTTCCGCCCCCCACCTGGCGGCGTAGCCCGCGAGGACACTTCGATTCTTCTCCAGGAATCCTTCGGAAAACGCTTCCATGTCACGGTAGGCATCCGATCGCAACACGGTGTCGCGCTCTTCCTGCAGGGGGACTCCATCTCGAAGTCGGAGAGAGGCGCGTGGCATTCGATGGATTCCGTCGCGGGATGTGGAGCGGTCGGCGGATAGCGCACCGGAATGGTGTCCGCGCCGGTAACAGCCGTGGCATCGCGAAGACAGGCGACCGGGAAGCGTACGGGCGAATCCCGGCACATGCAACCTTGAACCCCCGACCCCCCGACTATAGTGTGATGCCCTGCCCGTGCGATCCGCGCCGAGACCCGGCCTGACCCCGAGCCCACCCTCCCGAAGACGGAGTTTCCAGCCGATGGCCACGAGTCAACGGAACACCATCCCGATCCAGTGGTGGCTTCCGGGCGCCCTGTTCCTGCTGGCCACCGTGGTCCTCTTCGGCGAGTTCATCTTTTCCGACCGGATGCTCCACGGCGACGACATCCTCGCCCTCGGCTACATGGCCCGGGACTTCTTCGCCGAACGCCTGTCCGCCGGTGACTTGCCCCTGTGGGCCCCGCGGCTGCTGGGCGGCGTGCCGACGCTCGAGTCCATTTCGGCGGCGGACGGAGTCTACCCGACGAGCCTTCTCTACTTCGTCATGGACAGCTACCGCGCCGTCGGGTGGAGGATGGTGCTGCACGTGCTGGCAGCCGGCTTCTTCATGTACGGGTGGTCCCGCAGCCTGGAGCTGAGCCGCGCGGCTGCGACGATCGGCGGACTTGGCTGGCTGATGGCCCCGGTGATGGTCACTCTGGTCCTTCCGGGCAACGACGGGAAACTCATGGTGGCCGCGCTTGCCCCGCTGGTCTTCTGGGCCGCCGAGTCGGTGCTGCGCAGCCCGTCGGGCCGCACGATCGCGGGCATGGCCGGTGCGGTTGCGGTGGTCAGTCTCGTCACCCAATTCCAGACCGCCTACTTCCTCTTCGGGTCGGCGGGCGCGTATGCCATCTTCCGCGGGGTGCAGATGTGGCGTGCGAGCGACAGCGAGAGCCGGGCGGCTGGTGCCCGCCGGGCGCTGCTGCCCTTCGGGGTCTTCCTGGGCGCATCGCTCCTGGGGGGCGGGATCGCGGCGTTCCAGGTCTTGCCCGCGGCCACCTACGTGGGCGAGTTCTCGCGGCGCACCGCGACCACCGTCGAGGCGACCCCCGAGGAGAAGATCGCCTATTCGAGCTCCTGGTCCTTCCACCCGGAAGAGACGGTGTCGCTGGTCGTTCCGGAATTCGTGGGCAACAGCAACGCCGACGCCGAATGGGCGCGCGGAACCTACTGGGGCCGCAACGGCTTCAAGGGCAACCACGAGTACCTGGGCGTCTCCGTCGTGGTTCTGGCACTCTTCGGACTGCTGGGCCGGCGGAGAAGGGGACTGCGGTGGTTCATGGCCGGGATGAGCGGTGTGTGGCTCCTCTACGCCCTGGGCACCCATACGCCCGTTTGGCGCATCTTCTACGAGATCGTACCCGGAATGAGCCTCTTCCGCGTCCCGGCGATCTGCCTCTTCCTGGTGAGCTTCGCGGTGACCACGCTGTTCGCGATGGGTGTGGACGACCTCGTGCGGGAGGCGCCGGCGCGCGAGCCGTTCCTGCGGACGCGGCGCGGGCAGGTGCTCCTCGGTTTCGCGGGCCTGCTCCTGCTGGGGGCGCTGCTGCAGGCGTCGGGCTCGCTGACGGACATCTGGACGAACACGATCTACAGTGACGCCGGGCAGCGCCAGCTGGCCGCGCTCGCCACGGCCACCCCCTTCATCACCCGGGGATTCGGCATCGCGCTGCTGGTGGCCGGGCTCGCCGTCGCGGGGATCTGGGCCGCGCACCACCGCAAGATCCCTCTCACTGCCGCGCTGGCGGGCCTGACCGCGCTGGTCGCCGTCGATCTCGGCCGGGTCGACCGGGCCTTCATCCGCACCCTGGACTTTCACGAATGGGCCGCGCCCGACGAGAACATCCGCTTCCTGCAGGCCCGCCGCGACGAGGGGCCACCGTTCCGGGTTGCGGATCTGCGCGGCAGCGAACAGAACGTCGACCTGGCCATGCACGGCCTCGACATCATGGTCGGGCATCATCCCAACGACCTGGCCAGGTACCGGATGCTCCTGGGGCTTCAGGCCAGCGTCCGCCAGGGCGAGAACAGCCGCCATCCCAACGTGCTCGGAATCCTGAACGTGAAGTACGTCGCGTGGCCGCTCCAGGCCGCGGGTGGTCCGCCCTGGGAAGGGGCCCAGCCGGCGAGCACCTCGCGAACGCCGCGGGGCGTGGAGGCGGTGTACGCCTATCCCGGACTGGAGAAGGCCTGGCTGGCGGGCACGGCCACGGTGCTGGACGACGATGCCGCGCTGGCGAGGATCCTGTCCGGCGCATTCGACCCCGCCCGTGAGGTCGTTTTGGCCGAACCCGCATCGCTCGCGCCGGATCCTTCCGCAACCGGCACCGTCAACTGGGAGCTCAACGATCCCGACGAGCGCCGCCTGCGCGTCACCACCACCGGTCCCGCGCTGCTGGTCGTGTCGGAGAACTGGTTCCCGGGCTGGGTGGCCGAGGTGGACGGTGAGCCCGCCGAGGTGCGCCGCGCGAACCTCACGCTCCAGGTCGTGGAGATCCCGTCGTCGGGTGAACACACGGTCACGCTCCGCTTCACGGCCCCGACCGTGAAGAGCGCGCTACGGCTCAGCATCGTCGCGTCGGTGATCACGGTCCTCCTCTTTGCGTTGTCGTACGTGCGCGGCCTGCCTGAGTGGCTGCCGTTGGCGCGACGGTCGGGATGAGCGGTCGAGAAGCGGCGGGGGAGGGGGGGAAGGGGGCCGCGGCCGCGCGGAAGCGGTGGTGGTTGCTGCCGGTCAAGCTGGTGCTCACCGCTGGCGTAACATGGCTGATTCTGTGGGGTGCGGGGATCAGGCTGGCCGAGGTGAAGACGGTGGACTGGGGTCTGGTGCGGCTGGATGTGCCCTATCTGGTACTCTCCGTAGTTCTGCTCTTCGCGACGTTCGGGATTGCGGCCGTGTTGTGGTCGCGAAACCTGGTGGAGTTCGGGGAACGGAGGGTGGGCGTGGTCGAGGGGTCCGCGATACTCCTGGTCGCGAACCTGGGCCGCTACGTGCCGGGCAAGATTCTGGCGCTCGCGGGGGTGGCCGTGCTGGCCCGCCGCAGGGGGATGTCGGGGGTGCGGGCGACGGGTGCGGCGGTGACGGCGCAGATGGTCGTCCTGCTCGGGGCGGCCGCGGTGGGGGGGTGGGTGGCGGTCTGGCGGGTCGACGCGTCCAGGGCGTGGACG
>VXOC01000081.1 GCA_009840215.1 Gemmatimonadota bacterium | reverse complement strand
ATCCCCCTGACCCGGCTGCCCCCCCATGCTAACGATCAACAATCTCGTCAAAGTCTACCCCGGACCCGTCGCGGCGCTGCAGGGCGTTTCGCTCGACGTCCCTCAGGGCATGTTCGGCCTCCTCGGCCCCAACGGTGCGGGGAAGACCACGCTGATGCGCATCGTGGCCGGGCTGCTCGAGCCCACCTCGGGCACGGTCCACTTCAACGGCGAGGACATCGTCGCCGACCCGCGCCGCATTCGCCGCCAACTGGGCTACCTGCCCCAGGATTTCGGTTTCTACCCGCATCTGACGGGCGAATCCATGCTGCGATTTCTCCTCGTCCTCAAGGGAGTGCAGGCACCGCACGGGGTGAAGCGGCTCGCGTCCGAACTGCTCGACCGGGTCAACCTGTCCTACGCCGCCAAGCGCAAGGTGAAAGGCTACTCCGGCGGAATGCGGCAGCGGCTGGGGATCGCGCAGGCGCTTGCAGGGGATCCGAGGCTGCTGGTGGTCGATGAGCCGACCGCCGGTCTGGACCCGGAGGAACGGCTCCGCTTCTACCGCCTTCTGGCCGAGCTGGCCGAGGAGCGCACCGTGCTCCTCTCCACCCACATCGTGGACGACATCTCGGTGCTTTGCCCGCGCGTCGCGATCATGTACGATGGTCGCTTCGTGGCCGACACGACGCCTGCCGAGGCGCGCGGCCGCTTGGCCGGGACGATCTACCAGGGTGTGGTGGAGAAGGATGACCTCGAGCGGATCGACCGCGACTATCGTGTCACGCAGGCGATCCTGTTCGAGGGGCGTAACGAGGTGCGGATCCACCTGGAGGAAGGGCCGCCGCCGGAGGGCTTCGAGGCGGCGGAGCCCACGCTGGAGGACGCGTACCTGCTGCTGGCCCAGGCGAACGGGTCGGGGAATGGGAATACGGCTGCCGAGGAGGCCGGCTCGTGAATTCTTTCACAAGGTGGTGGGAAGTGACCCGCAGGGAGTTCCTGGCGGGACTGCGCCGACCGTCCAACTGGGTGCTCCTCGTGATTGTAGGACTCATGGCCTGGGGCCTGTCGGAGGGTGCGGTCACCGTCTCGACCGGCGGGTCGGGGGTGGGCGCGGAACAGCCCCACATCTCCTCGGTCTTCAACCAGAGCATGATCCAGTGCGTCATCATCATGGTGATCGCGGCCTGGTTCCTGGCCATCTCGTGCGGAATGGTGGTTATTCGCGACCTGGAGCTGCAGGTGGTCGAGGTCTTCCATTCGACCCGCCTGACCCCGCGCGAATACGTGTGGGGGAAGTTCTGGGGGGCGGTGGGCGTCTTCGCGGCCATCTGGATGTTCTTCCTGGTCTTCTCGATGTTCATGATTCACGTCGTCAGAGGGGCCGGGGGTTCCGACTCGATCGGCGACTTCGTCCTGGGCAACTACCTGTTTCCGACGCTGCTCTTCGGGCTGCCGCAGATCCTGCTGTTTGCGGGGGTTCCGTTCTTCCTCGGCACGTGGACGCGCCGGCCGATTCTGGTCTTCGCCTTCCCGATGGCGGCGGTCCTGGTAGTGCTGACCTTCCTGTCCAGCTGGTCCCCCAGCTGGCTGTCGCCGGAGGTCAACCGGCTGCTCATGCTCATCGATGTGTCCGGCTTCCGGTGGCTGAACGAGACCTTCCTCACAGTCGACCGGGGGGTGGAGTTCTACAACACGGCTACCCTTCAGCCGGACACCGGTTTCCTCCTCAGCAGGGTGGCGTTCGGGGTGGCGGGACTGGCTGCCGTGGCGGGAGCGGCCCGGGTCTACGCGCGGCGGACGCTCGCGGGCGGCGCGGAGTTGCGGTTTCTGCGGTGGTTCCGGCGCCGCGGCGGACCGGTCGCGGCCCCGGTGACCTACTCTCCGGCGACCGTGGCCGATCTCGAGATGGAGACCCGGCCGCTCGGCTTCTGGAAGGCCGCACGCGTGATCGCGCGCAGCGAGATCCGGGACCTCGTGGTGCGGCCCGGCATGTATCTCTTCGTGCCGCTCATCCTCTTCCAGGTACTCAGCACGACGGTACTCGCCATCGGGCCCTTCAATTCACGCATCCTGCTGACGTCGGGTGCCCTGGCGGTCAACCAGCTCAACACGCTCAACCTCCTGATCTGTTTCCTGCTCCTCTTCTACACCGTGGAGTCGCTGCACAAGGAGCGCAGCCGCCGCCTGCACGAGATCTTCAGCTCGACGCCGGTCGGTACCGGGGCCGTGCTGCTGGGCAAGACGCTCGGGAACAG
Source organism: Gemmatimonadota bacterium (assembly GCA_009840215.1). GTDB lineage: Bacteria > Gemmatimonadota > Gemmatimonadetes > Longimicrobiales > Gaopeijiaceae > Bin94. The sequence continues at coordinate 2,102 of VXOC01000081.1, read as the reverse complement.
CGTCGTGGCGGGCTTCATCCTGCTCGCGGCGCTGATCGGGGATGCGGTGATGATCGTGTGGCAGCAGCTCTTCGGGGGCAGCCCCGTCGGGTTCGATGCCTTCCCCTTCATGGCGACCTGGGGGTTGGTCCTCATCCCCACCTTCATCTTCTGGACGGCCCTGGTCACCGCGCTCTTCTCGCTGTTCCGCAGCCGCTATGTGGTGTATGGGGTCGGGATCGCGCTGATCATCGCCACCGTCTTCCGCACGCAGACGGGCGACCCGCTGACGTGGGTGACCAACTGGCTCGGGTGGAGTGTCCTCAACTGGAGCGACATGGGCCCCTTCACCCTGCACGGCACCCCGCTGGTGCTCAACCGTCTCCTCTACCTGAGCCTGGTGCCGCTCCTGGTGGTGCTGTCGGTGAAGTGGTTCGGCCGGCAGGACTTTGACGCCATGGGGATCGTCCACCGCATCCGTCCCAAACCGCTATTGCTGGGCACGCTGCGCGCACTTCCGTTCGCGGCGCCCGCCATCATCATCGCCTCGACACTGGCCATGAAAGGCGAATCGGGCTACCAGGGCGACTCCGCCGACGAGTGGCAGGAGGACTACTGGAGAAAGAACACCGCCACCTGGTCCGGTTTCCTCATGCCCTCGGTGGCGCACGTGGACATGAACCTCGACTTCGAGCCGGGCGAGCGGTCGGTCGCGGTCGAGGGCGAATACACCTTCCACAACCACCGCGACCAGGCGTACGAAAAGGTCCCCGTCACGGCCGGGCCATGGGATCCCATCGAATGGACCATGGAAGGCGAGAGCTACGAGCCCGACGACCGCGCGAACCTCTTCGTCTTCACCCCGGACGAGCCGCTGGAACCGGGCGACTCGCTCACGATCGGCTTCAGCTACGACTTCGTGTTCATGGAGGGGATGAGCAAGGGTCCAGGCGGCGCCGGCGAATTCATCCTGGAGTCCGGGATCGTCCTGACCGCCTTCAATCCCTCTTTCGCTCCGGTTCCCGGATACCTGCCCGGGATCGGCGTGGGCGGCGACAATTCACCCGAACCGCGGGACTACGAGGACGACTTCTTCGAGGGCGAGACGGAACCGCTCTTCGGGTGGAGCGGCACACCTTTCACCGTGCGCACGCGCATCACCACGCCCGAGGGGTACGCGGCGAACGGTGTCGGGCGTAAGGTGAGCGACGAGGTCGTGGACGGACGTCGCACGGTCGTCTGGGAAACCGACTATCCGGTCGGCTTCTTCAACGTGATCGCGGGCAGGTACGCGGTGAGCGAGGGCGAGGGCACGGCGATCTACCATCACCCACAACACGACTACAACATCGAGGAGATGACCGCCGCCCTGGACGCGGCGCGCAAGTACTACGCCGAGTGGTTCTACCCGTTCCCGTGGGAGCTGCTGAAGATCTCGGAGTTTCCGGCCTACGCGGGTTACGCGCAGGGCTTCCCCACGAACATCTCCTTCAGCGAGAGCATCGGGTTCCTGGCCAGGAGCGACCCGCTTTCACACGTGGCCTTCATGGTGGTCGCGCACGAGGCGGCGCATCAGTGGTGGGGCAACCTGCTCACGCCGGGCGACGGCCCCGGGGGCAACATCCTCTCGGAAGGGTTGGCCCACTACTCCACGATCCTCCTGCACGAGCAGGTGTACGGCGACCGCTACCGCATGGAGTTCAGCAAGCGTCTTGAGGAGAACTACGGCGACGGGCGCTTCGTGGACTCGGAGCAGGCAATGGTAAAGACGGACGGGAGCCGGAGTGGCGACGGGGTGGTCACGTACGACAAGGGCGGGTCGGTGATGTGGATGCTGCAGCAGGAGATGGGGCGCGACAATATCCTGGCGGGACTGCGGGCGTTCATCGGGAAGTACAACCCGGACCCGGATTTTCCGGTCATTCAGGACATGCTGGCCGTGCTGAGGGACTTCGCGCCCGACACGGCCTCGTTCGACGACTTCGCCGCGCAGTGGTTCCACGACGTGGTGGTGCCGGAGTATGAGTTCTCGGACGTGACGAAGGAGCAGGAGGGGGAGGGATGGGTGGTGCGTGGGACGGTCACGAACGTGGGCACGGGGCGGATGAGGGTGGAGGTGGGCA
>VXOC01000330.1 GCA_009840215.1 Gemmatimonadota bacterium | reverse complement strand
ACCCCCCACTCCCACCACCCCACTTCAACGGCCTCATCGGCGAGTACGGCCGGGATCACAACGTCCTCTACGTCCTCGAGCGCGACGGCCGCCTCAACGCGCTCATCGAGTGGTTCTTCCTGTACCCCCTTACCGAGATCTCGCCCGACATCTACGCCTTCCCCGAGGAGGGCGGCCTCTATCACGGCGAACGCCTCGTCTTCACGCGCGACGCGAATGGGCGCGCCACCTCGGTCGAAGCCGCCTCGGTCGTCTTCGAGCGGCGCGACGTGGGCACCGAAGCCGGCGGCACCTTCCGCATCGACCCCGTGCGGCCCGTCGGGGAGTTGCGCGCGGAGGCCCTGGCCGCGTCCCCACCCGACGAACCCGGCCCCTTCCGCGACTCCGAACTGGTGGAGGTCGCCACTCTTGAACCCGGCATCCTCCTCGACGTCCGCTACGCGACCACCAACAACTTCATGTCCTCGGTCTTCTACGACGAGCCGCGCGTCTTTCTCCAGCGCCCCGCCGCCGAAGCCGTCGCCCGCGCCCACCGCGCCCTCGCAGAGCACGGCTTCGGCCTCCTCCTGCACGACGGCTACCGCCCCTGGTACGTCACGAAGATGTTCTTCGACGCCACCCCCGCGTCGCAGAGGCTCTTCGTGGCCAACCCGGCCAATGGGTCGCGCCACAACCGCGGCTCCGCGATCGACCTGAACCTCTACGACCTCGAGACGGGCCTGCCCGCCGACATGGTCGGCACCTATGACGAGTTCTCGCCACGTTCCTTCCCCAACTACCCGGGCGGAACATCCCGGCAGCGCTGGCAGCGTGAGCTGCTCCGCCGCGTGATGGAGGCCGAGGGATTCACGGTGTACGAGGCCGAGTGGTGGCACTTCGACCACGAGGACTGGCGCGAATACGCACTCCAGAACGCGACCTTTGACCAGCTCGGCTCGCGGTAAACACGACCTCACCGTCGATCTCGGTCTCGTCCTGACCGCGGTCATCTGGGGGATGAACTTCCCCGTGGTGAAGGCGGTCCTGCGCGAGATGGAACCGCTGGCCTTCAACGCGCTCCGCTTCCCGTGCGCAGCGTTCGCCGTGTGGTTCCTTCTAAAGGCCCAGGGCCGCCGCCTCATGCCCTATCGCAAGGATTGGTGGACGGTGATCGCGCTCGGGGCGGCCGGTCACGTGATCTTCCAGATCTGCTTCATCTTCGGCCTCGACCTCACGCTGACCGGCAACGCCGCCATCCTCCTCTCCACGACGCCCGTGTGGGTTCTGCTCATCTCGGCCGCGCTGGGCCGCGAGCGCTTCAACGCTTCGATTCTGGCCGGCGTGCTGGGCACGCTGGCCGGGATGGTGATTCTCGTCACCGGCGGATCGCACGAGATGGGCAGCGCGCGCGGCGGCGACTTTCTCGTGCTGGGCGCCGCGGTGTCATGGTCCGTCTACACCGTGTTCAGCAGGCGCATGACGAAGCGGCGCGGCGTCCTCGAGATGACGGCGTGGACGCTGTGGGCGGGGCTGCCGTTCATCATGCTGATGGGGATCCCCGACCTGATCCGCACCGATTGGGGGGCGGTGTCGGCGGGGGCGTGGCTCGGCATCGTGTACGCAGGGGTGTTCGCCATAGCGGTGGCCTACCTGCTCTGGTACCGGGGCGTGCGCGCCATCGGGCAGAGCCGCACCAGCGTGTACCAGAACCTGGTTCCGGTGATCGCGCTGATCGCGGCCTGGTTCTGGCTCTCCGAAATGCCCACTCCCCAGCAGCTTGCCGGTGCGGGGGTGATCCTGGCGGGGGTGGTGGTGGCGCGGAGGTCGCCGCGGCGTTGACCGGAAACGGCGCCGGCGGTCGGCGTTTTGTCCACGGGCAAGGGTTCCTTTCACGGGCTGCCATGGCTACCGTTCGACATTCGCACCACGCGTGATGGCCACTTGCGGTCCCCGCTTGACCAACCCCTCTATCCCAACGCCCCCCCACAATGATCGACATCAACGAAATCGGCGCGACCGCGTTCGTGATCGCGTCCATCCGGGCCCTGGAATCCGAGAAGCCACATCCGCTCTTTGACGCTCCCTACGCCGAGTGGTTTTCGAACGATCGAGCGCGCGCGGCCGCTCAGCAGCTGGACGCCGCCTTCCCGCCTTCGACAACCATGGTTCGCTTCCGTACGCGCTACTTCAACCGGCTCATCGAGCGCGCGGTCGCGGCGGGGACGCGCCAGGTGGTCCTGCTCGGGGGCGGTTTCGACATGCGCGCCCACCACTACCGCGACGCGGGCGCCGCCTTCTTCGAGGTCGACCAGAAGGCGGTCCTCGAATTCAAGCGTGCGATTGTGGAGCAAAACGGACTCGAGCAGCCGCCGTCGCTCTTCGCCAACTACCTGGAGGCCGATGTGCCGAGCGGTCTGGCCGGCATCGGCTTCGATCTCGACGCGCCCACGCTGATGATCTGGGAAGGCAACACGATGTACCTGCCGCCCGAGAGCATCATGCCGTTCCTGAACCGGCTGGCGGACGCGATGTCATCGTTCCGGATCGCCTTCGACTACTTCCCGGTGGATATGCAGAACCGCGACGACCTGGAACGCGACCAGGACCGCGAGCGGCTCGAGGGGGTGGAGCAGGCGATGGGGGCGTCGTTCCCGACGGGGTTCCCGGACCTGACGGTGTTCGAGACGCAGGCGCCGTTCAGTGTGGCCGAGTCGGGGACGTTTGCGGGGCTGGCGGAGGGGTACGGGCTGGGTGAGATGGTGGCGGAGTACCCGGAGGACTGGCGGGAGACGCTGAAGCTTTACCGGTATTGCGTGTTGGAGAGGAGGTAGGGGGCCGCGACAGCGAAGTTGTGCGCCTGCGCTGTGAGGCCGCTCACCCTCCCGCAATAATCAGCATCCCACGCGCCCGCAGCATCTCGTTGAGCGCCGCCACCTCGTTCGCGACCAGCGCTTCCAGCGCCTCCAGGTGCTCGCGCAGTTTCCCGTTCAACAGCGCCTTGACCTCCAGCTCCTGGTCGGTGGGCGGGAAGTCCGCGCCGGAGATCGCGCCGGTGAGATAGCCAAGCTTCTGGAGCAGGGTGGCACCGAAACGCACGCCGTCCTGGCCCTGACCGGTGAGGCGCAGGTCGACCATGTTCATCTGGAGGTCGACGAGTTGTTGCCGCAGGGCGGCGATCGCATCGGTCAGCGCGTCGTCATCGGCGAAGCGTGACATGGTGGCGAGCTGGACGCGCATCGCTTCAACACGGTGGACGGCCTCGCCGGCCGTGACGATGTCGTCGCGAACCTCGCGCAGGAAGGCGACCTGGGCGGCGATGTCGGCTTCGGTCCCCGCCGAGTGAGGGTCCTTGATGACGGTGAGGGGTTGTTCACGGGTTTCGCCGGCGGCGTTGAGGCGGACGGTATAGCGTCCGGGGGGCAGCAGGATGGAGACCTGGCGGGCGCCGGGGGCGGGGCGGCCGTCGTCGCCGACCTCGATGTGGTCCGCGTACATGGGGCTGGTCAATAGCCGGATGGCCCCGTTGGACTCGTCGCGCAGGTTCCAGTGGATGCGGTTGACGCCGGCGTCGCTGGTGCCGGTGAGCGTGCGGACGACATCGCCGGCCGCGTCGAGGATCTCGACGGTGGGCGCTTCATCAGCCGGTTCCGCCAGCCAGTAGTTGATCGACGCGCCGTATTCGGGATCCCTTCCCTCGGTGGGGTCACTGTAGGGGACGGAGGGCGGGGTGATCGGGCGAAAGCGATAGGCGTCGCGGGGCGCGAAGAGGTGGGCGGATGACGCCATCACCTCGGGGGTGAGCTGCTGGAGCGGCGTGAGATCGTCGAGGATCCAGAAACCGCGACCATACGTCCCCACGACCAGGTCCCCGAAGTGCTCCTGCACGACCATCCCGGAGACCGGCGCGTGCGGCAGGTTGTTCTGCAGCGGCTGCCAGTCGTCCCCTTCGTTGAAGGATACGTAGAGCGCGTTCTCGGTGCCCACGTACAGCAGCCCCTGCCGCTTCGGGTCCTCCACGATCACCTTCGTGTAGCTCAGCATGCTGGGCGGAATCCCGTCGGTGATCTTCTCGAAGGACTCACCGTAGTCGCGGGTCCGGTAGACCAGCGGATCGCGCACGTTCATCTGGTGTCCGTCAATGGCCACATAGGCCGTCCCCGCCTCGTACCGCGACGGCGCGATCGACCGCACCGCCATCCACTCGGGCAGCTCCGGCATGTTGGCCGTCACATTCGTCCACGTCCCGCCCCCGTCGCGGGTCACCTGCAGCAGCCCATCGTTCGTCCCCGCCCAGATCAGCCCCTCCTCCACCGGCGACTCGGCGATCCCGAAGACCGTGCCCGCGTACTCCACCCCGATGTTGTCCCCCGTC
>VXOC01000253.1 GCA_009840215.1 Gemmatimonadota bacterium | reverse complement strand
AGCGCGGGGTGTGCGGGGCGGGGGGGTTGGGGGAGCTTTTCGGGCGGTGAGGGGTGGGGGGGCGCTCAATCCCCCGTTCCGATGCGATTACGGGCCGCCGCCATGCGAATGCGGGACAAGCTGCGCAGGCGGGATTCCGTTGCCGCCTCCGAGTCGTTAGTGTGTTCTTTCGGTGCAGATGACGCATGCGCGGCAAATCTGTGGATTGGGAGGCCCGAATGAGCGGCGAGATGTGGGGGGGACTGGCGGGATTCGTAGTTGTGAGCGGCGGCCTGGTTGCGATCTGGCGAGCGTTGTCCAGGGAGATCCGTGAGATCCGGGACAACCATCTCTAGCACACCGACGAGAAGATCACGGCGCTCGCCACCCGCATGGACCAGACGGATCAGCGAATCGGTCGACTGGACAGGCGACTGAAGGAAACCAAGCAGGAGTTGAGGGCCGACATTCGTGACGTGAAGGCCGAACTGACAGCTGACATTCGTGACGTGAAGGCCGAACTGACAGCTGACATTCGTGACGTGAAGGCCGAACTGAGCGCACACATCCAGGCGAGCGAAGGACGACTGCACGCGGCGATCGAGGACCTGCGGCGGACAGCCTAGGAGCCACCTCCCGCAAAACACGCTTCCGCGTCCGCCACCGCCTCCGGATGCACGATCCGCCTTTCCAGCCCTCCCTCCCCATCGTCCTGCCACTGCACCTGCAGCCCCTTCAGCGCCTGCTGCGCGCCCGCCCGCTCGTAGCGCCGGACGAAGATTCTGCTCTCCACGATGTAGCCCGTTGTGCTGATCGTCGGGAGCCAGGCGGCGTTGCCCGCCACGCAGCGGGCCAGGTCGCCCACCTCATCGGCGAAGGCGCTTTCGGCCGGTCCCAGGTTCAGGCTCAGGAGCATCGGCGTGTAGTCCACCGCGGCGACCGCTCTGGTGAACGCGATGGCGTCGTCGAGGTACCCGCCACCGATGAAGAGTTCCGCTCCGGCCTCCCTGGCAGCGGTCGCCAGCCCCTCGTGGTCCGCGCCGGCGGGGGGATAGGCCCGGTCCAGCACGATGTCCATCCCGTGGGTCCGGGCGGCCTCGCGCACGCCATCCGCGACGGAAGCGGGGAACTGGCTCTCTTCGTAGACCAGAGCCGCCCTGGTGGCCCCGTTGCCGGCAGCCAGTTCGACCGATCCCTGGAGATAGGTGGGTCCGGGGTTGAGCATCTGCACACTCCACCTCCGGGACCGCCCCTCCCAGATCCCCGGGTCGGCCGCCATCGGCGCGACGAGCACCATGCCGGCGCTGTCCGTCACCTCGATCGCGGCTTCGGTGAGCGGACTGCTGTAGGGGCCCAGCAGCGCATGGTACCGTCCGTCGGCGACATATTCCTCGTAGATCCGCCGGCTGACTGCAGCGTCGCTCTCGTCGTCGCGGAGCACCAGGATGACATGGCGGCCGGTCCCCGATACGATAACCCGGCAGTCGCTATTCGACCACGATCTTCCAGATCCTGCCGCGGACCGAGTCGCTCACGTACACCGATCCATCCGGCCCGGTCGCGACCCCGGTGGGTCGGTTGTCGGCCTGGCTTGACGAACTGATCCGGCCCCCGGCGAAGCCGTCGGCGAAGACCTCCCACTCGCCGGTGGCGGTGTCGCCCTCGAAGGGAATCCAGACGACGTTGTAGCCCGCCTGGAACGGCGTGCGGTTCCAGGAGCCGTGGAAGGCCACGAAGGCGCCGTTGCGATAGGGCTGGGGGAAGTCGTCGCTGGCCGCGAAGGCCATGTCGTTGGGGGCCCAGTGGGCCGGCAGGCCGATCACGGGCATGTCCATCTCCGCGCAGCGGCCGACCTCGTCGCCGTCGCCGCCGTACTCGGGCGCGAGAACCTTGGTGTTGTCGGCGGGATCGTGGTAGCAGTAGGGCCAGCCGAAATCGGTGTCCCGGCGAACGTGCACGAATTCCTCGGAGGGTTTCTCCGAGCCCTCGTCGGCCGTGTAGAGGGAAGGCCACAGTTCGCGCAGCTGGTCGCGGCCGTGGATGACGGAGTAGAGTTCCCCGCTCCCCGGATGGAACGCCAGCGCGGCGCCGTTGCGCACGCCGGTCGAGAAGAGTTCCCCGTCCGCGAGCGTCTGTCCCGTCCGGTCGCCCGCGAATCGCCAGATCCCGGCGCGGGTTCGGAGTTCCGGGCACGGGTCCCGGCCGGGCTGCCCGGCGGTGCGCGGGATCACCTGGCAGGCGTTGGAGGGGGACCCTATGGCGACGTAGATGTTGCCTTCCGCGTCGAGCGCGATGCTCTTGGTGCGGTGATTGCGCTCGGTGGGCAACCCCTGGACGATGGTCTCCGGGGGACCCGAAGGCGTCAGGGAGCCGGAGGGAAGCGGGTAGCGGAGCACGCCGTCGTCCGTCGCCAGGTAGAGAACGCCTTCGCCCAGTGCGATGCCGGACCCCGCCGCTTCTCCCCAGCGCTGGGTCTGGTCCGCGGTTCCGTCGCCGTCGAGATCGCGCAGCGCCGTTACGCCGCTCTGGCTGCCACGAGTTGCAACAAACACGTCACCGTCCTCCCGGACCACGAGCTGCCTGGCGGCGCCCACGCCGGTGTGGTAGGTCAGGGCGCAGAAGCCGTCGGGCAGGTCGATGGTGCCGTCGCACGGGTCGTCCGGGGGGTCCACGGGGGGGTCCGGGACGGTGTCGCCGCCGCAGGCGAACACCGCCGCGGCCGCGGCGAGCGCAAACAGATGGCGGGCTCCAGGCCCGTGGAGCATCGGCGCTCCTGGCGATCGAATCGTCTTCATTGTCCCTCTCTTCCTGCCACTCGCGGGCATGGATTCAGCCCGTGGAAATCCCCCGCCTACCGCGCCAGCGAGAACGGCGTGCTCGCCACCTGGTCGTCCCACCAGACCGTGAGCGTGCCCCCGTCGGCCGTCACGTCGGTGAAGAGAATGACCATCTGGTCGGAGGACATGTCGCTCGTCGTCACGCTCATGGAGGTGCGCAGCACATCGCGGTCGGGGGTGTACTCGTAGGCGCCCCACAACGCGTCCGGGTTGTCCTCGCGGAAGCCGTCCTTCGCTCCCCAGTTCGAGAAGATGAGCGTCCACTCGCCCTCGGTCAGTTCGGCGAACATGCTGTACTCGCCGGCCGGCAGCCGCTGGTCCCCGAACATCAGGTCGACTTCGGTCATGAGGCGGGTCGACTTGTCGGCTCCGAGCCGCCACACGGGGGCGCCGCGGAGGAAGTTCCGGCCGTAGTCGGCGCCCGAGCCGAAGACGTCGCGCCCACGCTTGATCGGCCGGCCGTAGGTGACCACGATCCACGAACCGCCCTGGTAGCGGCCCTGTTCGTTGAAGGTGCCGCCGATCTGCGTGGCGGCCTCGCCGCGGGGGCTTGCCGCCCTCCGCTGCTGGGCGTCGAGGGTGTTGGCGAAGGCGAGGGTCAGGGGGAGCAGGGCCAGGATACGGACGGTCTTCATCTGGGTCTCCGGGAAGCGGGGAGGGTTGGGGACTCAATAGTACACCACACCCTGGCGCTGGCAAAGCGGGGTGGGGACCTCTTGCGTGCCGGCCCACTCATCCCCATCGTAAGGAAATACGAATATCAGAAAATCAGACCCGGACGGCATACGATGGAGTTTTCAAGAATCACGGCAAGGGGACAGACGACGATCCCGAAGCGCCTGCGCGAAGCGGCCGGGCTCCGCGAGGGCGATCTGGTCGCATTCGACCGGCACGGCGACCATCTCGTGCTGCGCAAGGTCGAAATCGCCCGCGATCCGTATCTGGAGGGTACCTCCGGGTTGATGAGCGAGTGGGGCTCGCCCGAGGACGAGGACGCGTGGCGTGACCTTTGAGCCGTTCGACATCGTCGTGGTGCCATTCCCCTTCACGGACCGCACGGCCACTAAGCGGCGGCCCGCACTGGTCGTCTCGTCGGCCGCGTTCAACCGGGACCACCGCCAGACCATCCTGGCCATGATCACCTCCGCTCCGGGCGAGTGGCCCAGCGACGTGTTCATCCGGGGTTGGCGGGAAGCGGGCCTGTCCGTTCCTTGCAAGGTCCGCCTGAAGCTGTTCACCTTGGACGACGACCTGATCGTGCGAAAGCTCGGCACCATGACGCCACGGGATCGACAGGCGGTGGGCAGCGCTTTCTCACAGTGCATCGCTACCGGCTGAACCCGCAGCCCTCACCGGTCAACCACATGGATCGCCGCCTCTTTCTCCAGACATCCGTCGCGGCCGGCGTCGTCGGCGGCGCGGGCTGCGTGGCCGGCGACGAGGCCCCTGCCGGGGATGCGGATCAAGCCGGCAGTCCCGATTCCGGACCCGCGTCCCCCCCCGCCACCCCTCCGACCCCCGGCGAGCGCGACTGGACCGCCCTGGGCCGCGCCG
>VXOC01000366.1 GCA_009840215.1 Gemmatimonadota bacterium | reverse complement strand
ACCACCCCCGCCCGCGCCGGCGCCCGCACCATCCACGCGCTCCCCGCCGGACTCGAACGGCTGCCCTGGGAGCTCCCGCGCGTCTTCCTGGGACTGGACGGCGCTCCGGCCACCCCCGATGGCGCGGCCACCTGGATCCTCCCCGTCCCCTACGAGGCCACCACCAGCTGGGGCGCGGGCACGCGCCTGGGACCCCGCGCCGTCATCGATGCCTCGCGCTACATCGAACTCTACGAGCACGAACTCGGCCGCGACCCCTCGCTCGAAGGCGTATACACCTTCCCCGCGCTGGAACTCGCACGCGGCGACGCTGCCCGCGCCATGGCCGAACTCGAGGACGCCTTCACGAAGATCCTCGATGCGGCGGCCGGGCGGCGCGTCATCATGCTCGGCGGCGAGCACTCGGTGTCGGCCCCCGCCATCCTGGCCCACGCCCGCCGGCTCCCCGAACGCCTGAGCGTCCTGCAGCTCGACGCCCACCTGGACCTGCGACCGAGCCTCGACGGCAGCCCGTTTTCCCACGCCTGCGCCATGGGCCGCGTGATCGACCGGGTGGACCTCGTCACCGTTGGAGCACGGGGGATCAGCGGGGAAGAGTGGGAGATCGCCGAAGGGCGCGACAACGTCACCGTCATCACCGGCGAGGAGGTCGCGAGCGGCGCGGACTGGATGGACCGCGCACTCGATGCGCTGGGGAATCCCGTCTACATCACCTTCGACGTGGACTTCTTCGATCCGGCGGTGATGCCCGCGACGGGCACGCCCGAGCCGGGTGGGGGAGATTGGCACACGGCGATGGCGCTGCTCAGGCGGGTTTTCGCGGAGCGGAGGGTCGTGGGCGCCGACGTGGTCGAGCATGCGCCGGTCCCGGGGCTGTCCGCGCCGGATTTCACGGTGGCCAGGCTGGTCTACAGGATGATCGGGTACTGGAGCGGCGCGGGCGCACAACCCTGACGCCGCAGCCGGTGGACAACCCGGTCCCTCATCGCTCCAGGTGCCCGAACGGCTTCCTCCACGGACCGCCGAAAGCCCGGCAACGTGGGTTCCGCTTCGGGTGTCCACGATAGTACCGGCCGGTCCGCCGCCGGGAACCGTCCGTCCACCGCTTCCGGAGAATCCCATGTTCCGCGCTTCGCTCCCTCGTGGCTCGCGCCAAGCCATCCCCCTCGCCCTCGCAACGTTGGCGCTGGCCCTGGTGGCCACCCCGCGCCCGGCGGCCCCCCAGCTCACGGCACAGATCCCCGACGAGATCTGGGAGACCTTCCGCTGGCGCTCCATCGGCCCGGTCAACATGGGTGGCCGCGTCACCGACGTCGAAGGCCTGCCGAGCCCGTCGAAGACCTTCTACGTGGCGGCCGCCGCGGGAGGCATCTGGAAGACCACCAACAACGGGATCACCTTCCGCTCGATCTTCAACGACCCGCGGGTGGCGTCGATGGGCGACATCGCGATCGCGCCGAGCGCCCCGAGCCAGATCTGGGCCGGGACGGGCGAGGAGGATTCGCGCAACTCGATTTCGCCGGGGGGCGGAATCTTCAAGTCCACCGACGGCGGCGACAGCTGGGAGTTCAAGGGACTGAGGGAGACCCAGGTAATCGGTCGCGTCGTGGTCCATCCGCTGGATCCGGACATCGTCTTCGTGGCGGCGCTGGGGCACATCTGGGGCTCGAACCCGGAGCGCGGCCTCTACCGAACCACCGACGGCGGCGACAGCTGGGAGCTGGTCAAGTTCATCAGCGACAAGGCGGGGTTCGTGGACGTGGCCTTCCGTCCCGACGATCCCAACACGCTCTTCGCGGCCAGCTGGGAGCGGGTGCGCGGCCCATGGTTCCTGAACAGCGGCGGCCCCGGGAGCGCGCTCTGGAAGTCGAGCGACGGCGGGAACACCTGGACGGAAGTCACGGGCAACGGCTTCCCGACCGCGATGAAGGGCCGCATCGGGATCTCGATCAGCGAGAGCGAGCCGGATGTGATGTATGCGATGGTCGAGGCGGAGGAGGAGGAGGCCGAGGCGGGGGAGGGGGACGGCGTCGGTGAGGGAGCCGGAGCCGGGGAGGCAGCCGAGGGCGGTGAAGGAGGCGAGGCCGGAGAGGAAGCCGAAGCCGGCCAGAGCCAACAGGCTTCAGGCGGCAACGGCCTCTACCGGAGCGCCGATGGCGGCGACACCTGGGAGAAGGTCAACGACGCCAACACCCGCCCCTTCTACTACTCGCAGGTGCGCGTCGACCCGCGGGACCCCGACCGCGTCTACTTCTCGTCCACGCCGGTCCTCTTCTCCAACGACGGCGGCCGCACCACGGGGAGCACCACCGTCAACATCCACGTCGACCACCACGCCATGTGGATCGACCCGGTGGACACGGACCGGATCGTGGTCGGCAACGACGGCGGTGTCGCCATCACGTACGACAAGGGCGGCAACTGGCGCTACCTGAACACGATGGCGCTGGGGCAGTTCTACGACATTTCGTTCAACATGGAGAAGCCGTACCGGGTCTGCGGCGGGTTGCAGGATAACGGCACATGGTGTGGTCCTAGTCGTTTGTCAAGAGGCGACATTTCCAAGTACCACTGGGCCACGATCAGCGGTGGGGACGGCTTCGTCACCGCGCAGGATCCAGAGGATCCCAACCTCGTGTGGGCCGAGTCGCAGGGCGGCAACATGCGGCGTCTCAACCTGGCCACCCGCGAGAGCACTTCGCTGCAGAGGCCAACGTGGGAAGACGGTTGGCGCCCGCTGCAGGACAGCATCACGCTGGCGCTGGAGGCAGGCGCGGCCGAGGACGATCCGCGGATCGCGGCCTGGCGGGAACAGGCCACCGCCGACTCCGCCAGTCACATCCTGCGCTGGAACTGGAATACGCCCTTCTTCCAGTCGGTGCACGACAGGAACAACTTCTACGCTGCCGGAAACCGTGTCGTCAAGAGCACGGAACTCGGAGATAAACTTAAGGTTATCTCGCCGGACCTCTCCTACGCCGACCCCGAGAAGATCGAGGTGAGCACGCGCACCACCGGCGGCATCACCCCCGACGTGACAGGCGCGGAGACGCATGCCACCATCACCGCGCTGGCGGAGTCGCCGCTGGTGGAGGGGCTGCTCTACGCCGGCACCGACGACGGGCGCGTCTGGATGTCGCCGGACGACGGGGGCGAGTGGACCGAGTTGACCGACCGCTTCGAGGGGGTTCCCGCCGGCACCTACGTGAGCCGGGTGGAGCCGTCGCGCCACGATGCCCGGCGCGTCTACGTCTCCTTCGACGGCCACCGCACCAACGACTTCACGCCGTACGTGTACGTGTCGGATGACGGCGGCTCGTCCTTCCGTTCCATCGCCACCGGGCTCCCCACCGGGGCCCCCGACTTCGTGCACGTCGTACGCGAGGACCCGCGCAACGAAAACCTGCTCTTCGTGGGGACGGACGTGGGCGTGTACGCGTCGATGGACCGGGGCGCCACCTGGCGGCGCTTCATGGAGAGCCTGCCGGCGGTGCCGGTGCACGACCTGCGCATCCATCCGCGCGACCGCGAGCTGGTCGCGGGCACGCACGGCCGCTCGATCTGGATCGTGGACATCGCGCCGCTCCAGGACCTGACCGCGCGGGTGCTGGCCGACGGGGCGGGTGCGTTCGAGCCGGCGCCGGCGTTCCAGTTCGGCGAGGAGGCGCGGGGTGGGGAGTCGTACGGCCAGGCGTGGTTCTCGCGGCCGACGCCGGGGGCGAACGGGCGGATCAGCTACTACATCGGCGAGGATGTGGCGGGGGCGATCGCGGCGGAGGCGGAAGCTGCGGCGGAGGAAGAGCGGGCGGAGGCCGAAGGTGGGGGTGAAGCCGGTGGTGCCCAGGCGCGAACCGGGCAGGCGGCGGGGCGAGGAGGGCGCGTGGCCGGCGCGGCGGCAATGGCGCGACGCGGTGCGCAGGTGGAGATCACCGTCACCGATGCCGATGGCGAAGTAGTGCAGACGCTGAGCGGCCCGGCGGGGGCGGGGCTCCATACGGTGACGTGGAACCTGCGCGGGCCGGCGGCGGAGCCCGAGCCGCTGTCGCCGTCGGAAAGGCGTGACAGCATCCTGGTCGCGGAGCGCGCGCGCGTGGTGGCCGATTCGCTGATCGAGGCGGGGTGGGACGAGGCACCGCTGCGCCGCATGGTCGGTCTGTTCACGGGCGAGAGTAGTCCGCAGGCGGTGTTCGGGGGATTCGGGGGCGGCTTTGGCGGGGGTGGCGGCCAGGGCCGGGATCCGGAGGCGTTCCGGGAGCGGCCCGGCGAGAGCATGCGCGGGGGAGGCCGCCGTGGTGGTGGCGGTCGAGGCGCCCCGAACTTCAATCAGATGCGGCAGCTGGCCGATCTGATCCGCCCCGGGGTGGGGATGGG
>VXOC01000059.1 GCA_009840215.1 Gemmatimonadota bacterium | reverse complement strand
CCCCCCCTTTTTTTTAATGATCCGGCCACCACCGCCACCTACACGCGTAAGATCGTCGGCAGCGTCAGATGTGTAAAAGACCCAGGGGAGGGGGGGCACGAGAGGGGATGTCCGGCCAGGCCGCTGGCAGCACCGGGGCGGACGGCCGCGTTGGCGCAGGGGGGGAGAGGGAATGACCGAGCGGAGCGTCTACGCCGCGGACTCGAGTTCGCCCGCCGATCGGGCCGATACCGCCGCGAGCGGCCCGGGAGCAACCGGCAGCAGGCCGCGCGCACCCCGCGACTCCATCCGCATCACCGAGATCTTCCACTCCATTCAGGGCGAGTCCACCTGGGCCGGGCTGCCGTGCACCTTCGTGCGCCTCACGGGGTGTCCACTGCGCTGCGTCTGGTGCGACACCGCCTACGCCTTCCACGGCGGGACGCGCCACACGATCGACGAGGTCGTGGACGCGGTGGCCGAAAAGGGGTGCCGCCTCGTCGAGATCACCGGCGGGGAACCGCTCGTGCAGCCGGGCGCGGCCGTGCTGGCCCACCGCCTGCTCGACGACGGCTACACCGTACTCGTGGAGACCTCGGGCGCGGTCGACGTGAGCATCCTGGACGACCGCGTGCACCGCATCATGGACCTGAAGTGCCCGGGCTCGGGGGAGGAGAACCGCAACCTCTGGTCGAACCTGGACCACCTGACCGGGCGGGACGAGGTGAAGTTCGTAGTCGCTGGCGTCGAGGATTTCGAGTGGGCCGCCGCGGCCATCCGGCGCCACGGGCTGGACGAGCGGGTGCGCGAGGGGTCGCTCGGGAGCCTGCTCGTGTCGCCGGTGTGGGGGCTGGAAGAGATGGAGGAGCTGGCTGCGGCCATCCTTGGGAGCGGGCTGCCCGTGCGCTTCCAGACCCAGCTGCACAAGCATATCTGGGGACCGGACCGGGCGGGAGTCTGACACTTGCCGCTGCGCCTCTCCGGTCTGGCCCGGGCGTTGGGCGACCGCTTCGGGCCTGTCGAATCGGCCGTGCCGGACCGCAATCGCCGCAACGCCGCCGTCGCGCTGGTGCTGCGAGGGGCGGCGGGCGTGCCTGATCCACCCGTGCGTGACTGCGAAGTGCTGGTCATCCGCAGGAGCGACTCGCCGCGGGACCCGTGGTCGGGGCAGATGGCGCTGCCGGGGGGGAGCATGGACGAGGCGGACGACGGGCTGCTCGCGACGGCGGTACGGGAAACTCGCGAGGAGACGGGGCTGGGCCTGGACCGGGGGCGGGGTGTGATCGGTCGCCTGGAGACGGCAAGGCCGATGGGCGTTCGGTTGCCGGTGATCACGATCTGGCCCTTCGTCTTCAGGGCGGTGCCCGATGCGGTGGCCCGCGTGGGGAGTCCGGAGGTGGCGTCGGTGCACTGGTTCCGGGTGAAGGACCTGGCCGACAGGGGGAACCGGGGGTCCTACCAGTGGCGGGAAGGCGGCCTGGTGCGGGCGTTTCCCTGTATTGAGCTGGAGGGGCGGGTGATTTGGGGGCTGACGTACAGGATCGTGACAGGGTTTCTGGGGATGCCGATGTGAGTATGTCATACTCACGGCATACTCATCCACCAGGCAGGAGGCTTCGACAGTCGGTCCCACTCAATTCCCGTCCACCCACTCCGCCAGAAACAGGTTCGTGTTGCCCTCGTGCGACATGTTGCGGTTCGACGAGAAGGCGAGCCGGGTGCCGTCGGGGTGGAAGACGGGGAAGCCGTCGAAGCCTTCGGAGTACGTCACGCGCTCGAGCCCGGTGCCGTCGATGTTGATGATGTAGATCTCGAAGTTGCGGCCCTGCGGGTCGTCCATGTTCGACGAGAAGATGATCTGCTCCCCCGAGGGGTGCCAGTACGGGGCGAAGTTGGCGGCGCCGTTGTCGGTGAGCTGGCGGGGGTTGGAGCCGTCCGCGTCGGCAACGTAGATCTCGAGCGCCGAGGGGCGGATGAGGCCGTCGGCGAGGAGCGCCAGGTAGTCGTCGCGCTCTTCCGCTGTCTCGGGGTAGTGGGCGCGCCACACGATCATCGTGCCGTCGGGGCTGTAGAAGGCGCCGCCGTCGTAGCCGAGCCGGTCGGTTACGCGCTGGACGTCGGAGCCGTCGGGGAGCATGGAGTAGAGGTCGATGTCGCCCTCGCGCACCGAGGTGAAGATGATGCGGTGGCCGGTGGGCGAGAAGGTGCCCTCGGCGTCGTAGCCGTCCTGTGTGGTGAGCTGGACGAGGTTCGAGCCGTCGGCGTCGGCGGCGAAGATGTCGAAGGTGGGGTAGAGCGCCCACACGTAGCCGCGTGAGCGGTCGGGAGGGGTGGGGCAGGCGGGATCGTGGTGGTGGGTCGAGGAATAGAGGATTCGGTCGCCGGCGGGGTAGTAGTAGGCGCAGGTGGTGCGTCCCAGGCCGGTGCTGACGAGTTGGCGGGCGCCGGTGGCCGGGTCGAGGGTGTAGATCTGATCGCAGCCCTCGCCGGGGGTGGGGGTCGACTGGAAGATCAGCGAGGTGCCGTCGAAGGCCCAGTAGCTTTCGGCGTTTTCGCCTTCGAAGGTGAGTTGTTCGATGGCGCCGAAGCGGGTCTCGCCGGGCTGGAGGAGGGTGGGATCGGCTGAGGTGGGATCCGCTTGTGTGGGAGGGGTGTCGGCGGGTCGGCCGTTGCCGGATTCGCGGCACGCGGTGACGGGCAGGGCAATGGCTAGAAGGGCCAGGAGAGGCAGGGGGGTGGGGCGAGTCATCGATTTCGGAGCCTGGGGGACCTGTGGTTGGGTGAGATCGGAATGCCACAACGAAGCCGACCAAGATAACATCGGACAGGGCAGCCGGAGTTCGGGAGACTTCCGACGCCGGACAGGCCCGTACTCGACCGGCCGTGGCCCGGGCTTGCGGGATTCGGCCGGCGCCGCTCTCGCGACGAGTCTATCCGGCGTCCCCGTCGCTCTCCGAGACATCGACCCGGATGTTGCGCCGACGCAGTTCGGCCACGAATGCATCGGGCGGGATCACCTCGTCCGGGGTGCCGACCCCCGGCGCGGCCACCTCCCCACGCGCCTGCATCCGTGCCACGATGGCGAGCGAAAACCCCGTCGTGCGGGCCATTGCCGTGATCCCCGTCGCGGAGTCGTGATAGTCGATCACATCGTACCGGATCCGCACGGGCCGCCCCCCCCGCTCCCCCGCCGCCTCGACGCGCGCGACCACCAGGTCGTCCCCATCCTCGTTGGTGAGCAGGGGCGTCACCTGCTGGATGAAGAAGCGGCGCGGGTTGACCTGCGCCCCCCGGTGATCGACCTCGGTGTCGCTCAGGAGACCCAGCGCCCGGATCGCCCGCATGATGTGCGCGTGCCCCGGATACCGCAGCGTCTTGTACTCGAGCGACCGGACGCGTCCCTCGTATCGCGCGGGCAGCGACGAAGTGCCGCCGCCGGTGTGGAAGGCTTCCAGGCGCCCGACCGGGTCGGGAAAGTCGAGCGTTTCAAGTTCCGAGAGCGCCTCGACGGTCGTGCGCCGGCCGTCCTTCAGGATCTCGGCGGGCGTCACGTAGTAGTCGAGCATGCCCTCGAGCGAGTACACGATCTGGTAGTTGAGGGGCGGCCTGGGGTGCTGCGGAAGTCCCCCGACCCAGAGCCGCACGGAGTCGGTCGCGTCGAGCCGGTCGATTCCGCCCTGGGCCAGGATGTTGACCATGCCCGGCGCGAGCCCCACGTCGGGGACGATCGAGAGGCCGGCCTCGCGGGCACTGCCGTCGAGTTCACGCTGCCGCTCGACGATCGCGGTGTTGCCGCCCAGATCGGTGAAGTGGGCGCCGGCGTCGAGGGCGAGGCGGGTCATGTCGTGGTTGAAGTAGTAGGGGAAGGCGCAGAGCACCGCGGCGGCGCCATCCATCGCGGCGGCGATCTCCCACTCGCAGGTGGCGTTGGCGCGCACGGTGGTCAGGCGGTTGCCGAGCCAGGGCCGGAGGGCGGGATGAAGCGCGTCCGTGCGCAGATCCGCGATGACCACTTCGGAGTCCTGGTCGCGCCGCAGCAGATCGAAGGCGGCAGCCGATCCCTGCGTGCCCGCGCCCAGCACGAGGAACTTCATCGGGTGGTCACGATTTCAAGCGTGCCACGACCGGTGCGAACGGAAGACGGGATGGGGAGGACGAATCCCATGGCGTCGATCACGCGGGCGAGAGAAGGTCGATTTGGGACTCGGTGGCCGGGGCGTCGCCGGAGAGACGGGTCACGTCGACGATGTGGTCGCCGGGTCCAGGGGTGACGATCGGCCGAACGGGCGCATTCCGCCGCCGCAGCGGCACACCCGCCGCCTCGACCCCGGACACCGCGCCCGCCGCCGAGACGAGCACGACCTTGTCGTCGTCCAGCGCCTCGAGCGCGGCCACCAGCCTGGCGCCACCCCCCCTCGCCGGCATGGCCAGAGTCCCCAGCCC
>VXOC01000276.1 GCA_009840215.1 Gemmatimonadota bacterium | reverse complement strand
CACCCAGCCCCGCCCCCGCGCCCGCCTCATCGCGCTCCCGGCACTCATCGCCGTCGCGACCGCAACCCTGCAATCCTGCGATCCGTCCGATCCGGCCCCCACCACGGCAGCGCCCGAAACGCTCGACCCATCAGCCTGGCCCGCAATCGAAGTGGAACGGGCCGCTTCGACCGAGCTCACCTTCAACCCGCAGTTCGGCGCGGATCCCGGCGCAGATTTCGTCATCTCGGCGGAGGGGGACGTGTTCGTGGCGCTGTGGCAGGACCGGACCATACAGGTCATCGACGAGGCGGGCGAGGTCACCCGCACGATCGGGCGCAGCGGCGAAGGGCCCGGCGAGTTCATGCTGCTTTCGGCCATCTGGCTGGCGGGCGACACCCTGGTCGCAACCGACCGCCAGCTTATGCGCGTCAACTCCTTTTCGATCGACGGACGATTCCTCGATTCCCGCACGTGGGTTGCCGACTTCGAAAGCTGGCGCGTGGAGGAAGCCGGCACCCTGGTGATCTATGCGCCTGGGTCGCCCCCCTCGGCCATCCTGGCGAACGGCCTGGCACTGGTGAGCCCCAACTGGATGGTGCGGCCGCCCCAGGACCCTCCCGATCCCGGCCCCCGGCGGGACGGTTTCCGTTCTCCGCTGCTCACGATGGACGAACACGGCCGGATCGTCGACACCCTGGCCTGGTCCGAATACTACTTCACGGAGTTCAACATGGCTCGCGCCGGCCGCTACTTCCGAATCCGGGTCCCGTTCCAGCGCGAAGTCCACACGGCGGTCATGCCGGGCGGAGGAGGAGTCATCGTGGTGCGCGAAGACGACGCCGCGGGCCCGTCGGTGCTGGTCACGCGCATCGGTCCCTCGGCCGACACGGTCTTCTCGCGGACGTACTCCTACACCCCCGCGCCGCTCACGGACGACCTGTTCCGCCGGGCGCTGAGCGAAATCGAGGTGGGTGAGATGTTCCCGATGCAGGGCGGCGAGAGAGGGGGCGTTCCGGAGAGTGCCGAATTCGAGGGGCCCGTGCGCCGCGCGGGCGTGCTTCCCGAGACCTTGCCCACGGTCACCAGCCTCGCGGTCGGCGAGGACGAATCGATCTGGCTTCGCCGGGAGGAGCAGGAGGGAGAGTTCGCGCAGTGGACGGTATTGGACGGAACGGGCGATGTGGTCGGGGTGGTGACGCTGCCACGGAGGCAGGAGGTGGTTGCGGTGCGAGGGACGGTGATGGTCGCCGTGGAGGAGGATGAGTTGGAGCGGGCGAGTTTGGTGCGGTATCGGGTGGCGTGGCGGGCGGGATGACAACTGGAGTTGTCAAAATGTTATGTAAAGTTTACATCGTGGACGCATCGCCGGACGCGGTCGAGTAGCAGAGCACCATCAAAGGCGGGCTGTCATGGCCACCAACCCTGCGATCAACGACGATGCCCCGGCCGGGCTGGGAGGCTGGCTGCTGCTCTACCTCTGCGCCTCCATCCCCTACCTGCTCTTCCATTCGGCGGGCCTGTCCGGGATCTTCGGCTATCCCCTCTGGCTGCTGGCCGCGATCTTCCTTCTCCTCGCCTCGCCGCTCGCTCTTATTCTGCTGAAATCGCCGCGGGCACCGCGGTGGAACGTGGTCGCGCTGTGGGTCGTGGCCCTCTCGATCACCGTGCGTGCCGCCGCCGTCCCCTTCACTCGCCCGAGCGTAGAGGCGGCAAGTCGGAGGAGCCCGGAGGAATGGGCTGTCGCGATCGCGATCCTCGCGGTCATCGTGGCCGCGTCGCTGGCATGGGCGACAATCTGGACGGTCTACTTCCGGCGATCGGTTCGCGTGCGGAACACGTTTTCTCCGCCGGGGGCGGAGTGATGGGCGCCGGGCTGCAGGCATCGCCACCGTCGAGCTCGGCCAAGGAGACCGAGGTTCCGGATACTACACTTGCACAGGACGCTCTTAGCCACGATTATCCATCGTGAGATAATTATCTATCTGTGGCTAAAACTGGCTAAAGGAAACCGATGGCGGGAGACCCCTGGCATTCCCGACGCTCCGAACTCGCCGAACAGGTACTCGGTACACTCGCTCATGGGCCCGCTCAGGCGTTGAGCCTTTTCGCTCCGCGGCGAGCGGGCAAAACCGAATTCCTGGTTCAGGATCTGGCGCCCCACGCCGAGGCGAAGGGGCACCGTGTGATCTACGCATCGTTCTGGCAGGCACCGCTCAGTCCGCTGGCGGTGCTCTTGCACGCTCTTGAAAAATCGCGGGAGCGAGGCGGTCTGGCGGACCGGATTCGGACTTCAGCCTGGAAGATGGCCCCGAAGCTGAAGCTCTCGGCACCGGTGCCGGGCACTGGGACGGGAGCCGAAGCGGAGATCGATCTGACCCGGCTCAAGGGGGAACCGCCGACCAACCTGCTCCTGCACCTTGACGATCTCCTGGGACAGGTCTCCGGGAATCGGAGACCGACCATCCTGCTATTGGACGAGGTTCAGGAACTTGCTCGGAGCCGCGGCAACGCGTCACTCGTCGCCGCGCTGAGGACGAGTCTGGACAAACGACGTGATGGACTGAGAGCGGTGTTCACCGGATCCAGCCGCGCGGGTCTGGCCGCGATGTTCTCGAACCGGGAAGCCCCGTTCTTTCATTTTGCCACACCCATCGATCTTCCCGCTCTCGGCAAGCCGTTCGTCGACCATCTGCTCGCCGTCTTCCGGAGGACGTCCGGTCGCACGCTGGATCGCGACGGAATGCTCGGTGCCTTCGACCGACTTCACCGCAATCCCTACTTCTTTCGCCTGCTCGTTCAGACAATGTTGCACGACCCGGACCATACCGTCAGATCGGCCCTCGATCATGTCAGGGAACGCATCGCTGCGGAACTGGGCTACCCGGATGCATGGTTGGCCCTCACTCCGATTCAGCGCGAGACGGCCCGCGCTCTGGCGAGGGGTGCTTCACGGCCGTTCAGCCGGGTCTTTCGCGTGGCTTTGGGGGCTGCACTGGGTGAAGCGGCCCCGAGCGCGGCACGTGTACAGGCTGCGCTTCGGAGGCTGGAACGCCTGGGGATCGTCGACACCGCGAGGGGAGAGTGGGAGATTGCGGATGTGGAGTTTGGGGGGTGGATAGCGGCTGGGGAGGAGGGGTAGAAGAGCGATGAAGGAGGCCGGAATGGACCGACTTGTCGCGGTAATCACGCTCGTGACAAAACTGGCTGTGTCCCTAGCCGATGCAATGTCAGCGTGGACCCACCCTCCGCACCACCACGCTCGCCACGTCATATTCATCCAACTCGACAAACGCCATCAGCCCATCCGGCCCGAACGCGTCCGGCATCTTCGTAGCGCCCGTGCGGTAGGTCCCCAGGTACTCCCCGTCGGCGGTAAGCACGTCGATGGGACCGTCTTCGAGGAGTTCGTCGCCCTGCCGCAGGACCCATATCCGGCCGTCCCATGTGGTGTTCACCCGCCGGATGACGGGAATCACCGGATAGAACGACTCCTGCTGAAGCGTGAAGCTGATCCGGCCCGCGGGAACTTCTGACTGCGAGTCCCGCTCCTCCCTCTTCCGTCTGTACTCCTCCTCGATCCGCGGGGTGACCGGCCGCGGCTGGAACGGCCGCGTGATCGTCCTGACCGTCGGTCCTCCGCCCGGACCCGTGATCTTAAGCGCGTACGCCGTGGAATCGGAGTACGCGATGCCACCGTCCGGCAGCACGGCCATCCGCACGGTCGGCTCGAAGATAGGAGGGTTTCGGAACGCGCTCGCGCCGATGTCCAAGGTTCTCCGCAGCTCCTTGGGAATGAGGTCCGCAGCGTCATCGGGGCCGGTCACATTGACGCTGCTCTCCGCTTCCACGGGAGGCGGCTGCCACGCGCGGACGGCGGTGCTGGTCTCGACATCCTCGCCGTCCAGGCGATGAAGTGCGACGGTCCAGAACCCGGGCGCCAACCCTCCCCACTCGGTGCTGTCCGTGGTCTCCGCGACCTCCAGCGTGTATACGGCTCCACCCCGGGGGTCCGGCTGAATGGCCCGCACGATCTGGAGCGTGACCACCACGTCGTCGCTCACCCGGCGGCTCGTCTCTGTCCGGTCCATGCGCACCATGCGCAGGAACTCGCCGGTCGGGTCGAAAAGATGATACGCCTTGTGCCCGATATCGCCCACGACGACCGTGCCGTCGCGGAAAACCGCGTAGTAGCGAGCCTCCCTGAATTCGCCCGGCCCGTCGCCCACCGACCCGAACTCGCGCACGAAGGCGCCCGCGCGGTCGAAGATCACGACGCGCAGATCGGCGCTGCTTCTGCCGGGCGCAAGGTCGAAGATGTAGAGGTTGCCCGCGGCGTCGAAGGCGACCTTGGGGATGGTCGCGAACATCTCCCAGGGCTCGCCGTCGAGGACGCCGACGCGGAAGACTTCCTCGAAGGTGGGGGGGAGGTGGTGATCGTCGGGGGGTGGGAGTTCGGGCGAGGTGACGTCGCCGGCGGGGTTTTAGTCGTAGTGC
>VXOC01000009.1 GCA_009840215.1 Gemmatimonadota bacterium | reverse complement strand
CACCCTACCCCGCCCTCGCGCAACCCCCCGAGACCGGTGCCCCCGGCGACGCCTACCTCGACGAGACCGCCCGCAGCCTCGTCATCGGCGCCCGCACCGCCCTTGCCGCCACCCGGCAAGCCGTCAACACGTACTCCGGCACCGTCCGCGAACGCCTCTCGTTCGACGCCCCCACCAGCCGGCGCGACCGCCCCTGGATGCGCGGAGAGCGAGTCCTCAGCGCCCGCTGGTCACGAATCGCCCCGCCGGCGATCGACCTCGTCAACGAACACTTCCGCCACCCCGGCATCGGCCCCGGCAAGCCCCGCTACTTCCAGGGCCTGCGCGCCGGTCACCTTCCCGTCAACCCCCTCGCGGACCCCTTCACCCTCGGCCTCGCGCCCTTCATGGGCCCCGACGCGGCCGCTACCGCCATCCACAGTCCCCTCGGTCCCGATGCCGAACGGTATTACCAATTCCGATCAGACGGTAATACCACTCTCCGGCTCGACAACGGCCAGACCCTCGAAGCCGTCGCCATTACCGCGATCCCCCGCTACCGCAGCATCCGCCTGGTTGCCGCGATCATGTGGATCGACCCGGAGACCCACGCGCTCGTGCGCATTGCCTACCGTCCCGCCAAGCGCATCGACCACGAAATCACCGGTGTCCTCCGCGAAGCCGGCGGCTGGTGGCTGGGGCTCGACGTCACGGTCGACGACGACACCCCGGCCGGGGATCCGCCCGCCAACCAGCCCGGCTGGTTCGGACAGCTCATCAACGAGACCTTCACGGCCGTCCTCCTCGGCATCGAGACCGACATTTCGGCGGTCACCGTCGACTTCGCGCCCGCCCGGCCCGGCCACTGGCTGCCTCGCCGGGCGCAATGGACCGGCTACACCGGCATCGAGAGCGTCACCGCGACCGGATCCGTCGTCCCCACCCTCCCCTTCGTCATCGACTGGACGCTGGACCCGGCGGACCCCGCGGACGGCGGCGAAGAGTGGAACCCATCCCGCGCCCGCGACGATGCCCTCGCGGTTGGCAACACCCTCGCCGCCATCGGCAACGGCGACGCGGGCGACACCGGCCAGGCCGCCAGTCCCTACTACCTCTACCCCCCCATCTGGACCCTCAACCTCGTGCGCTACAACCCGGTCGAGGGCGTATCGGTCGGCGCCCAGATGCGGCGCGACTTCGGCTGGTGGCGGTCGGTCCTCACCGTGCGCGCCGCCACGCGCGAATGGAAGGAAGTCCCCGACCTCGACCTCACCTTCCAGCGCGACCGGCCCGGCCTGCGGACCCAGTTCTCCATGTACCGCTCGCTTCGCACCGGGGCGCTGGGCGCGGGCGGCATCGACGGTTTCCCCCTCCCGGTCATCCTCGAGAGCGATTCCCTCGACTTCCACCGGTCGACGGGCGCCGCGTTGCGCTTCCTGTCCGGCAGCGGCGACCGCCTCGGCCTTTCGCTGAGCTTTTTCGCGGAGCGGGACGAAGTGGTTGCGGCCGGGGACGAACATGACGATGAGGACGAGCACGGCACAGAACACGACCGTGCGGTGCAGGCCCGGTCCGACGATGGCGACGAGACCGGCCACGAACGGACCCGGATCGGCGCCGCCCTCGAATGGAGGCCGTGGTGGGGCGGGATGGGCCAGGAGTCGATCGGTGCGGGCGGCACGGTGGGCGTCCGCGGATCGGCGGGCGACAACGCCCACGTGCGGACCGTGATCGAAGGGGCGCTTCTCGTCCCCCTGGCTGCCCGCATCTCGCTGGGTCTGCAGGCCGGTTTCGCGAACGTCTCGGGCGACCCGGCACCGCAGGATCTGTGGGATCTCGGCGCGACGGGTGCTTTTCTGCGCGGGCATGCCGACGCGGTCGAGACCGAGCGGGCCTGGATGGGACGCGCCGACCTCCAGTTCCCGGTCCGCTACGCGCGCCTGTCCCTCTTCGGCGACTGGGCGAGGGCCGAGGGCGAGGACTACTACGCGGCCGGCGCGGGTCTGGTCCTGCTCGACGGACTGCTGCGCGTGGACCTTGCACGGGGGCTCACAGCGGAACGCGAGGGCGGCCCCGAGCAGGGCCTGCGGGTTCATGTGCTGATGGACAATCTGTTTTGATGAGGCGAGGCACCTCATGAAGCCGCCGAGCCGTCGCCGGCAGTTCGGTCGGCGGACGCTGCCAACCCTTCTTGTCCTGGCATGCACTCTGCCCGGCTGCCTCACCGCGCAACCTCCAAACCCTGTTGCGGCTACCCCCACCCAGGACGCCTACCTCGACGAGACCGCCCGCCGCCTCGTGCTCGGCGCCCGCCACGCCCGCGACACCGCGCGGCTGGCCATGGACTCCTACACGGCCCTCGTGCGGGAGCGTGTCGGCTTCGTCTTCCCCACCTTCCAGCGCGACCGGCCCTGGGTGAGCGGGGAACGCGCCGCGCGGGTGCGCTGGTCGCGCGACGCGCCGGCCGAGGTGCGCGTGCTCGATGCCCGGTTCCGCCGCCACGGCCCCGCACCCGGCGGCCTTGCCCGCGCCTTCCCGGAACTGCATGCGGAGCAACTCGCGGCCGACCCCTACGGCAACCCCTTCGTCTACGGATTCGGTCCCACGGTCGGGGCGGCCATGGGCACGGCCGCCATCGCCGTGCGCGACCCGCTCGGCGCAGACGCGGAGCGATACTACCAGTTCCGCTCGGGTGATACTACCCGGCTGCAGCTGGAAGGAGGCCATTCGGTTGACGCGGTCGCCGTCACCGTGATTCCCCGCTATCGCAGCATCCGCCTCGTCGCCGCCATCCTGTGGATCGACCCCGGCTCGCACGCCCTCGTTCGCGTCGCCTACCGTCCCGCCAAGCGCGTCGACCGCGAGATGCGGGGACGGTTCCTGCACGGCGGCGGCTGGGACCCGCGCGTCTGGATCGACGGCGGCCAGGGCGGCGGCCCACCCGGCGACGATCCCGCGACCCCTCCCCCGGGCCTGATCGCGCGGCTGATCAACATCGCCGCCTACCGGATGGCCGCGAAGCTCGAGATCGACCTCGCTGCGGTCGTGGTGGACTTCGCGCCCTGGGAGGGGCGGCACTGGCTGCCGCGGCGCGTGCGCTGGGACGGGCACCTGGCATGGGAGATCGTCAGCGCGACCGCGTTCGTCCCGCCGGGAGTGCCGTTCAGCGCGGATTGGGCGCTGGAGATCGAGGAGGTTCGCGCTCCCGGTGATCCGGCCCCTCCGATCGCCACCAGCGCAGGCACCGCCGACACCTCCGACCTTCTGCCCCCGTCCATCTGGAGGGACGATCCGTCCGCCGGGCGGGACAGACCGGGCGTGGCGGGAGCCCTGGCCGCGATCGGCGTCGGGCAGGGAGGCGACCGGAGCGAAGCCGCAAACCCGTGGTTCTTCTTCCCCCCCGGAATGGCGCTCGGCCTCATGCGCTACACTCCTGTCGAGGGGTATTCGGCGGGCGGTCTCGTGCGGCGCGACTTCGGGTGGTGGCGCTCTCAGTTGACGGTGCGCATCCCGACAAGCGGGTGGGCCGTCCCGGACATGGACTTCACGCTCCAGCACGATCATCCGCAGCGCAAGACCCAGTTTTCCGTCTATCGGCAACTGCGCGGGGGGGCTCTGGGGATCGGTGGGCTGGAGGGGTGGACGGGCTATTTCGTTCGGGCCGCCGATTCGGTGAACTTCCACTGGACGCATGGTGCGTCGCTCCGTTTCACGCCGGGCAATGGCTTGCGCAACCGTCTGTCGTTCAGTGTCTTTGCCGAGCAGGACGCCGAGATCGACACCGACGCGGAACGGACCCGGGTGGGCGGCGCGCTCGAGTGGAAGCCGTGGTGGGGCGCGTTCGGGGATCGGGCCGTCGGGGTTGGCGGCAACGTGATCGTGCGGGGATCGGCGGGCGACAATCCGCATGTGAAGGCCCTCGTCGAGGGCGCGGTGGTGGTTCCCGTGGTCGCGGGTCTGTCGTTCGGGTTGCAGGGCGGTGCGGCCGGCGTCTGGGGCGATCCCGCGCCGCAGGACCTGTGGGAGGTCGGCGCGGCCGGTTACTGGTTCCGTGGACACAGCGGCGCCGTGGCAACCTCTCGCACCTGGATGGGGCGCGTGGATTTGCAACGGTCGGTTCGCTTCTTGCATGTGTCCGTGTACGGAGACCGGGCTTCGGCTGAGGGCGCGGACTACTGCGCGGTTGGCGCGGGGCTGGTCTTCATGGACGGATTGCTGCGCCTGGATGTGGCGAAAGGCCTGGTTTGCGGCCGGCAGGGTTCGTCCCGAGGCGGGTGGAGATTCCACCCGAGGGGATTTACCTTCTTCTAACTTAGTCAGATTATCTAGTCAACTTGGCAAACGCTCAGGTGTTGGTGACCCGCGGTCGCGACCGGCCATCGGAAGCGTCCCCACGAAACCGGCCGCCGCTTCGCCCGGTGCCTCGCTGCCCTCGGGGATTGCGTGGATTCGTCCACGGAGTCCTCGTCGCCGCCACTCTGTACGGCACGATCGCCGCACAATCCCCCGACACCCTCCCCCCCAAC
>VXOC01000345.1 GCA_009840215.1 Gemmatimonadota bacterium | reverse complement strand
CCCCCACCCCCGACCCCCGGGTCGGCCTCGAACCCGGCATGTTCGACGCGGGCGAGGCCATCTGGAACCTTCGCATGCTGTCGACCACGCCTCCGGAGGAACCCTTCGTGGGCCAGACCAACTCCGACCTGGCCTTCACCGGCAACTACGCCATCCAGGGCAACTACGACGGCATCCAGGTGTGGGACATCTCCGACCCGGCCAACCCGGTCTCGGTGGTCACCTATGTGTGTCCTGCGTCCCAGAGCGATGTCTCGGTGTACGCGAACCTCCTCTTCGTGTCCGGCGAGGGGTTGGGCGGACGCCTGGACTGCCAGAGGGGCGCCCGCGAACGCGTCAGTCACGAACGGCTCCGCGGGATCCGCATCTTCGACATCTCGGACATCCGGAATCCGCAGTACGTCGCGAACGTGCAGACCTGCCGCGGCTCTCACACCCACACCGTGCTGAAGCACCCGGATGACGACGAGAACGTCTACATCTACGTCTCCGGCTCGGCCCAGGTGCGGCCCCCCGAGGAACTCCCCGGCTGTTCCGCCCTCTCGCCGGACGAGGACCCCAACTCCGCCCTCTTCCGGATTGAAGCGATCCGGGTCCCGCTGGACGACCCCCAGTCCGCCGCGATCGTCACCTCTCCGCGTATCTTCCAGGACCTGGTCGCGCCGCCCCGGCACGGTCCCGCGCCTGCCGACATCCGGGCCCAGGAGGAGAGGCAGGCCGAAGCCGAGGCCGCGCGCGACAGGGGCGCGTTCGTACGTGAAGGCGGCGGTGGGCGCCTCTCCGTAATGCCCGACCGTTTCGTGCGGCCGATGCTGGACAGTATCGCGGAGGCGCGGGGTGGCGACGGCGTCACAGCCGCCGACAGCGCGACGTTGCGAGAAATGTTCCTCCAATTGGACGCCGAGGCCGCAGCACAGGCCGCCGAACGCGCCCAGATGCCCGAGGGCCCCCGCCCGGGCCCCACCCAGTGCCACGACATCACCGTCTACCCCGACATCGGCCTGGCGGGCGGCGCCTGCGGCGGGTACGGCCTCCTCCTCGACATCAACGACCCCGCCAACCCCTTCCGCCTCGCCGCGGTGGCCGACTCCAACTTCTCCTACTGGCACTCGGCCACCTTCAGCAACGACGGCAGCAAGGTCATGTTCACCGACGAGTGGGGCGGCGGCGGCGCGCCCAAGTGCCGCGACGACGACCCGAAGGAGTGGGGCGCCAACGCCATCTTCACCATCGAGGACGGCGAGATGGTCTTCCAGAGCTACTACAAGCTCCCCGCCCCGCAGACCTCGCTGGAGAACTGCGTCGCGCACAACGGCTCGCTCATCCCGATTCCGGGTCGCGACATCATGATCCAGGGCTGGTACCAGGGCGGCATCTCGCTGATCGACTGGACCGACCCGAAGAACCCCGTCGAGATCGCGTACCACGACCGCGGCCCCTTCAACCCCGAGCGCATGGAGAGCGCCGGCAGCTGGTCCGTCTACTGGTACAACGGCGTGATCGTCAACTCGGAGATCAAGCGCGGCCTCGACGTCTTCGAGCTGACGCCCAGTGACATCCTCACGCAGAACGAGATCGACGCGGCCAACTCGGTGGTCCTGACCCACCTGAATTCACAGGGCCAGCCGATCTACGAGTGGCCCGCCACCTTCGCGCTCGCGCGCGCCTACCTCGACCAGCTGGGGCGCTGGCACGGGATGACGGCCGCCCAGGTCGCCTCGGCGCGCCTGGCTGTGAACGCGGCCGAAGCCGCAACGGGTGAGGAGCGGCAGGACCTCCTGATGGCCCTGGCCCGGAGGCTTCGGGAAGCGGCGCCGGGCGCGTCGGACTCCGACAAGGTCCGTGAGTTGCTGGTCGCCGTCCGCCGCCTGGCCAACGAGACCGGATGAAGCCAACGGCCTGATCGGCACAGCAAGCGAAAAGCCCCGCGCCGCTCCAACGCTGCGGCGCGGGGCTTTTTGCCCGTCGTGCCCGATCCCGTCCGCGCACGGATCGCCGGGCCACGGGTCAATCCCTCGGCGACTACCCCACCCCCGCCGAAATCCCGACCCTGTACGTCATCAGGTTGGCCTCGCTTCTGATCGGGTTGGCCACCCAACCACCTCTCCGCAACCTCTCCAGGTTGTCGGTTCCGTTTGCCAGATACTCGGTCACTCCGTTGTACCTGTACGCGGCCGACAGATCCAGCGAAAGCGGGTTCGGTCCGCCACGCATCTGGACCGACAGTCCGCCTCCTCCGGTGAATGCCAGCCGAAAATCACTGTGGTTGGTTGTGGACGCGATCGTCTCCTGCTCGTACATCCCGCTCACGCTCGTCGAGGTGACGAAGGCCGAGAAACCGACCGTGCCGTAGAAATACGGCCTGATCTTGCCGGTCCCCAGGTAGACCTGTGGACCAAGCCCCGCCGACAGGATCGCGTTGGTGGTCTCCTGTTCGAGATCGACAAAGGAAACCGTGTTGCTGAACGGGACCGTCCAGCGCTCGGCCCCATAGATGAGAAAGCTCCCCTCCGCGCGCAGGCCCGCGAGCCTGTTCTCGCCCAGAAAGAGCACTCCGCCGCCGCCGGCCCCGCCGCCCAGGTCCACATGGCTCCTGAAATCCCCGATGGGGACGCCGAGGTCCAGGTATCCGAAGACCTCGCCCTTCGGGTCGCCCCACCCGAACTGGGCGGTCCCGCGCTCCGGAAGAGCCAGTCCCACAAAGGCGACCGCGGCGGTAACCACGACCAGCTTGCTGATGATGTTTCTGACTGTAGACATTATTCGCTCACCCCCTTGGCTTTGCTTTCGCGCTTCTCCCGCCGGTCGAGAACCGCACCGGGCAGGGCTCCGGTGGGATTGCCGCCGTCAACCGTGAAGCGGCCGTTGACCAGCACGTACTCGATACCCGTGGGGTACAGGTCGGGTTCCATGATGGTGGCCGGCGAGGTGATGGTCTCGTAGTCGGGGGCGAAGCGGCACATGGCTACCAGAGGACGGGTACGGGGTACTGGGCGATGGCTTCATCGGGCGTGACGATCGTCATTCCGTAGTGGATGGCCTGGGCGACGAGGCCGCGGTCGAAGGGGTCGTGGTGGAGGGGTGGCAGGCGGGCGTCGAGGGCGGCCGCGGCTTCGTCGAATGCCAACGGTTCGAGGCGGAGCCACTTGCGGCGGCTGGCGACGTAGCGGCGCGGCGGCTCCGGCAGCGTCAGACGGCCGAGGCGGTGCTTGACCGCGATCTCCCAGGCCGAGAGCGCGCTCAGGTAGACGGCGTTCTCCGGATCGCGGCAGGCGGAGAGGGCCTTCGGCGTCAGCTGCGGGTCCGCCGCCGCCAGCCAGAGGAAGGTGCAGGTGTCGACGAGGAGCTTCACTACTCGCCGCCCAAGTGGCGTCGCCGCCTGGGGCGTCGGTGGGCGGAGGTGCGCTGGATGTCGTCAGGCAGCGGGTCGAGGAAGCTGTCGGGCACGGTCATGCCCAGGTCGATGCCGATGGGGCGAGGTTCGGCGGGTTCGGTGCGGAGCGGCCGGATCTCGGCGACAGGCACGTTGCGGCGGCACAGGGTGATGGTCTCCCCCGCCTCGACACGTGCGAGGTAGCGGGAAAGGTGGGCTCGGGCGTCTGCGATGTTGACCTTGTTCATGTACATGAAGATAGCGTGATTGTTGTACATGTCAATCGGAATCGGCTCTCAGCGGGGATTCACATCCGGTTTCGGCAGTCCGTGGACGGCCCCGCGGGAGCACCGGGGGCGGCAAATCCGATCCCTCGCTCTCCGCCCCGATCCGCTCCAAGGCCCACCGCGCGTGTTCCCGGACCAGTTCCGAGCGGTCCGCGGCCGCCCGCTCCAGCACCGGGATCGCCTCGGCCGCGCCCCAGTTGCCCAGCGCGACGCACACGTTCCGCAGCAGGCCGTTGCGCCGCGCGCGCGACACCGGGGAATCGCGGTATTTGCGCAGGAATGCCTTGCCGGACATCTCCAGCAAGCGCGTGGCCAGGTCGATCAGGGAGGGGTTTTCCAGTTCGGTTCGCGGTGAATAGGCAGGCTCGGCGGCGGGCGACGAGAACCGCTCGTTCCAGGGGCAGACCTCCTGGCAGATGTCGCAGCCGTACACGCGGTTGCCGATGGCGGGGCGCAACTCGACCGGGATTGGGCCCTTCAGCTCGATCGTCAGGTAGGAGATGCAGAGGGTGGCGTCCATGACTGGGGCACAGTCGTCGTCGTAGCCGAGGAGGGCACCGGTGGGGCAGGCGTCGAGGCAATTCCGGCAGGTGCCGCAGTGGTCCTCGGTGAAGGGCGGGGAGGGTTGCAGCGCCAGGTCGGTGAGCAGGACGCCCAGAAAGAAGTACGACCCCCGGCGCGGGTGGATGAGCATGGTATTCCTGCCGAACCAGCCAAGGCCGGCACGGACGGCGAGTTCCCGTTCCAGGAGCGGTCCAGTGTCGACATAGGCGCGCCGCCGGAAGGGGCGTCCCGCGAGGTGTTCGAGGCGCTGGGCGAGGGCGTCCAGTTTTTCGGTGATGACGTGGTGGTAGTCGCGGCCGCGGGCGTAGCGGGCGACGATGGCGCGGGAGGGGTGGGGGGGTGGGGG
>VXOC01000214.1 GCA_009840215.1 Gemmatimonadota bacterium | reverse complement strand
ACACCTCCATCCGTAATACCCCCTGCCTCATCTGCTCGTGGGCTGGGCGTTGGTTATACTAGACAGGGGGCGGGGAAGGTCTTTCAGCCGCTGCGCGTGGCGCTCACGGGGGTGGCCGCGTCACCCGGGATCTTCGACGTGCTGCTGATCCTGGGGCGGGAGCGGTCGGTGGGGCGGGTGGAGCGGGCGTTGCACGAGATCGCGGCCAACTCGTAGGCCGCATCGCCGCATCCCCCGGGTCAAGGCTCCCGCAGGTGCCCCAGCGCATCCTTCAGTTCCAGTCTGGCCCGATGGATGTAGGTCTTCACCGTCCCCAGGGGCAGGTCCATGATTTCGGCGATCTCGTTGTAGGAATAGCCCTCCACATGGCGCAGCAGCGTCACCTCCCGGTAGTGCGGGCGCAGCCTCCCGATCGCGGCCTCGATCTGGCTGCCGAGTTCCCGGTTCTCCACGTATTCGTCGGGACGCTCCTGGGCCGACTCGACGACAGGTTGCGTCCGGGCCTGCTGCTCTTCCGTCAGGGCGTACCGGGATCCCTCCAGCGAAACCGTGTCGATGCGCTTCCGCCGCAGGTGGTCGATGGTGAGGTTGTGGGCGATCTTGAAGATCCAGCTGGAGAACTTGTAGCTGGGATTGTACTTGCCGATTGCCCGGAAGGCCCGGATGAACGTCTCCTGGGACAGGTCCTCGGCCAGGGCCCGGTCCCGCACCATGCGGTAGACCAACGAGAAGACCGGTCGTTCGTACCTTTGCAACAGTTCCCTGAACGCGCTCTCCCGGCCGGCGGCGGCCCGGGCCGCCAGTGCCTTGTCGTCAGGGGAAGGATTGTTCAAAGTGCTCGCTGCGCATCGCGGGCGCGGACAGCCGGAACCTCC
Organism: Gemmatimonadota bacterium; assembly: GCA_009840215.1. Lineage (GTDB taxonomy): Bacteria > Gemmatimonadota > Gemmatimonadetes > Longimicrobiales > Gaopeijiaceae > Bin94. The sequence continues at coordinate 3,735 of VXOC01000214.1, read as the reverse complement.
GGCAGCCCGGCGCCTCGTCGGCCTCGGCGCGGCGCGGGATCTCCATGGACCGCCGGGCGCGGAGTGCGACCGCTGGAACGTATCGTGAATTCCAATATACTCGAACCGGGAACCGAACCTTGACTGCCTCACCGGAGGCCGAGCCGGCGAGCGGCCGGGAGCGCGCCGCGCAGGTCCGGACGCTCTTCAGCGAGATCGCCCACCGCTACGACCTGCTCAACCACGTCCTCAGCCTGAACATCGACAGACGGTGGCGGCGGAGCGCCGTTGCCGCGCTGAACTGGGAGCGCGCGCCCGCAGGGACCTACCTGGACGCCTGCGCCGGCACCTTCGACCTCGCGCTTACACTCGCCGGACGGCGCGGGTTCCACGGCCGCGTGATCGGAACGGACTTCGCCCTGCCGATGCTCGCGCGCGGTCTCTCCAAGATCGACGGCCGCGCGGTCGCCCCCGTGTGCGGCGACACGCAGCGGCTGCCGCTGCGGAGCGGCTCGTTTGCGGGCGCGATGGTCGGGTTCGGGGTGCGGAACCTCTCGGACCTCGCCGCGGGGTTCCGGGAGCTGCACCGGATCCTGGAACCGGGCGGCCGGCTCGTGATCCTCGAATTCACCGTCCCGCCCGGCCGGGTGCTGCGCATGGGCTACCTGGTGTACTTCAACCACATCCTGCCGCGCCTGGGACGGCTGGTTTCGGGGCATCCGTGGGCGTACAGCTACCTGCCCAGGTCGGTGCGGGACTTTCCGGGACCCGATGCGCTCGCGGAGTTGCTGCGGGAGGCCGGATTCGCGTCGGTGGAGTGGCGTTTCCTCAGCGGGGGGATCGTCGCGATCCACGTGGCGGCGAAGGGTCCGGGGGAGGGGGAGGCGGATCCTCCTCCAGAATCGTGACCGTGCCCAGCTCGGACGGTGACCCGTCGAAACGCGTCGTGTCGCCCACGAGCAGGATGGTCATGCGCGCCGGGTCCAGCTGGTCGCGGAATACGTCGTGGACGCCGCGGGTCGTGACGCGCTGAATGCCCTCCAGGTACCGCTCCAGCCAGTCCGCGGGGAGGTCCAGCGTGTGGTAGGTCATGCTGCGGGCCACGACCTGCAGCGGTGTGCCGAAGTTGAAGACGAAGCCGTTGACCGCCTCGTCGACCACGCGTGACACCTCCTGCGCGGTGGGTGGCGCGTCGCGCATGGAATCGAGCACCTCGAGCAGGAGCCGCGTCGCGGCCAGGGTGTTCTCCACGCCGGTTCGCGTCACCGCGCCCAGGAGTCCGTCGCTGCGCCTGGGTGCGGTCCAGATCGACGACGCGCCGTACGCGAGCCCCTCCCGGGTGCGGATCTCGGTGTTCAGGCGGCTGGAAAGCCCCGAGGCCCCCAGGATCGAGTTGCCGATCCGCGAGGCGAAGTATTCCGGGGTGTCGCCCTGGCGCACCGAGGAAGAGTGCGCGGCGATCACCACGCTCTGCTCGATCGGCTTGTGAATGACGAACACGCCCGGATCGCGCCGGATGTCGGGGACGGGGTACTCCCCGAGGTTTCCGGAGCAGGGCGGCCAGTCGGAGAGCACCTCTTCGAGCAGCGCCTCGGCACGGTCCCACTCGACATCGCCCGCCACGCCCAGCACCATGTTTCCGGGACAGAACAACGCCTCGTGCACGTGCCGCAGCGACTCCCCCAGGACCCCGGATTCGAGGTCGCCGGCGTTCAGCTCCCAGCCGATGGGGTGGTCGCCGTACATGATCCGGTTGAAGCGGCTGTACGCCAGTGCGGCGGGATCGTCGCCGCTGCGCCGCACGCGTTCCAGTTCGGCGCCGCGCCACACCTCGACCTGAGCCGAATCGAAGCGGGGCCGGCGCAGCATCTCGGCCCAGAGCGGCACGGCCTCGTCCAGGTGCTCGGCCAGGAAGTTGACCCACGAGGAGGCGCTGCCGCCCCCCTGCCCGAAGCTCATCCCGAGTGCGAGCGCCTCGATGCGCAGGTCGACGGAATCGGGTGGCATGGAGGCGGTGCCGCCGCTGCGCAGCAGGGTGGGCATGGCGGAGGCGGCCGCGAGGTATTCGCGGGGGAGATAGCTCACCCCTCCCTTGAAGACCGCGTAGAAGGTGACGAGGGGGAGTTCATGGTTCGGCAGGTAATAGACGGTCACGCCACCGACCGTTTCCTCGCGGGGGCGGAGGGGAGTGAAGCGCAGTTCGGGGACTTCAAGGGACGCGATGCGGTCGCGTACGGACTCCTGCGCGGTGCCGGCGGTGGGCACTGAGGGCACCAGAAGCGCAGCGGCGGTGGCGGCGATCCGGAGCCGCCGGGCACACCCGCGATTCACTGCGAACCCCCTTTCGTCACGATCGTGGCCACCGTCCGGTTGCGGACACCCAGGTACTTCACGGCCACCCGCTGAACGTCCCCCGGCGTCACCTCCAGAATCCGCCGCGACAGCCGGAAGGTCTCGCGCCAGTCCCCGAACACGGCTTCGGACTCGGCGATCTGCATCCCCAGTTGCAGGTTTCCCGACAGCCGCCGATACTCGCCGGCGCGGATCTGGTTCTTGATTCTGTTCAGCGCCGCCGCGTCGGGTGGGTTCGCCCGTATATCATCCAATTCCTGATAGATGGATATCTCAAGTTCAAGTGTTGTATGAGGTGCCCTTGGAACCGCGTTCACGATGAACAGCCCGGGGTGCGCGAAGCCCGGTCCCAGGTATGCCGACACATGGATGGCCGAACGGTCTCCGGCCACCAGGCGCCTGTAGAGGCGTGTGCTCCTGCCCGCGGTGAGCAGCGACGCCAGCATCTGAAGCGCAGGCGCGTCCTCGTGCAGCCCCGACACCGCCCGCCACCCGATCATCAGCCTCGGCTCGGCGTCGAACTCGACGGTGATCCGCCGCTCTCCGGCCTGCTCGGGTTCGCGTGCCAGCACCGGCGGTGCGGGGCGGCCGGCGGGCACCTCGCCGAAGTACGCCTCCGCCCACTCGACGACCTGGTCGGTGTCCACATCGCCGACGATGGCCGCCACCGCGTTGCGGGCGCCGTAGTAGTCGCGGAAGTACTCCGTCAGCTGCCGGCGTGACATGTACTCCAGGTCGGCCGCGTGACCGATCACGGGGACCCCGTAGGGGTGCACCTGGAAGGCGGTGGCCAGCATGGCCGTCTGGATGATCCCGCCGGGACTGGTTTCGAGCCGCAAGTGCCGCTCTTCGTGGACGACGTCCAGTTCGGTGTGGAAGCCCCGCAGCACCGGGTTCCGCATGCGGTCGGATTCGAGGGCGAACCACAGCTCGAGCCGGTTCGCGGGGAGTTCGACGAAGTAGCGGGTGGCCTCGAAGGAGGTGGTGGCGTTGAGTCCGCGCCCCCCCGCGGCGGCAAGGATACCTGCGTACTCGTTGGGGATGGCGAAGGCCTCGGCCCGGTCTTCGTAGGAGGCGACCGCGTCGGTCAGGTGCCGGATGCGGGCGGTGTCCGGGCGGGGGCGGGCCAGTTCGGCGAGGAGGGAGTCGTGCGCGGCGTCGGCGGCGGCGAGGAGCGGCGCCTCCGCGGTGGGGTCTGTGGTGCCGATCTCGCGGGAGCCCTTGAAGAGCATGTGTTCCAGCACGTGGGCGATCCCGGTGTTGCCGAGGTGTTCGTTGACCGAGCCGACCGGGTAGTGGACGACCAGCGAGACCGTGGGGGCCTGGTGGCGCGGCAGGATGAGGAAGGTCATGCCGTTGTCGAGGACGTGCCGGACGACCGGCAGCTGTTCGCCGGGGGTGGGG
>VXOC01000341.1 GCA_009840215.1 Gemmatimonadota bacterium | reverse complement strand
CGCATGGCCATGTCGCGAGTGGTCGACGACTTCACCCGGGGCAGCGACAGCCGACGTTGCAACCGGGTACTTTCGCAACCCGGACAGGACGGGGCGGTGCGGCCCAGAACCAGGCGCTCGAAGTCCAGTCCGCAGTCCTCGCATGTGTATTCGTAGATTGGCATGGGACGAAGGTAAGGCGTTGCGGTCATCCCGTCACGGAACGGAGTTCCCCACGGCCGGGTACCAACAGGGAAGACTTTGACGCCCACGCCCCGTCCCCGTAGCTTCGCCGAGTCCATCCGCCCACTCCGGAGATCCTGACCTGTGCGAAAAACACTTCTCGTCACCCTCACCACCCTGTGCACGTCCCCGTTGGCCGCGACGCAGGCGCGCGCCCAATCGAGCTTCTACATCCGCATGCTCCCCGAGGTCTCGGTGGTCTCCGCGGAGCACACGAAGCAGGTCACCACCGCGGACGGTTTCAGCTCCAACAGCTCTTCGGCCCTCACGCCGGAGGGGGGCATCAATTTCTACGTGGGGTATCTGTCGCCGTCGGAGGGTTGGGCGATCGGCGGAGAGCTTCGGGGCGCGATTTCGCTGCGGCCGACGATCGAGGACCGAATCTCCAGGGCCGGCACCGGTACCCACGCGGTGTGGCCCGGCCCATGGGAAATAGCCAACCGTGTGGGTATGGGCGCGAATCTCCTCGCCGGGCGCAACCTGGGCTTCATCAACGGCCGGGGTTTCCTCTTCGCAGGCATCGCCCGCTGGAACACGGACTTCCGCTCCGCCGGCGACGATCCGGCTTCCGAGGAACTCATCGACGACACGAGGCAGACCGGGCGGTGGCCCCTGACCGCCGGGCTGGGCGTCACCCTGCCCTTCGAGCGTCCGCTGGACATCCGCCTGCGCTACTTTCGCTCGGTGACGTCGTGGAGTGTCGACCACGACGTCAACCAGAAATCGCTGACTTTCGACTACACCTTCAGCGTACAGGGCCTGGCTCTTTCGCTGGGGCTGGGAACGAGGTGAACACACCATGAACAGGTACGCCCTTCTCGCTTTGCCGATTCTCTGCACCGTTCTCCTCGCACCGGGACCGGCGGCTGCGCAGGAGTCGGGGTATTACGTGCGCGTCGCCCCCGCGTTCTCCCGCACCTCGGTCGAGCACGTCAAGGAGGTGTTCATCGGTCAGGCACTCAGCGGCACCAGTTCCAGCGCGACCGCGCCCGAGTTGTCCATGAGCCTGGCAGGCGGTTTTCGCGGACAGCCTGCGAGAGGATGGTTCGTGGGCCTCGAGGTCGAGGGGATGATCTTTGCCCCGCGGGTCATCGAAGCGGATCTCGACCCCACTGCCGGAAACGCTCCCGACGATATCGGGGCGGGGATGTGGGAGTACAGCAACAAGGGCGGCATGGGTGCCAACGTCGTCCTCGAACGCGCCCTGGGCGCCCGCCCTCAGCGGCTGCTGTTCTTCGCGGGGGTCCATCGCATGCGGACCGAAGTCGCGTCGGGGGGTACGCACAGGGGGACCGGCCAGTTCGAAGAGGATCGGGAGATCCGCAGCAGATGGCCGTTCACCGGCGGCGGCGGGGTGGCCTGGGGCCCGATGCACCTGCGCGTGAGCTATTTCAGCTCACTCATCAACTGGAGCTTCCTCTCTCCGGAAATCGAAGTCCACTACAGCTGGCGGGCGAGCGGTGTTGCGGTGAGCCTGGGGGCGGAAGTGTTCTAGCCAGACCCGTGAGGCGCCCGGGGTGTCAGGAGATCTTCTTCGCCCTGACCCCCAGTCCCAGCTCCTTCCCCTTCAGGATCGCCGGCACCCCTTCCTCCATCCAGATCGGCGCGGGCGCGTCCATGAGGTAGTGGTCGAAGAACTGCTGCATGCGGATCGCCCAGTCCTTGCGGTCCGCCTCGCGGCTCAGCCCGTGGCCCTGTCCGTTGTAGTTGAGCATCCAGACCGGCTTCGCCAGCCGCCTCATCGCCACGAACATCTCGATCCCCTGATACCATGGCACCGCCCCGTCCTCGTCGTTGTGCATCATGAGGAGGGGGGTGTGGATCTTGTCGGCGTAGAAGACCGGCGAGTTGTGGATGTACTCGGCGGTGGACTCCCACAAGGTGCCGCCGATGCGGCTCTGCGTGCGCTCGTACTGGAACATGCGGCTCATCCCCGATGCCCAGCGGATGCCTCCGTAGGCGCTGGTCATGTTGCTGACCGGCGCGCCCGCCTCGGCCGCGGCGAAGAGGTTGGTCTTGGTGATCATGTAGGCGATCTGGTAGCCGCCCCACGAGTGGCCCTGCACGCCGATCCTGTCGCGATCCACGTACCCCTGCGCCACGATGCTGAGCACGCCCGGCACCACCGCATCCAGCGCGCTCTCGCCCGGGTAGCCCACCTCGTAGGGGATGTCCGGGACGAAGACTACGTAGCCGCGGCTGGCGTAGAAGGAGTAGGAGATCGATGAGCCGCCGGGGGTGGGCGCGCGGTAGGAGTGGAGACCGTCGGAGCTGCGCTCGTAGAAGTACACCATCATCGGGTACTTCTCCGTCGGGTCGAAGCCGTCGGGCTTGATGAGGATGCCCTGGAGCGGCGTTCGGTCGTTCGAGGTCCATTCGGTGATCTCGGCCGTCCCCCACCGGTACTCGGCCTGCTGGGGATTGGCGTCGGTGAGCTTCACCATGTCGGTGATGTCGCCGTCGGTGACCCAGAGGTCCGGGAACTCGCGGAAGTCCTGGCGCGTCATGAGCCAGCGATCCGCATCGTCGGCATGGCCGCCGAAGTTGAAGCGGATGGCCTTGTCGGCCATGATGACCTGCTCGGGAGTGGCCTCACGGTCGGTTCGTCCGCGGTAGAAGCCGGACTGCTTGTTCCGGTAGTGGAAGGCGCCCCAAAGCGCCTCGCCCTCGGGCAGATGGGGCTCCTCGAAGTCCGTGCGCGTATAGCGGAAACGCATGTTGCCGGCGCGGCCGGCGCCCGCGGTCACGTTCGTCGTCTCGCCGGTGGCGGGCTCGAAGCGCCAGACGTCGTGGCGGTCGTAGAAGAGGAAGGCCTCGTCGTCCTCGGTCCAGCCCGCCGAGCCGTAGGAGGGCGGCAGGTCGGGGTGGTCGTCGAGTTCGTTCCAGACGGCGTGGGGGACATTGGCGCTCGCCGCGACGGGGTCGCCGCCGGCCAGCGGGGCCACCATCCAGTGCCGCGCCGCGCCATCCCACCAGGACACGTAGCGGCCCGATGGGGACGGTGAGGCGAAGGCCTTGGTCCGTTCGGCGATCAGGCGGGCCTCACCCGTGGTGACATCGATGGCGTAATAGTCGCTGTAGCGCCCGTCCCACGAGACGAGCTGCCGGTGCGGGAGGTTCGAGATGCCTACCGCCCAGCGCGTGTCTCCCTCGGAGGGGAAGGTTACGTCCGGTACGGCTTCGGTGCCGAGCTGGACCACCGTACCGGCGGCCAGATCGGCCACCGCGGTGTATGTACGGTTGCGCTCCCGGTTGGCCTGGACCAGCTGCATGGGTTGCAGGTACGGATCCCTCCAGTTCCAGATGTCCAGCGTGACCTTGTCCTCGTCCAGCGTCTCATCCTCCTCCTCGGGTTCGGGTCTGGGAGCCGTGCCGAAGTGGAGCCGCCCGCCGCCGTCGGAGAAGCTGACGTTGCCGTTGTTGCTCACCCACCAGCCGGCGGGGATCCCTTCGGTGGCCGAATTGGCTATTGTGGCGCCCGCCCAGCCGGGTGCGGCACCGCGATACAGGGTGAATTCGGGCTCGTCGGCCTCGTAGTCGTCGCGGTCGGAGAGGAAGGCGACCTGCGACCCGTCGTCGGCGACGACCAGCCGCTCATAGTTACCCTTGCCCTCCATGACCGCGTGCCGTGCCATGTCGTCCAGGTTCACGACGAAGACCCCGTCCCCCTCGCCGTCCTTTGCCGAGGTCGCGAAGGTCATCACGGCGGCATCGGCGGCGAAGAAGTACGCGGTCACCTTCTCGTAGCGTGTCTCCTCGCCGGTGGCCAGGTTGAGCAGGACCAGGGGCGACCCTTCGTCCTTTTCCTTCTCCTCCTCCTCTTCCTCGCCTTCTTCTTCCGGCTCCGGCTCGGGTTCCGGTTCAGGCTCGGCCTCCGCCTCCTCGGGACCTTCCTCCCCGGTACCATCGCCCTCCTCCTCCTCCTCGACCGGGGTATACGCGACCCAGCTCCCCTCGCCCGCGACCTTGAAGTTCTCGACCGCGCCGATCGTTCGGCCCGCTGCCCCGTCCACGGTAATCACGCCAAGCGAGTCCCCGGGCAGGTCATTGCCCCGCTTCCCCTCCCGCCTCAGCGAGTCCACCACCGCCTCGACCGGCGGGATGGAATAAACGATGAAGCGTGAATCGGAGGTGAAGGTGGGGCGCGTTCCCCGGAAGGTGACTTCGTCGGCGCCTGCGCGGGCCGCCTTGAGCGCGAGCACCGGATCGCCCTCCATGGCGACCAGCACGTAGACCAGCCACGCGCCGTTCGGCGACAGGGCCGAGCCCGTGATCCGGTTCCAGCGCAGAGCGTCGTCGTGGTCGAGGGCACGCTGTTGGGCGAAGGCGGGGGAGGCGGCCGCCGCGGCCAGCAGGGTGAGGGTGATGGCGAACGCGAAGGGGCGGAGGG
>VXOC01000040.1 GCA_009840215.1 Gemmatimonadota bacterium | reverse complement strand
CCACCGCCCCCACCTCCACCTTCATCCGCCCCGTCCCCACATTCTCGACCGTCCCCCGCACCACCCACTCATCCCCCTCCTGCACCTTCGTCACGTCGGACAGCCTGTACTCCGGCAACACCACCTCGAAGTACCACTGCTCGGTGAGCGCATCGAACGCCGCCGTGTCGGGCGCGAAGTCCCTGAGCACGGCCAGCATGTCCTGAATCACGGGATGGTCCGGGTCCTCCCTGTACTTTTCGATGAACGCCCGGAGTCCCGCCAGGGTATTCTCCCGCCCCATCTCCTGCTGCAGCATCCACATCGCCCAGGCGCCCTTGTTGTAGAAGCCGCCCGGCGACCTGACCATGGCGCGTTCCCTGTCGAAACTGCGCCGACGGACATACTCCTCTTCCATCCGCTTCGTGAACTCGATCCGGTAGCGGTCGCCATAGACCTGTTCGTGGAGCAGTGTGGTCGCGTAGTGCGACATCCCCTCGGAGAGGACGTTGCCCCCCGGACCCCGGCCCGGCCCCAGCAGGTTGCCCCACCACTGGTGCGCGGCCTCGTGCGCCACGACCATGAACCCGAGGTGGGAGCGGGGGTCGCGCCGGGTCAGGAATCCCATCCCCTCGCTGAAGGTGATATTCGTCGGGAACCCCTGCGCACCCCCCGAGAAGGCCGGCATCTCCGAGAGCTTGAGCACGCTCCACGGGAAGGGATGAAACCACTCGGCGTAGTACCGGCGCGCCGCATCCAGCGTGGCGGACATCTCCTCGACGTTGTAGTGGTGCCCCGGGTGATGGTAGATCGCCGTCCCATCCCCCTCCATCACGTCGTACTTGCCCGCGATGATGTTGAACATGCGCACGGGGTGGTCGGTCTCCCACACCACCGTGCGCCTGCCGTCCGCAGCCTCGTCGCTGACCAGCTGACCCACGCCGTTGGCCGTGTATTCCTCCGGGATGGTGATGCGGGTGCGCACCGTGAAAGGCTGCCCGGCCCACCCGATCAGCGGTTCGGTCTCTCCCTCGTAGAAGTCTTCCTCCGGCTCCGGCTCCTCGAAGTACGGCGCACCGATATTCGGGTCGTAGCCCGGGACCGGCGCGAATGTCGGCTCGAAGCCGTTGAGCACCACGCCCGACTCCAGGATGAACTGGCCGGCCCGGCCGCCGGCACGCCGGCTCATGCCTTCGAGGCGCACCAGATCGTAGCTGAAACCGATCGTGACGGTATCCCCCGGACCCAGCGGCTCCTCGGGCGTGAAGACGAAAAGGCCCGAGCGGTCTTCGGGTTCGTAGGATTCTCCAGCGAGCGTCCATTCGATCGGGTCCCACGGACCGGCCGTGATCGGGAGTGCGTCGTAGGCGTAGTCGCGGTGGTTCAGGAAGGTGTACGCGCCGGTGACGGCGATGGATCGCTCCGAGGGCTCAATCTCGAGATCCAGGTCGACATGCGATACCGACGGCATCTCCGACCCGCTCCATATCGCGAAGTTCTGCCGCCAGTAGTCTCGCCTCCAGTCTCCCACGTCGGCACGCTGATAGCCGGAGCGGGCGCCCGTGAAGAGCACCGACCCCAGCACGATGGGCACGATCGCCAGGGGCAGAAGGCGCAGCGCGCCCACCGCCAGCGATTTGGGATGCAGGCGGTTCAGGGTTTCCGTCGCGTCGAAGTCGCGCCGCGGGAACCACCGTATCGACACCGCGACCAGAAGCGGGACCAGGCTGAGATAGAGGAGCCGGTTCAGCAGGATCGGCGTGCCGTCCAGGCTGAACGCGCCCATGTCGCTCCAGAGCACGAAGTCCCACCCCTGCCAGTTGCCCAGCCATCCGGGGGTGCCGCGGGTCTCCTGCCTGAAGACCGTGAAGACGAGGAACGAGAGCCCCGCTCCGTAGGCGGCGAAGCGGTTGCGGAGGAGGGAGAAAAAAGCCGTGATCAGTGCGGTCCAGAAGATGAAGGTGGGCAGCAGCACACCACCCCACGTCGCGATGAAGGGGAAGAGGGCAAAGCCCACCGGACTGTCGTTGAAGAGCTGGTGGAATACGATGATTCCGGCGGCCGAGACCAGCGCGGCACCGAGGATGAGGCCGGCCATGACCGCGTTGCCCATTGTCTTGCCCAGCAGCATCGCAGCGGTTCCAACCGGCGCCGAGTAGAAGATCTCGTGCATCTGCCGGTTCCGTTCCTTGTGCAGCGACTCGACCGTGTAGAAGAGCAGAAGGAAGCAGATCAGCAGGTTCAGGGTGTTGAGCTGCTGCTCGGCAACGGCTCCGGGCGTGAGGAGGGTGCGTGACCCGAAGAAACCGTAACCGAGCGACGTCGACGAAACCGCCATCAGCAGGATCAGGGGTACGAAAAAATACATCGGGGGACGGGCCACGAGGTCCCGGACCTCGCTCCGCGTGATTGTGAAGGCAGCTTTCCAGAAGCCGAGCGGACTCGTCGTCATGGCCAGGTCCCTGAACGAGGGTGCCGGCACCGGCCCGGCCACCGCAGGGGTACGGCGGCGACGGCGAAACAGTCGCATGATGCGCGAATCCGAGCCTCCCACCCGCAGGCGCCGCCGGTAGCTCGCCGCGGCTCCGGCAACGGCAACCAGCCCGGTGGCGGCAAGGATCAGCCGGCTCACCACGAAACCCGCGTCGGGGTAAAGCGGGGAGGTGTTGTAGAAGTCGACCCCGCGGTCGACCGTGAGGAAGGTCTCGCTCAGCCAGCGGAATCCCGACGGATCGATCAGCATCAGCACCCGGTTGACCTCCGGGGACAGCCAGGTCGGCGACCAGGTCGTGAGCACAGTGAAACAGAGCAGCAGTATCACCATCGGGAACAGAAAGACCAGGAGGGGGCGGCGCGTCCAGGTGCCGATCAGGAACGGCACGCCCGCGAACAGGAGGACCTGCGGGAGTCCGAAGAGCAGTGTCGGGAAGAGGTAGTTCTCCAGTGAGAATGGACCGATGTGGTCCCCTGCACTCCGCACGATGTGGTTGAAACCGATCGACGTGCACAAGTACAACATCCAGATGAAGGCGAAGACGGCCACACCCCCCCAGAACTTGCCCCACACGTACTCGCGGGCGGTGAGGCGCGTCCCATGGAGCACTTCCATGACCCGGAGTTCGATGTCCCGGATCACCGTCAGCCCCGAGATGACCGCCAGGAACAGCGCGCCCAGCGAAATGAGCAAGACGGCCTGGACCCGGCTCTGGCCGAAGACCGACGTGAGGTAAGGGTCTCCGGCGTCGCCACCGCCTGAAGCAATGGTCACCGCACCGCCCGACAGCCCGTACGCCAGGAACCCCATGAGGAGGAGGAGGATCCAGTAGGCAGGCCGGCGAACGCCGGTCAGGAACTCCCTGCGGGCCACCTCCCACCACCTTGTGAAACTGTTCACGAGCCGGGTTGCTCGCTGATCCGGCGGTGGGACGATCCGCAGGTCCACCCGGGAGCCCGCGGCAGGAGTTCCCGCGGACCGCTGGAGCAGCGAAGCGCGGAGCTGGTGTCGGAAAGGGGATGCTCGATCATCAGGCCTGGTGTTCGGTGTACCGAAGTCGTGTTGTCAAGCGACTCTACGCCGGTTGCGGAGAGCGAGTTTCCGAAAATGTGGGGTGCCGGGCCTGGGCGCCCCGGCATTGGTCGATCAGTTGATGGTTCTTGAAGGTAGCTTCGCAGTCAGTAGGCTGCCGAGTTGATCACTTCGACCGGGGTGCGTGATGGTACTTGAATCAGTACCACTCCCTGGATACCTTGGAATGTGAGAACCAAACACCGCAAGGTACTGGAGCGCGTCTTCGCGACACCCACACCATCGGACATTCGGTGGCGTGACCTTGAGGCCATGCTACGGGCCTGCGGGATCGAGATCGTCGAGCGTTCGGGATCACGGGTCGGCCTGCGGATGGGCAGCGAGCGGATGGTCGTGCACCGTCCCCATCCCCGACCCAACGCCGGACGCGCGACGGTTCGAGACATCGCGTTGTTTCTGAGAGCCGCCGGAGTGCAGCCATGATGGAGTACAAGGGATACGTCGCCGCGGTGGAGTTCGACGATTCCATCGATGTCCTGCACGGACGGATCGTGAACAGCGGTCCCTATCCGATCGCGACGTTCGAGGCAACGGACGCCGGGCAGCTGCGACGGGAGTTCGAACGGTCGGTGGACGAGTACCTCGAGTGGTGTGAAGAAGAAGGCGTCGAGCCCAGACGGCCCTTCTCGGGGAAGCTGAATCTGCGCCTCGGCTCGGAACTCCACGCGCGGGTGGCGGCCGCGGCGGCAGCCAACCGGATGAGCATCAACTCGTGGATCGTGCGGGCGGTACGTGGCAGCATCGGTGTCAGGCCAGTGGACAGCGGCGGGCGAATCCGGTAAGACAACTACACATTACATTTTGTAAACCGTAATTGACATCGTGGGTGATCACGTTTCAGCTGAAACGCCCAAACATCCGTTCACCACTCGAACACCGCCGCCTCCCGGTTCAGCTGCAACACCATCACATCCGGGTCGACCACCACGCGCTCGGGCTCGAACCCCGCGCGGATCACGAACTCGGCCGCCTCCCCCGCCCCCAGCTCCACCACCGTCCGCGCGTCCCGATACCCATCCGCCACCACCGTCCGCCCCCGGTCATCACCCTCATCCGACCACCTTTCCCC
>VXOC01000145.1 GCA_009840215.1 Gemmatimonadota bacterium | reverse complement strand
GCCCCACCCCCTTCCTCACCCAGGGACCCGTCCTCCACGTCCCCTGCCAGCTGGTCACCTTCTCGGCGGCCCTCGTCGTGATGACCTTCGCCCGCGGCTACGGGGAGACCTTCGCGAATGCGGCACTGGCTTCCGGGCGACTCAGCGGCCTCGCTCCCGGTGGCGAATGGCGCTTCCAGGACTATTGGTTGCGTGCCGGGGCAGGACTGGCGAGATTCCCGTTGGGCTGTCAACGGGCGGATCTGCAATCCCGCTGAATCCGGGCCGTCTCTCAGAAAGGCGCTTACCCACCCGTCCGATCCATGACCCGGTCTCCCTCCTCCGCACGCCTCTTCGCCGCGCTTGTGGTGTTGTCGGCCGCCGCCTGCGAAAGCCCGGTGGAACCGCCCGACTCAGCTTTCGCGCAGTTGACGAACCTCGGGGGGGAGGAGCCCGTGTGGTCGCCGGACGGGACCAGGATCGCTTTCAAGTCCCACCGCCACTACTATAGTTCGATCTATGTGATGGACGCGGACGGAAGCGACGTTAAGCGCCTGACGAACTTCGGCCGCGAGGCGTGGTCGGCTAGGGAGCCCGCGTGGTCCCCGGACGGGACCGGGATCGCTTTCTCGGTCAGCGGACTCGCTGGGGACCCCTACCATGAGATCTACGTAATGGACGCGGACGGAAGCGACGTTGAGCGCCTGACGAACCACGACGAGGGCAGCCACAGCCCTGCGTGGTCCCCGGACGGGACCAGGATCGCTTTCCACCGCGCCGACCTCATCGCTGGGAAGTACACTTCCGAGATCTATGTGATGGACGCGGACGGAAGCGATGTTGAGCGCCTGACGAACTTCAGCGAAGGGTGGCTTATGCACCCCGCGTGGTCCCCCGACGGAACCAGGATCGCTTTCAACTTCCGCCACGACGACGGCCACGCCGAGATCTATGTGATGGACGCGGACGGAAGCGACGTTGAGCCCCTGGCGAACTTCTGGGACTCCTGGCTTGGGCACCCCGCGTGGTCCCCGGACGGAACCAGGATCGCTTTCTCATCGAACACCGACGACGGCAACGGCGAGATCCATGTGATGAACGCGGACGGAAGCGGAGTGGAGCAGGTGACGAACCACAGTGGGAGCGACCAGCACCCCGCGTGGTTCCCGGACGGAACCAGGATCGCTTTCGACTCCAACGGCGACCGCCCCTACGAACACCGGGAGATTTACGTCATTCGGATCAATTAGATGACCGTCCGGTAGGGCTGGCCCTCCACGAACCGGAAGCTCTGGCCGCAGGGACCATGGGGCATGTCGAGACGGCTCCCCGGCAGCGAAATGGTGACCAGGTCTGGCAGTGGATCCTGCACCGGGCCAGAATACCGGCGGTACAACCGGGCAGCCGGAATCCCGCCCCGGCACGACTTGCGGCGGATTCCGCGATGCCCGGCAGCCCCGATAGGCCCCACACACACGACCCCGAGGACCCCATGGCGCCCTTCCTTCGCCCACCTCCGTGGAAACTGACTGGACCGCTGCCAATCGCTGCCCCGCTGTCACTCGCTCCGGGGCCCCGCGACAGGAATCCCTCCGGCATCGCGGCCGCGATGCATCCGGGATGGATCGCCTCGTTCTGCGCCGCCGCCCTCTTCCTGTCCCCCGCTTCCCAACCCCTCACCGCCCAGCAGGCCACCGAACGCGACTACGCCCGCGCCGAACAGTTCCTGCCCTGGCACGCGGCCAAGCTGGTAGCGGGCAACGAAGTCACTCCCGAGTTCTTCGACGGCGACCGCTTCTGGTTCCGCAGCCGCACCGCGTCCGGTCACGAGTTCATCGTTGTAGACCCGGCCGCCCCCTCGCGCGCCCTCGCCTTCGACCACGCCCGCCTCGCGGCCGCCCTCTCGATGGCCGCCGACACCTCCTACGAGGGCAACAAGCTCCCCTTCACCACCTTTGAGTTCGCCGACGGCGGCCGCTCCATCCAGTTCCACCTGGCCGACACGGTCGCATGGCGCTGCGACATCAACGCCTACACCTGCTCCGGCCCCACCGCCGACCCCGCGCGCTCCATTGCGGATCGTTCCTCCCCCGACGGCCGCTGGATCGCCTTCACCCGTGACGAAAACCTATGGGTGCGCGACGCCGAGAGCGGCGAGGAGGTCCAGCTCAGCCACGACGGCGAGGAGGACTACGGCTACGGCGCGATCCCCGAGGGCTGCTGCTCGGAGATCACCGTGCGCCGCCAGGGGCGCAAGCGCTCGCCCATGCTCCAGTGGTCGCCCGATTCGCGCCGCATCGCCACGCACCGCTACGACGAACGCGAGGTGGGGCGCTTCCACCTCCTCGAAGCCGCCGACGGCCGCCCCATCCTGCACTCATGGGCCTACCCGCTCCCCGGCGACTCGATCATCCCCACGAGCGAGCTGTGGATCTTCGACGTCGAGAGCCGCTCCGGAGTCCGCGCCGAGGTCGATCCCAACCCGGGCGACTACACCCGCGGCGACACGACCTACGCCGCCGTGCAGTGGACCGCCGACGGCAGCGAGATCTTCTACACCCACCGTGCCCGCGACTTCAAGACGTACAGACTCTTCCGCGTCGACGCCGCCACGGGGGCCGCCACCCAACTGCTGGAAGAAACCGGGCCCACCTACCTCGAACTCAACCAGTTCATGTCCTACCAGCCGGCGTGGCGCGTGATCGGCGACGGCTCCGAGTTCCTGTGGTGGTCCGAGCGGGACGGTTTCGGCCACCTCTACCTCTACGACGGGGAAGGGAACCTGAAGAACCGCGTCACCTCGGGCCCGTGGCTGGTGCTCGATGTCATGCGCGTCGACGCGACCGGCCGCACCGTCTACTTCACCGGTGTCGGCCGCGAAGAAGGACGCCACCCCTACCATATCCACCTCTACCGCTCCAGCCTGGACGGTTCGGAACCCCGCCTCCTCACCTCCGAAGACGCCGTCCACCAAATCACGCCCGCGCCCTCGGGCCGCTACTTCGTCGACCAGTATTCCACCCCCACGACGGCCCCCCTCGCCGTCGTCCGCGACCAGAACGGCCGCGTGATCCAGGAAGTCGAGACCGCCGATATCTCCCGCCTCGAGGAAGCCGGCTGGGTCCCGCCCGTCCCCTTCGAGGCCAAGGGCCGCGACGGCACCACCAACGTCTACGGCCTCCTCTGGTTCCCCTCCAACTTCGACACCGAAGCCACCTACCCGGTGGTCGACTACATCTATCCCGGTCCCCAGATCGGCGGCGTCACGCTGTACGATTTCTCGACGTCCGGGCGGGGAAATGGCCGTGCGCTCGCCGAACTCGGCTTCATTGTCTTCCAGGTCGACGCCTTCGGCTCACCCTTCCGCTCCAAGGCCTTCCACGACGCCTACTACGGCAACATGGGCGACAACGGGCTGCCCGATCACATCTCGGCGCTCAAGGAGCTCGCGGGACGCCATCCCCAGATGGACCTGGGCCGGGTGGGCATCTTCGGCCACTCTGGAGGCGGCTTCTCGTCCACCGACGCGATCCTCCGCTATCCCGACTTCTTCAAGGTCGCGGTCTCGGGGGCCGGCAATCACGACAACCGGGGCTACTTCTACACCTGGGCCGAGAAGTACCAGGGTCAGCTGGTCGAGAACCCCGACGGCACCGACAACTACGCCAACCAGGCCAACCAGGATCTGGCCGCCAACCTGAAGGGGAAGCTGCTGCTCCACTACGGCACGCTCGACGACAACGTGCACCCCAACATGACCATCCGCGTCATCGACGAGCTGATCGCGCACAACAAGGACTTCGACATGTTCGTGCTGCCGAACCGGAATCACGGATATGCGAACGAGCCGTACGCGGTGCGTCGCACGTGGGACTACTTCGTCGAGCACCTGCTGGGGGTTGAGCCGCCCAGCGAGTACAGGATTACGGGGCCGGGGGGGTGACAGGCCGCTGCCGGGTCCGCCGCAACGTCCATCCCCCATACAACAAACTCCTGTAGAACCGCTCGGGCTCCGCAAACCCCGCCGCAAGTGCCAGTTCGAGGCTCCGCGACGCCGGCGAAAAGTGAATCCCCTCGCGGATCCGGTCGTTGAAGTCGCGCATCTCTTCGGGGCTCATGTCGCGGATCTTCCAGTAGCGCCGCCACGCCGAGAGGTACCGCTCATGCTCTTCCGGGGTGTCGCCGCCGTGCAGGTCGAAGAAGACGAAGACCGCACCGGGCTTGAGCCGTCGCGCAATGTCGGCCAGGAGCGCCGCCTTCCCGCCGTCGTCGGGGACGAAGTGGAGGACGTTGATCAGGGTGGCGGCGTCGAAGAAGGGCGAGGTGGGCACGTCGGCCGCATAGCCCAACTGAAGCGTTACACCGTCGCTCACGCCCGCTTCGGCGACGCGCCGCTCGGCCAGCTCCAGCATCTGGTCCGACGGGTCGACCCCGTGCACGCGCAGGTCGGGCCGCGCCCGCTTGAGATGGACGATTTCGATACCCGTTCCCGCGCCCACCACCAGCACCCGGCCCCTCCGCGGAAGCTCCGGCTCGATGAGCGCCGTGAACATCGGAAAGAGCGTGCGGTACCCGGGGATGACGCGGCGGGCAAGCGCCTCGTAACGCTCCCCGTAGTTGCCGTCGAAGTCGAAGATGTCCTCGCGCAACGGTGTCGGTTCGCCTTCAGAGATACGTCACCCACCCCCACGGATCCGGCCCTGTGTATGTTACACATCTCCGAG
>VXOC01000136.1 GCA_009840215.1 Gemmatimonadota bacterium | reverse complement strand
CCCCCCGCCCCCTCCAGCGTGCAATCCCACTCCGATTCATTCACATCCGCCGCCCTCACCTCGACCCCGTGATCACGCGCATCCCTCACAATCTGCGCAGGCGCATAAAACCCCATCGGCTGACTATTGAGCAACGCGCACGCAAAGACCGCCGGATGGTGGCACTTCAGCCACGACGACACGTAGGCAAGGTGCGCGAAACTCGCCGCGTGACTCTCCGGAAAACCGTATTCGCCGAACCCCTCGATCTGTCGGAAACACCGTTCGGCGAAGTCACGCGTGTAGCCGCGCCCGGTCATCCCCTCGATGAACTTGTCGCGGAAGCTGTGAATCGTCCCCGGATTGCGAAAACTCGCCATTGCCCGCCGCAACTGATCGGCCTCCGCAGGCGTAAACCCCGCCGCGACGATCGCGATCCGCATCACCTGCTCCTGAAACAGCGGCACGCCCAACGTCTTCCTGAGCACTTGCCGCAGCTCTTCCGAGGGATACTCCACCGCCTCACGCCCCTGCCGCCGCCGCAGATACGGGTGGACCATGTCGCCCTGGATCGGGCCCGGTCGCACGATCGCCACCTCGATCACCAAATCGTAGAAGGTCGCCGGCTTCAACCTCGGCAGCATCGCCATCTGGGCGCGGCTCTCGATCTGGAACACCCCGACCGTGTCCCCGCGCTGAATCATCCCGTAGGTCGCCGGGTCCTCCCGCGGCACGCTCTCCAGCGTGTAACTGACGCCGCAGTGCTCCTCGAGCAGGGCGAAGGCCTTGCGGATGCAGGTGAGCATCCCGAGCCCGAGCACGTCCACCTTGATCAGCCCCAGCACCTCGAGATCGTCCTTGTTCCACTCGATGACCGTGCGGTCCTCCATCGCCGCGTTCTCGATGGGGACGATTTCGCAAAGCGGCCCGCGCGAGATCACGAACCCGCCGGTGTGCTGCGACAGGTGACGGGGGAACCCGTACAGCTCGCGCGCCAGCTCCAGCGTCAGCGCAAGGCGCCGGTCGCCCGGGTCGAACCCCTCTTCACGGGCCCGCTCCCCGTCCACCGGCTTCGACCGCCACGAGACCATCGAGAGCAGCCGCCCGATCACGTCCTCGCTCAGCCCCATCGCCTTGCCCACGTCGCGCAGCGCGCTCTTCACGCGGTAGGTGATGACCGTCGCGGTGAGCCCGGCCCGCTCGCGCCCGTACTTCCCATAGATGTACTGGATGACCTCTTCGCGGCGCTCGTGCTCGAAGTCGACGTCGATGTCGGGCACCTCGTCGCGCTCGGCCGAGATGAAGCGCTCGAAGAGGAGGTCGATCTGCGCGGGGTCGACGGAGGTGACGCCGAGGCAGTAGCACACGGCGGAGTTGGCGGCCGAACCGCGGCCCTGGCAGAGGATGCCGAGTTCGCGGGCCCTGCGCACGATGTCCTCGACGGTGAGGAAGTAGGGCTCGTACGCCAGCTGCGCGATGAGCGCGAGTTCGTGTTCGATCGTCGCGCGCACCTTCGGCGGGATGCCGTCCGGGTAGCGTTCGGCCGCGCCCGCCCAGGTGAGCGCCGCGAGGGTTTCGCGGGGGGTGCGGCCGTCGTCGGCGACCTCGTCGGGGTACTCGTAGCGGAGTTCGGCGAGGGAGAAGCGGCATTGGCCGGCGACCCGGACGGTGTTGGCCAGCGCGTCAGGGTGGTCGCGGAAGAGGTGGGCGAGTTGGGTGGGGGACTTGAGGTGCCGCTCGGCGTTGGCTTCGAGGCGCCAGCCGGCGTTGTCGATGGTGCAGTGTTCGCGGATGCAGGTGAGCGTGTCGTGGAGGCGGCGGCGCGACGGGTCGTGCTGGTGGATGTCGCCGGTGGCGACAAGGGGGATGTTGTGGGTGGCGGCGAGAGTGGCGAGGTGCGCTAAGCGGCGGTCGTCGTCGCCGCGATGGTAGTGGGTGGCGGCGAGGTGGAGGGGGGCGGAAAGGTGGTCGCGGTACCAGGCGAGGTCGTCGGTGAAGTGGGCGTCGGGGGTGACGGGCGTGATCGCGATGAAGAGGTGGCCGTTTGGGTCTGCCGCCTCGATGACGTCATGGCGGGTGAGGTGACATTCGCCCTTGGGCGCGCGCCGGCGTCCCGTGGTGATGAGGCGGGAGAGGCGGCCGTAGCCGCGCCGGGTGGTGGGGAGGCAGAGGAGGCTGGGGCCGTCGGCGAGATCGAGGCGGGCGCCGGGGATGAAGTGGAGACCGGCGCGCTCGGCGGCCTCGTGGGCGCGCACGACCCCGGCCAGCGTGTTGCGGTCGGTCAGGGCCAGGGCGCGGTAGTCGAGTTCGGCCGCCCGCTCAACCATCTCATCCGGGTGCGAGGCGCCCCGCAGGAAGGAGAAGTTGCTGGTGACCTGGAGTTCGGCGTAGGGGGGGACTGGAGACATGGCCCCTGAACAATAACCGAATAAAGACCGAAAATCAAGCTTGGCGATTCACGATGGAAAGAGAAGTTTACAAAATGTCATCTGTGATATACTATTCGCGTCAGTTTACCCTCCAACAAGGACTCCCGCCATGAAGATCGTCTCCAGTTTCGAAGTCACCGGCTGGGATACCCTGCCCTACGGCGAAGAGGGCGAAGGCCCCATCCTCTCGGAAGCACACGTTGTCAAGCGCTACCACGGCGATCTGGATGGCGAGGGCCGCGTGCGCCTGCTGATGTGCCGCGCCAGCGCCGAAGGTCCCCTGGAGAACGCGGGGTATATCGCGTCGGAACGGGTCTCGGGCACGCTCGAGGGGCGCGAGGGGACTTTCGTGCTCCATCACTGGGGGATCGCCGGGGCCGGAGAACCGCCGCGCACCGCCGGCCACGTGGTGCCGGGGTCGGGGACGGGTGAGTTGGCGGGGTTGTCGGGGACGATGGAGATACATGTGGATGCGGAGGGCGGGCATACGTTGGCGCTGGAGTACGAGATCCAGTAGGGGGCTGCTCTACGGCCGTCCGGGTCAACTACCTGTTTGATCCGTGGCCTTCGGGATTGTGTCGCTCCTGGGCCGGTCCGCGGACGTGCGACGGTCGCCGTCAGCCGGTTCGCGCGCTCGCCCTGTAAGGCTCCGGAACAGGATCGCCGTACTCCCTGGCGGTATCGAGCCAAAGCGTGATGGCCTGCTCGATCTTCTCTCGAGCCGTCGCTTTCGTCGAGCCGTGAGCCATGCATCCGGGAAGTTCGGGCACTTTGGCCACGAAGGCGCGATCCTCTTCGCTCCAGTGGATGAGAACCTCGTATTGGTGACTCATTCTCGTTCTCCCAGTCGGTAGTTGAGGGTCACCTTGCGCACCTGTCGGACCTGGTACGGTTTCGCGTGGCTTCCGTCTCGTTGCAGGACGAGCCGTTCCGGAACGCCTTCCTTACGGAAGATATGGTGACTGCCTCGCTGACGCTCGGCAAATCCCGGTGGGCGGTTCCATGTTTGGTTGGGCCTGATGAGTTCAAAGGGCCTTGAAGATGCGACTGGGTTCGCCATCCCCTTCACCCGAAAACCCCATGCAAAAACCAGCGAGACATCGCCACCGAACCACCCCCACCCTCCCGAAACAGCCAGTACCGCCCCCCCGCCTCGTCCTCGACCAGGTAGTAGTCTCGGCTCGGAGCGTCCTCGCGCCACCATTCACACTCCAGCCGCTCGGGTCCCTCGGCCATTCGCAGCTGGTGGAACCGTCCCCGCCGGCGAAACCCCTGCAGCCCGTAGGGGCTACCGCTTCCGGCGGCATGTGTCTTTTCACCCCGATCCGCCGGAGACGGGTCACCGGACTCCGGACGGACGACTTCCACCGGCTCCGGAGGCGACAGCAGCCGCAGCGGCCTGCGGCGGTCCTCCGGCCAATCCGCGGCGGACGCGGGTTGCGAGCCTGATTCATGGAAAGCCGCCCTCTCCGGCAACCAGCTCTGCTGCGGCACCGGCTGCCCGATCCTGCCAAACCCGAACCGGTTCCCCAGCCGGTCGAGCAGATCCGCCAGCTCTTCCTCGTCCGCGGCGCGGTGTCCCCCGGAGAGCGTGACCATGCGACCGGCCTCGTCGTTGCCTCCCCATCCCCCCTGCACCTCGTCGATCGTCTCCACCACATCGGTAGCCAACGTGATCTCGTCGATCCCGAAGCCGGGCTCGACCTGCTCCAGCTTTTCGGCGAAGAGTCCCATGAGGGGCTTCTTGCGGCGCAGCGGCCGGCTGGTGCCGATGGTGAGACTTCGCCGGTCGCCGTCGACCCGGTGGCAGACGAGGTGCAGCCGGCGCGCGCCCTCGCCGGAACGGCTCAGCTCCAGGCAGAGATCGTCCAGGAGGCCGTCGACCGCGGCGCGGATATCGGACGGCGTCGAGATCGGCTCGGCGAAGGCGCGCTGGGCCTCGCGCGGGGGGAGGGGGCGGAGCGGGATGATCGGCTCGTCGACCTGGCCCAGGGCCTGTTGAAGTCTCCTGACCGGCTCCACGCCGAAGCGCCGGATCAGTTTGGCGGATTCCATGACGGATAGTGTGCGGATTCTGTCCAGACCGAAGGACACGAGTCCGTCCGCGACTTCGGGGCTCAGCCGCAGGGCGGCCACGGGCAGTTCGGCCAATGCTTCCATGAGCCCGGATGGCCCGGCGTTGGCCGGTACCACGGCGGGGTCGCCGGCGCCGTGGTGGGCCAGGGCCCAGGCCGCGCCCGGGGTGTCGGCCAGCGCCAGCCGCGCGGTCAGGCCGAAGTCCTCGAGCGCGGCCCGCAGTGAGGCCAGCAGC
>VXOC01000217.1:2272-4761 GCA_009840215.1 Gemmatimonadota bacterium | reverse complement strand
CCACCCCCCCCCCCGCGTCTATTTTTTTTTACCCATCTCCCCCCCAAACCCCCCTCTCTCATAAACCACCGGCATATGCACCAGCCCGATCCCCGCCGTCCGCGCCGCCGCCAGAATCCTCCGGCTCATCTCGGCCCGATCATCGTATCTGCCTCCGCCCGGCGGATGGTGCAGATAGTGGAACTCGCCCACACAGGTAAAACCCGCCTTGAGCATCTCGACGTAGAGCTGCGCGGTGATCGCCTCCACGTCGTCCGGCGTCAGCCGCTCCAGAAACGAGTACATCACGTCGCGCCAACTCCAGAACGAGTCCGGCCCGCGTCCCTCCGCCAGGCCCGCCATCGCCCGCTGGAACGAGTGGCTGTGCACGTTGGGCACCCCGGGCACCGCCCATCCCGCCACCGGCTCGCAACCGTCCGGGGCGCCACCCGGGTCCAGTGCGACGATCCGCCCGGTGGCGTCCACATCGACCCGGACATCGCGCTCCCATCGGTCCCCCACCAGGAGGCGCTCGAAGCGGAAGACACGACGGGGAGTGGCTGTCGGAAACATTTGTTCCTTATGGGTCATGGACTCGGTTCCCTCCCAGGTCATGGGCTCAGCTCTCGCCGCGCGCCGGATTGCCCGCCCCGCCCGAACCCGATCATCTTGGGATTCGGCGATCCCGCGCGCATCAATCTGGGCCGCAAGGCGGGCGCGGGGCAGGGGGAGGCCGCGCGACCGGTGGCGCAACCCCCGTCCGACAAACCGGAAGAACCCTGACGGAGGCGACCGACACTCATGCCCGAACCCCGCTGGGACCGCCTCTGGACCGATGTTCACCTGGCGACCATGA
This sequence comes from Gemmatimonadota bacterium, assembly GCA_009840215.1. Lineage (GTDB taxonomy): Bacteria > Gemmatimonadota > Gemmatimonadetes > Longimicrobiales > Gaopeijiaceae > Bin94. The sequence goes on along the minus strand of VXOC01000217.1, from coordinate 3,926 downwards.
CCGACCCCTCATTGGGCATCGTGCGCAACGCCGCGATCGCCGCCAGCGACGGCCGCATCGCCTGGGTGGGACCGGCCGCCGACCTCCCCGGGCCACCGGACCACCTCGCCGCCGAAGTCATCCACTGCGCCGGCGCATGGCTCACCCCCGGCTTCATCGACTGCCACACGCACATCGTCTTCGGCGGTGACCGCACCGCCGACTTCCGCCGCCGGCTCCACGGCGAGTCCTACGCCGAGATCGCGCGGGCGGGCGGCGGCATCATGTCGACGGTGCGCGCCACCCGTGCCGCTTCAAACGAGGAGCTGACCGCGGGCGCCGCCGCACGAGCCACGGAGCTGTCCGCGTGGGGTGTCACAACCATCGAGGTCAAATCCGGCTACGGCCTCGACCTGGACAACGAAATCCGGATGCTCGAGGTCGCTGCCGGGCTCGCGCGTCACGTCCCCGCCGACATCTCACCCACGCTGCTCGCCGCCCACACCATCCCCGCCGGGTACACCCGCCGCCGCGCCGACTACGTCCGCCTGGTCGTGGACGAGATCATCCCCGCCGCGCTGAAGCAGGGCCACGCGACCGCCATCGACGTCTTCTGCGAGGACATCGCCTTCACCCCGGACGAGTCCCGCGCCATCCTCGAGGCCGGGATCGAGGCCGGGCTGCACGGCCGTCTCCACGCCGACCAGCTCACCGACCAGGGCGGGGGCGCGCTGGCCGCCGCGGTGGGGGCACGCTCAGCCGACCATCTCGAGTACCTGTCCGAGGGCGGTGTCCACGCGATGGCGGAAGCGGAAGTGTACGCGGTCCTCCTCCCCGGCGCGGCGTACACCCTGGGGGCGGACCGCAGGCCGCCCGTAGACACCCTGAGACGTGCCGGAGTGACGATGGCGCTGGCCACCGACGCGAACCCGGGGTCGTCGCCGATCACCAACGTGGGCATGATCCTCAACCTGGGCTGCATCCTATTCGGTCTCACGCCGGAGGAGGCGCTGGCGGGTTTCACTGCCGCCGCGGCCAGGGTCCTGGGACAGGAGCGCGACCGGGGCACGCTGGAGCCCGGTCTCCGCGCGGACCTGGCTCTGTGGCGCGTCGACGACCTGGCCGAGCTCTGTTACCGGATGGGCGCCAGCCCCCTTGAGTCGCTCGTCAAGGACGGTCTGCCCGCGACTTGACGGGGCGCAATGCGCGCTCACTGGGCGATCATCGTTTACCCAAAATGTCAAGTGGCCTTTACATTATGTAAAGACCATTTGACATCTGCGGGATGCAGATTGAGGTTCGGAGGAATGACGACCCCGGTCGGTCAGTGCTTGCCTCCTCGCCTCGGGGGGGCCTTCGAGGTGCCCGAGCGCCGCGACGGCGGCCGCGCCTTGGGCTTGGGCGCGGATCGCTTGGGGGGCGACGCCTTGGGCCTGGACGGAGGCCTCTTCGGGGGCGAAACCTTGGGCTTGGGCGCGGACCGCCTGGGGGGCGACGCCTTGGGCCTGGACGGAGGTCTCTTCGGGGGCGACACCTTGGGCTTGGGGGCAGACCGCCTGGGGGGCGACGCCTTGGGCCTGGACGGAGGCCTCTTCGGGGGCGAAACCTTGGGCTTGGGCGCGGACCGCCTGGGGGGCGACGCCTTGGGCCTGGACGGAGGTCTCTTCGGGGGCGA
>VXOC01000217.1:0-2172 GCA_009840215.1 Gemmatimonadota bacterium | reverse complement strand
GACCGCCTGGGGGGCGACGCCTTGGGCCTGGACGGAGGTCTCTTCGGGGGCGAAACCTTGGGCTTGGGCGCGGACCGCCTGGGGGCGGAGGCCTTCGGTCTCGACGACGGCCGCCTGGACGGCGCCGGGCGAACCTTGGGCGGGGTTCGGCTGGAGGAGCCAGGCCGTGCCCTCGGCACCGGGGCGCGGGTGGTCGCGGGACGCACTCTTACCCTCGGAGGTGTGGCGCGGGTCGTTTTCGGCTTTGCGGTCCGGGTCGGCGTCCTGCGCGTGGTGGGCACGTCGGTCCGGGTGCCGGTGCGCGTTCCGGGGCGGATCGCGGTCGTCCTCGTATCGTCGCGCGGGCGCGCCCGCCGTGCATCGTCTGTCGTCCCCCCGGTGCCGGTTCCCCGGTTGTTGTCGGTCGCGCGGGCCCTCCGCGGCTCCTCCTTGTAGCGTGGACCGAAGAGGGGAGAGCCGCGCACGATGCGGTCGCCGGTGTAGCCTCGGGGTGTCGCGCGGCCACCGGTCCGGTATCCACGTGGGGTCGCGTAACCGCCGCCGTCGTAGGGATCGTGCACGTAGCGGACCGGGGGCCGGTAGCGGTAGCGGTTGCGGCCCCAGCCGTAGTAGTCGGGGTACCAGTTCCAACCGGCGTACCACCCGGAGAATCCATACCAGTGATGGTGCACCACCCGGTACGACGGCCAACCGAAGAAGCCGTAGAAGCCCCAGACCGGGGGGCGCCAGCCCCACCAGGGCCCGAAATAGCCCGGCGGGTAGTAGGACGGGCAACCGAACCACGGATCGTACGACACGTAGTACCAGCAGTCCCAGGGGTCCCAGGGGTCCCAGCCGCCGTGGTGGCCGTAACCGTAGCCGTCGTAGTAGTCCGACGAGCCCGCTACTGCGGAAAAGCCGATGCCGGGATAGCCGCTGTCACGCGCCGGCTGGTGGGCCAGGCCGACTGCGGCCCCGGCCCAGGCGACGGGATGGGTCTGTGCGGCCAGACCGATCCCGATCGACAGGTGGCCCGTGAACTGGGCCGCTCCGGTCGCGGGAATGGCGAGCAGTGAGACCGACAACAGGACTCCTCTGATACTCTTCATGTCACCACCTCCTGCGGTAGGGAATTGCCGTCACCTTGATGCATTCAGCGTGCCAGAACCGAACGTACCGATAACTTGTTACGAGACAACGGTATAGAGAGATGTGTCGAGCCAGGTGCCCGGATCGGTGTCCAGTTCCCGGGACAGGTGCCGGGGGGTGTGAGGACAGTCTGGCGCCGCAGGGCCGGAACAGCGGGAAAGCGCATCGGGACCTGCGGGCGAAGTATCCCCCCACTTGCCAACTGCGCGACATGAGTGAATCTTGTTTACATTGGCGCCGCGCTGTACCAACCACGCGTGACGATGCCTCGCGCGGCGTACTTTTTCGGACCCTCCGGCCCACTCCCGGGCGATGTCTGTGCAGCAGTCGCAGCCCGTGCGAGGGAGCAAGTCGTCGCCATCAGGGGACCAGCAGGCTCGGCGGGGTCCGTGCGACCGCTCAAGTTGGAAGGCGTTCTTCCGGAAGGTGCAATGACCGTGACCGATCACACTACACCCGAAAATACCTCTGAAGCGAAGGACTCGGGGACCGGATCTCCGGCTGCCGGCCCGGACCGGACTGCCGAGGCACCCACGGCTCACGAGGCCGCCACGGAACCGGCGCCGGGTACCGAGTCGCCGCACAGCCGCCATGCCCGCCATCCCCGGCGCGGACGGGGTCGCCCACGCCACCGGCGCGGCCCGTCGCATCAGAACGAGGACTCCATGCGGGGCGGTGGCAGGCAGAGGGAACCGGGAGAGCTTCTCGGAATCCTCGAGGTGCTTCCCAGCGGTTCCGGCTTTGTTCGCCGGGCCGCCGACGGGTATGTGCCGGGGAAGAACGACATCTACGTCGGGTCCCGCCTCATCCACCGATTCGGTCTCCGGACCGGGGACGAGCTGGCCGGGATCGTCGGGCGCCGGCCGCGCAACGGAAAGAGTCCGCCGCTGCGCTTCCTGGACCAGGTCAACGGACTTCCCCCCGACAGCGCGGCCCGCAGGCCGGATTTCAACCGTCTCAGCGCGATGCACCCCCGCGAGCAGCTCAAGCTGGAGTGCGGGCGGTTTCACGCGGGCGAACCGGACATGACCAACCGCGTCGTGG
>VXOC01000173.1 GCA_009840215.1 Gemmatimonadota bacterium | reverse complement strand
CCCCCCCACATTTTTTTTTTCAAACAAAACCCCCCAAAACCCAAATTCCTATCCGTAGGGTGGTCTCGTATTTGTTTAAAACCCACCCCCCACGCCCCCACCCCCCGCGCCCGCGGCATCATCGCCAGCAGGAACACGCCCAGAATCGACCCGTAGAAGAACGACCCGAACCGGTTCACGACCTCGATCAGCGACCCCAGGCTGACCGCGTAGACCGCGACAATGCAGGCGAACACCCCCCAGAACGCCGTCGTGACCTTGGACACGGCCAGGTAGTGGTCATCGCTCGCTTCGGGGCGGAACCAGCGCCGGTAGAAGTCAATCACGCTGGCGGTCGATAGCGAGTTCAGCTCCGACGAGATGCTCGACATGGCCGCCGCGATGACCGCCGCGATGAACAGGCCCACCAGCCCGATCGGCAGTTCGCTCAGCACAAAGCGCGGGATGATATAGTTGACGTCGCGCGACGCCTCGCCCGTGACCTCTTCGGCCATTGCCAGGGCCTCGGCGCGGATGTCCTGGACGTCGGCCTCGCGAGCCAGAAAGTCGTCCATTCCGGCCCCCTCCGCCGCGCGGCGGGCAGCGCCCTCCCTCAGCCCCAGCGCCTCCCCATACCGTTCCTGCAATACTTCAAACTCCGCCCCCCGCGCCTCCACCACCGCGCTCTCGTGCGCCGGGTTGTACAGCAGTGGCGGTGCCTGGAACTGGTAGTACACGAACACCATCACACCAACCAGCAGGACCAGCGCCTGCAGCGGGATCTTCCAGTAGGCGCTCATGAGCAGCGAGGTCCGCGCCTCGCCCACCGACTTCGCCGCCAGGTAACGCTGCACCTGGCTCTGATCGGTGCCGAAGTACGACAGCATCAGGAACGTCCCGCCGATCAGCCCGGACCAGAAGGTGTACGTCTCGTTGATGTCGAACGAGAAGTCGAAGACCTTGAGCCGCCCCGTCGCGCCGGCGATCTGGAGCGCCTCGTCCGGCGAGACCGGCATCTTCACGAGAAGCACCACGATCACAGCCACCAGCGCGACCACGATCAGGATCATCTGCTTGACGTCGGCCCAGGTGACCGCCTGGATCCCGCCCAGCATCGTGTACGCCACCGTCGGGGCGCCGATCAGCGCGACGCACCACACGAGCGGCCACCCGAAGAGCGCCGAGAAAACCACCGCCGGCGCGGCGATGATCACCCCGCACGACATCCCGCGCGACAGCAGGAAGAGGAAGGCCGTCAGCGTGCGGGTGCGCGCATCGAACCGGCGCTCCAGGTACTCGTACGCCGTGTAGACCCCATTGCCGCGCAGGAACGGCACGATCGTCACGCCCAGGATGACCATCGCGAGCGGCAGCCCGAAGTAGAACTGGACGAACCGCAGCCCGTCGGTGGCACCCTGACCCGTTGTCCCGATCATGGTGACGGCGGACAGTTGGGTCGCCATCACCGACAGTCCCACCGCCCACCAAGGCAGCGTGCGCCCGGCCAGGAAATACCCCTCGATCTCCTTCGTCCCCCGCGCACGCCGCACGCCGTCGACGAGTACGTAGGCCACGTAGGCGCCGACGATCAGCCAGTTGACGGGGTGCATCTGGCGCTACCCGGCTGGAATGGCCCAGCGAGGGGTCGGCGGGCCGGGTTCGTGGCGCGTGATGGTCACGGGACCGTCAGCCGTGGTAGACGGCTTGCAGCAGGCCCAGCAGCGCGAGCGCCACGATCTGGACAAGCAGCACCCGCACCAGCGTCGCACGGAAGCGGCCGTCGCCGCCCTCGCCAGCTTCGGCCTGCACCGCACCCGCGTCCCCGGCCCCATCGACCGCTCCTCCAGCCCCCGCGCTCACTGCCGGTTCCTCCACCGCGCCTCATTCGCCAGGATCGCATCCTGAACGAACACGGCCAACCCCTCGGCCCGCTTCTCGAAGTACTGCGTGAAGCGCGCATCCGCGGTGTACATCTCGCCCAGGCACCGGTGCATCTCGTGGCTGCACGGGTAGAACCAGCGGTCGATGTGGCAGCGGTGCTCCTCGGCCAGGTCCATCGCAGCGCGTCCGGCAGCCTGCCCGCCATCCGCCAACAGCTCGGCCAGCCGGGCAAACACGCCCTCGCCCTCCGCCTTGATCCGGACCCAGTCGTCCTTGCCGTATCGGCGGGTGCGGCGCATCGATTCCCTGTAGGCGTCGGTGTCGCCCCAGCGCTCCTTTACCTCGTCCTCGTACTGGGTGTGATCGAAGTCCTCGAGGCCTTCGAACATCTCGGTGGTATCCATTTTCGTCTCGTCCTCCAGTGCGGTCAGGGCCCGGTCGACCCCGCGAATGATACTGTCTGTCCTCTCCTGCCGCTCGCGCAACAGTTCCCGCTGGGCGATCAGTGCGCTGCGGCGGTCGTATGCCGGGGCGTCGAGCATCTGCTCGATGGCCTCCAGGCTGAAGCGCAGTTCCCGCATCAACCTGATCTGCCGCAGGCGTTCGAGGTCGGCATAGTCGTAGAGGCGGTAGCCGCGCTTCGAGCGCCGCGACGGCGACAGCAGGCCGATCCGGTCATAGTGGTGCAGCGTGCGCACGGTGACGCGTGCCAGGGCGGCGACCTGGCCGACGGTGTAGAGGTCGGTGGTGCCGGGTGTGGCGGTCGCGCCAGCCGCGTGAGCGGGTTGGGTGTTCATGGCGGGGAAGGTACAGCCTGACGTTACGTCAGGGTCAAGGCGTGTGGGCGGGTTCCACTTCCTCTTCCTGCGCCACTCCTTCCCGCACGAACCCCGGCCCCGACGGATCGCCGATGATCGTGAAGGGGATCCGGTGGTAGCCGCGCCGGATGCGGTAGGTGGCGAAGTGCCTGTAGTCGAGGGTGAAGACGGTCCTGGTCCCGACCTCCTCCGCCGTGCTGACGATCGAGGCGTCCGCGAAGTCCATCGGCAGATCCGCGTACCGGAGCATGAGGTCGAAGCAGCGGTGCAGGTTCCGGTCGTCCATCGGGAGGATGCCAACGCCGCCCTCCTGGATGAACTTTATGAGCCGGGGCGGTCCGATACTCCCGGGGCCCAGCAGGTGAAACGTTTCGGCAAGCACCGGTGCCGTGGTCACCAGGTCGTCGTTCAACCCGTCCAGAATCCGGCGACACCTCGAGTGGTGCTGGTCCTGTACTTCGAATAGCGCTACCAGCGGACCAGTGTCTACGAGAATCATTGCTCGTGCCGCTTTCGGATCACATCCGCAATAACCTCCTTGGCCCGCGAAGCAGGCGCGACCGCAAACCCCCCTTCTCCCGGCAACCCGAGCTTCCTGTACACTTCCCCCGGCCGCATCCGGATGTCCGCGTCCAGTTCGCGCGCATAGGCCTGCAGGGATCGTCTGATCACCTCCGAAATGGACTGGTCGGTCCGGCGCCGCAGGTCGGCCAGCGTCGCCTCGGCGTCGGTGTCCAGTCTTACGGTTCGCGTGGCCATGGTGGGTTGGCCTGCCCTTCTCTCCGTCTTCTGCTTCACCGCCATCGTGCCCTCCTCCCGTCAGGTGTATTACGACTGTACTACATCGCGGTGAAACAGGCAATGCTACTCCCGCGTCCCGGGGATCTTTGTACCGAGCGGCGAGTCGCGGGGCGTCCGCGCTCGACGCCAGGGAAACAGCCCTCAGCGCCCCGGCGGCTCCTGTACCAGGTGGTGGCACCCGCCGGCCGCCGACCGGGCCGCGGATTCAACCCGAATCATATCCTCCAGGCGGGTGGATTCGGTGAAGTAGGTATCATTCAACGTCGCATGCAGGGTCCCGTGGGTCACCGAGTGCGGAAGGCCTCCAGGGGGTTGCTCACGACGGTTGATCCAGACCGCCGCTCTGCCGGTATCGCGGTCGCCGTACGTCGTACTGTAGACGACGAACACTCTACGGATGTCCCCGATTCCCTCGCATACGTCCCGATTGCCGCCGCCATCCCCGCGTCCGCGATTCTGTCCCATGTTCCGTCCACGATGCCGATCGTGGAGAGCGCGGGGGCGGGCTGTCCAGGGCGGCCGCAATGTCCGCGATGATCTGCTCGCCGAAAGCGCTCTCCCGGCCTTCCGGAGCCGGCGGCACCATGCTCCAGCCCGCGACGGCAACGATCAGCAACAGAGCCAGTTTCGTTCTCATCTTCGGGCGCTCCTTCCGGCCCTATTCCGGTTGTCGTGTCAGGGGGGCTTCGGGTCACATACTTGGACCTCGACCAGCCAACCGCAAGAAAGCGGCCCACTTCGCGGGCCCGCGGTTCAGAAGGCAATCACCCCTTGCCCGCCAGATACTTCTCCGGAATCGGATGCTGCTCGCTCTCCTGCTGCCAGAAGATCGACACCACCCACCAGCGCGTCCCGTCGTACAGCAGCTGGAACGAGTTGATGCCGCGCGCGAACGGTTCGGGATCGCTGGCCATGTTGCGCGATTCGTAGGTGCTGAAGGCGTGGGCGATCATGCCGTACCGCTCGGTGACCCGGTTGATCTCGACTTCGTGGAAGCCGTTCTCCTCGAGCCAGGCGCCCGCATTCTGCGCGTAGTCGTCGGGGGTGATGATCTGGCGGCCGTACGCGCCGTCGGGGCCGGGGCCGGTCGGGCTCAGGGTGGCGCCGGGCGCGAAGAGCGAGCGGAAACGGTCCCAGTCGCGCTTCACGCCGGCGTCGCCGGAGATGACCTCGTAAACGGCCTTCATGATCGCGTCGATGGACTCGACATCGGCGGGATCGGCGGGGGGTTGCTGGGCGGAGGCGGGAGCGGGCAGCGCGAGGAGGGCGGCCGCGAGGAGGGGGAGGAG
>VXOC01000316.1 GCA_009840215.1 Gemmatimonadota bacterium | reverse complement strand
CCCCCGCCCCACACCCCCCGTCAGCACAAGCCAGGACACGTCGCTCGTCGCCTGCCAGGTCGCGGCGTAGTCTTCCTTCCCCGACGGGGCCACGATCACGTCCCGGGGTGCCGTCGTGTCGGTCGTCAGCACACTGTCCACAATCGCCCCCGGTCGCACCCGCACCGAGAGCGGCACGTCGATCGGGATCTCGAACATGCCGCGTCCGTGGGTGGCCGCGACGAGCCGGCTGGTCCCCGGCTGCGCCGCCAGATCGTACACGGCGACCGTCGGCAGATCCTCGTCCAGACGGTCCCAGCTGTCGCCGCCGGCGGCAGAATGGAACACGCCCAGGTCCGTCCCGATGAAGACCCCTTCCAGGTCGGCCGGATCGTAGAGGATCGCATTGACCGGGTGGTCCGGCAGGTTCCCGGTGCGGTCCTGCCAGGTGCGGCCCCCGTCCACCGTGTGGAAGACGTGCCCGGTCAGGAATCCCCCGGCCACCGCGTACGCCTGCTCCGGGTCGTCGGGGTGCACCACTACGTCACCGATGAACCTGTCGGGCAGACCCGACCCCGATTGCTGCCAGGTCACCCCTCCGTCGCGGGTCACGATCACCTGTCCCCGCAGCACTCCGGCATAGACGGTGTTCTCATCCGAGGGCGTGAGCCCGATTGATGTGATGACCTCGCCGTCGTCCGGCGTCCTGTAGATGCGCTCCCATCTTTCCGCCGAGTCATCCGTGCGGTAGAGGCTCCGGGTCCCGAAGTACAGCCGCTTCGAGTCGATAGGGTCCATGACCAGGGGCGGAATGAAGAGTCCCCGTTCGCCATTGTCGATCCCCCTGGTCGCCAGCACCCCGTTCTTTCTCGGACCGGCGTATCCCGCCCCGCGGATCCATTGCGTCTCGGCATACCAGATCGAGGGGTCCTCGACATCGAAGGCAGTGTATCCACCGTCGCCTCCCATGATCTTTTGCCAGACCCCGGTGCCCGGGGAGGACCGCTGCGTCCCCTGGTCCTGGGTACCCCCGAGCGTGATTCCCGCGATCGACGGATGCAGGGCAATCCCCCGGTAGTACTGCGCAACGGCCAGATTGGTGGCGAGCGAAGTCCAGCTGGTCCCGCCGTTGATCGTCCGATACACGCCGCCGTCGTTGGCCAGATACAGCGCGTTCGCCCCCCGCAACGTATCGAAGACCAGCAGGTGTTCGTCGACGTAGATCCCGTTGTGGTGCAGGGAAAACGTCTGTCCGCCGGTCACGGATCGGTGCAGTCGCAGGCTGCCGAAGTAGACCGTCTGCGGGTTCGAGGGGTGTACCGCGATCGTCATGTCGTACCAGCACTGGTAATAGCAGCTGGCCCCCGTAGCCGGCAGCTCCTGCCAGCTGGTGCCTCCGTTGGCGGTACGGTACATCGTCAGCCCGTCCCCCTTGGACTCGCCCGTCTGGAAGCTCGCGTACAGGATGTCCGGGGACGATGGCGCGATCGCCAGGTTGATGCGCCTGGCGATGTCGAGATTCATGCCGGTCGAGGTGTGCGTCCAGGACAAACCGGTGTTCGTCGATTTGTAGACGCCGTTGCCGTAAAGGGCCGCGTACATGGTGGAGGGATCCGTGGGGTGCACCACCAGATCCGTGGCAAGCCCGTCCAGAACCAGACTCCAGGTAAGGCCGCTGTTGGTCGAGCGGAAGAGCCCGAAGGTCGAGGCCGCCAGAACCGTGGTCGAGGTCGCGGAACCGGCCGTCGCGCGATCGATCACCACGCGTGCGATGCGCGCGCCCCCGCTCCGTTCACTCTTGTTGACGAACTGCTGGACTCCCTGCTGTTCCCAGGTCTCGCCGGCGTCGAGCGACCGCAGGACCCCGCACCCGTAGTAGCTGTCGCCCGAGAAGTGCTGTTCGCCGGTGCCCGCGTAGATGATGTCGGGATTGACCGGATCGATCGCGATCGACCCCATGGCCAGGGAGCACTCCTGGTCCGTCAGGGGCCTCCAGTTCGCCCCCGCGTCGTCCGATCTCCAGACGCCGCCCTGGGCACCCCCCGCGTACAGGATGTTCATGTCGGTGGGATGGATGGCGACCGTCGAGACCCGTCCCGCCGTGAAGACTCCGTTGGTGTTGACCCGGTCGGGGCCGAGTGCGCGCCACCGGGTGTCGACCAGTGCCATCGGCAGGATCCCGCCCGGCGGCATGGCCCGCTTCTGGCGAAGGGCGCTCTGAAGAAGGACGGCCAGGTTGCGTTCGGCCCCCGAATAGAGGCGCATCCGTTCGTATTCCATGCGCCCAAGGATCTGCTCCGTTTCCTGGGCGGCAGCAGGCCGCGGAACCGTCATCAAGGCGAGTGCCGGGAGTACCCACAAACGTTGGGCCAGCGACAAACACCAACCGGGCACGCCCGTGTGCGGCGGCAGGACCGATCTCACCACGTCCCTGTCCCTTTCTTGAGTCGTCAATCGAAAGCGTGGCGCCAACCTAACCCGGGAACAGGCTGGCATCCATGCCCGGCACCAGCCTCAGGGCGTTCGCATGGTATATCTTCCGCAGCACCTCGTCGGGCAGGTCGAGGCCGTACATCTGCCAGAAGGCGTGGTAGCGGCGGTAGTAGTCGAAGTAGTCGTCGGCGGTCTCGAAGACGCGGAAGTAGGTGTGGAACTCCTCCTGGTTGTAGGAGTCCTTCCCCATCAGCACGCGGTCCTGGTATTCGATGAGCCACTGGCGGGCGAAGCGGGGCTGCCGTCCCAGTTCGTACACGACCGCGCCCAGCCCGACGTACATGTTCGGGATCTCGTCGAGGAGCCTGCCGAGCCGTCCCAGATCGTGGCCGAGCCAGCCGAGGTGGGCGGCGATGAAGTTGGTGTTCGGGTGGTTGCGGAAGAGATTGTGCTGCTCGCCGATGATCTGCTCGAAGGGGGGGAAGCGGTCGGGGGGACGGATCCGCCGCGGCCGCAGCCGCAGCTCGAGCCAGCGCTCGTTGTTGCGGTCGTGGGGCTGCCAGAACTCGGCCGGGTCCGCCGTGTGAATGAGCACCGGAATCCCCAGCTCGCCGGCCTTGTCCCATACCGGCGCCAGACGCGGGTCGTCCACCGGGATCCGGTTGCCGTCGGTGTCCCGGTCGGACATGCCGAGGCCCTTGAAGATCTTCAGCCCGGCGGCACCGTTTCTCACGTCCTCCTCCAGCTGCGCGGCGGCCTCCTCGCCCCAGCCGGGCTCGCCGACGCCGAAGAAGTTGATGTTGGCGAAGAAGACGAACCGGCCCGGATGCCCCGCCATCCTCTCGAGCCCGTCGACGAGCGAGACGCCGCTGCCCCCCGACAGGTTCACCATCACCGCCATGTTGAGCTCGTCCATCTCGGCGACCAGGCGGTCCACGTCCGCGGGTGACATGCGCGTGGCCCTCTGGTGCCCGTGGATGTCGACGAAGGGGAACTTCGCCCGGGTCAACAGGTTTTCGGGGACGACCAGGGTGTTGCGCGGCTCGTAGTCCACGATGGTGACGTCCTGGGCGGCGAGGGGGGTGGCGGCCAGGAAGGACAGGGCCAGGGCAAGCGCCCCTGCATGGGGTGGGGACCGGTGGCGGCGGACGGTGGCGGTGCTCCAGGACATCGTTCTCTTCTCCCTTGGGATTCCATCTGCGCGCCGGCAACCCCTGGACCGACCCTCCGGCAAGGAGCGGAGGTCCATCCGGGGACCGCTAGCCGCGGCGTATGCTCATCATCAGGTACTGTTTCTCCGCGGCGAAGGCGGCGGGATCGAGAACCGCGGCATTTCGCACGGCGGCGTCCCGGGCCCGCTCGGCCACGTTCTCGACAACGTAATGCAGGGCCGGGGTTTTCGCGCGCATCCTGTCGCGGGCGAAGTCGAGGGCGGGGAGGCCGATGCGGTCGGCCAGGAGGCGGGCGAAGCCGAGGGTGGGCAGGACGTGTGCGGTGATGTCCTCCTCGTGGACCACCCGGAAACCGTGCTCGCGGAGGCAGGCGCGGAAGTCGTCGATGCGCCATCCGGAACGGTTGCGCCGGCGGCGCGGACGGCCCGCGGACTCGCCTGCCCCGTCTGGCCGCCGGAAGTAGTCCGCGACGATCCATTGCCAGTTACTACCCGGAATCTGTCCCAGAACGGCAAAAACACCCTCCGGATGCATGTACTGAAGGGACTCGGAGTGGACGATCGTGCCAGAATCTACCCTGAATCTGTCACGGAATCTGTCACGGGCCAGATCTTCGAACCGGCAATGCAGGACGGGAATACCGGGGTAGGCGCTCCGGATATGCTCGATCTGGAGGCGGTCGGGGGTCAGTCCCGTGACCTCGTGGCCCGCATCGCGGAGCAGGCCGAGCATGCCGCCCATCCCGCAACCGGCGTCGAGCACCGGCCGGTTCGGGGGACCGATGAGGTCGAACAGCTTCTCCGCGTAGCGAAGCTGGGCGCGGTGGAGATCGTCGAAGCTGACCTCTTCGGGGGCCACTTCCGGGTCGTCGAAGTAGCCGTAGTGGAGGAAATCCCCCCGAAGCATGCGCTTGTAGAGCAGGAGCTGGGCGTTGCCATGGACCGTTGGGACGCGGCGGTGCATCCTTCGCCGCCGCATCCAGCGAACCACATGGTGCGGCAGAAGGGCGCGTCCCAGAAGCTGCCCGAGGATCCAGGAGCCGGTCAGGCGGGCCACCGGCCGACCCCCGTCACGTCCTCCTCCGCCGCGGGACGACCGGTACCGGTCACGGCTCGATCACTCTGTCGACCGGTCCCCGCTTCCGGACCCGGTCCCCCGTCCTTAGTAATATACACATCATACGCACGCGACCATCTTAAGCGTGTAGTAATCCGAGGTCGCGC
>VXOC01000357.1 GCA_009840215.1 Gemmatimonadota bacterium | reverse complement strand
CCCCAAGCTTCCCCGTCATCGCCAGACGCAGCACATTCGCCCGGCCCCGCGTCGAATCACGCTCCTCCCGCGTCACGCGATACGACGGACACATCACGCCCGGCTCCATCTTGCGGCACGCGCCATTGTTGTTGCACGCCTCGACCGCCCGCGCGAAGCCACCATCCTCCGACCAGTCGCTCACCGTCGGCAGTTCCACGCGCCGCGGATACTCCGGCCCGTACCGAAACAGCCCGCGGTCGTCCATGCGGGGCGCCCCCACGATCTTCCCCGGGTTCATCATTCCGTCCGGGTCGAATGCGTCCTTCACCTCTTCAAAGGCGCGCGCCAGCCGCCGCCCCAGCACCGGCTCGATGAACTCGGAGCGCAGGATCCCGTCGCCGTGTTCGCCCGAGTGCGATCCCCCCAGCCGCCCCACCACCCCGTGCACCTCCTCGGCGATGGCGCGGTAAGCCCGTATGTCGGCGGGGTCCTTCATGTCGAGGGACGGGCGCACGTGCAGACACCCCACCGAGGCGTGCGCGTACCAGGTCGAGGCCGTGCCGTGCCGCGCGAAGATCTCCTCGACGGCGGCGCCGAACTCTGCCAGCACGGGGAGCGGGACCGCGCAGTCCTCCACGATCGAGACCGGCTTCCGGTCACCCTTCATGGACATCACGATGTTCAGCCCCGCGCGCCGCACCGCCCAGATCGCGGCCTGGGCGGCCGGGTCCTCGGCCCGGGTCACGCCGCACCCGGGCCCGATGCCGCGCACCACCTCCTCGAGACGGGACAGCCGCCCCGCCAGCGCCTCCTCCCCGTCCCCCGCGAACTCCACCAGCAGCAGCGTGTGGGCCGCCGCCGGGAAGAGCGCGTCCACCGTCGAACGGAACGCTGCGTTCTCCCGGGCCAGCGCGGTCAGGGTGTGGTCCATCAACTCGACGGCGTGGGGCTGCAGTTCGACGATGTGCTGCACGGCGTCGAGCGCATCGAATAGCGACGGAAACGCGCAAACGCCCAGTACCCGCCGGGCCGGCCGCCGGGAGAGCTTCAAACGGATCCTGCGGAAGAAGGCCAGCGTGCCCTCCGACCCCACCAGCAGCTCCGCCGGCGAGGCCCCCGGACGCAGCAGCCGGTGCAGGTTGTATCCGGCCACGTGACGGAGGACTTTCGGCACGCGCCTCTCCAGTTCACCGGCTTCACGCGAAGCGATCGCCGTTGCGGCCCGGATGAGGTCTGCCGCGCCGTTCCGTTCGGCGTGATCGGCCTGGGCGGGAGCCGGGCGTCCCCCCGGGGACCGCCTGGGGTCCGGCGCCCCCTCCTCGTCCCCACCGAACACCGCCACCCTCCCATCCGCCAGCGCCGCCTCGATGGCCAGCACATTGTCGGCCATGATCCCGTAGCGGATCGAGCGGGCGCCGCCGCTGTTGTTGCCCGCCATCCCCCCGATGGTGGCGCGGCTCGCGGTCGCCACGTCCACCGGGAAGAACAGCCCTGCCGGGGCCAGGCGGCGGTTCAGGCCGTCGAGCACGACGCCAGGCTCGACCCACACGGTCCGGTCCTCCCGGTCCACCGGGCCCACCCGGCGAAGATGCCGCGACGTGTCCACCACCAGCGCGCGCCCGATGGCCTGTCCGCACTGCGACGTCCCCGCCCCCCGGGGCAGCACCGGCACCCCTTCCTCGCGCGCGATCGCCATGGCCGCGTCGATGTCGTCGAGCGTGCGCGGCAACACCACCCCGATCGGCTCGATCTGGTAGATGGATGCGTCGGTCGAATAGAGAGCCCGCGTGAGCGCGTCGAAGCGGACCGGCCCTTCCAGATTCTGGCGCAGCCGGGTGGCCAGGGTGGTAAACATATGGCAAGTTGTGAATAATCCCTTAGGCTCACAAGCGAACCGGCTACAAGGAGGCATACGGGCATAATGTCGCAGACTGCAGGGGGGTACGGGCGCGCGACGCGGAGGACCGCTCCGGCACCCCACAAAAGGGGCCCGGATCCCGTGTCTCGCTGCTCCAAATGGGCGCGCGGGCTCTTCCACGGACTGGCAGCCCGTGGAGAGAAATGCCCCGGCATTCGAGTGGCGGCGCTTCCGGGCTGGATCGCTGCGGCACTTGTCGCGGGTTGCGGTGGCGGCACCCCCGCCGACGGTCCCCGCGAACTCAGCTTCGGGCACGTGGGGGCGCCGGGTTCGCTCTTCGCAATCACCGCGGAGGAGTTTGCCCGCCGGGTCAACGAACGCCTGGACGGCGAGGCCGAGGTGGTCGTCTACGGATCGAGCCAGCTCGGGGGCGACGATGTCCTGCTCCAGAAGCTCAAGCTGGGAACCGTCGACCTGGCGCTGCCTTCGTCGATCATGTCGTCCCGGATCGCGGAGTTCGGGCTCTTCGAGATGCCCTACCTGGTCCGGAACCGCGATCATATGGCCCGCATCGAGGAGGAGATCGTCTGGCCGCGTCTGGCGCCGCTCGCCGAGGAGCAGGGCCTTCGGATCCTGGCCGTCTGGGAAAACGGCTACCGGCACGTGACCAACAATGTGCGGCCGGTGCGGGTGCCCGAAGACCTTGACGGCATCAAGCTGCGCACGCCGCGCGGCACCTGGCGCGTGAAGCTCTTCCAGCAGTTCGGCGCCAACCCCGTCCCCATGGCCTTCTCGGATGTGCTGCTCGCGTTGCGCACGGGGGTGGTGGACGGTCAGGAGAACCCGCTCGCGCAGATCAGCGCGGCCAACCTCGACGAGGTGCAGACCTATCTTTCGCTGACCCAGCACGTCTACACGCCGGCGTACGTGACCGTGTCCGCGGAGCATTGGGAGGACCTGCCCGAGGATTTGCGCGCCGTTGTCGAGGAGGAAGCGCGCGGACTGAGGCCTTTCGTGTACGAGACGGCGAAAAGGCTGGACCGCGAGCTGCTGGTGGAGTTGGGACGTACGAACATCTCGGTCAACTGGGCGAGCCGGAACGCCTTCGACGACGTGAGCCAGCTGTTGTACGAGCAGTTCGCGACGGATGTGGCTTCGGGACGGGAACTGATCGACCGGGCCCTGATGCTTGCCAATAACTAGCCTTCGGTGACCGAATCCCGGACGGGGGTAGGGGTGACGGGGTTGCGGCGGGTATTCCGGAAGACGCTGGAAGCCATCGTGGTCTTGCTGGTCGTGGCGCTCGCCTTGGTGGTCGTGCTGGGCGTCGGTTTCCGCAAGGCGGGGGCGGCGCTGGTCTGGTACGACGAGGCCGCGTCGATCCTCCTCGCGTGGCTCACCTACTACGGGGCGGCGCTGGTGGCGCTCACGCGGGGTCACATCGGGGTGCCCGTGCTGGTCGAGCGGATGCGCGGGCGGGCCCGCAGCGCGGTCCTGCTCGTGGGCGAGGCCGCCGTGATCGGCTTCTTTCTCACCCTGGCGTGGGCGGGTTTGCAGGTGCAGGCCGCCCTGGCGGGGACGGCGCTGGTGAGCATGCCCGCCGTACCCGCGGCGCTTGCGCAGTCGGTGATCCCGATCGGGGCCGCGCTCTTCGTCGTGGCGCAGCTCCTGAGCCTGCCCGGCGCGCTCCGTGGCGGGAGCGGTGAACCCGGCGAGGGTGGGGGCGCCGTTCCGTGACCGTCGCCCTGGTCCTGCTGCTGCTGGTCCTGGTGCTGGTCAACGTGCCGATCGCGGTCGCGCTGGGGCTGGTGGCGGTGGTGGCGATCGTCGCCACCGGGGGCGTCGCGGCGCTCCCCAATGCGGGTCTGCTGATGTTCTCCGGGTCGACGAAGTTCCCCCTCATCGCGATTCCCCTCTTCATATTGGCGGGGGCGATCATGAACCGCTCGGGGATCTCGCGGCGCCTCGTGGCCTTCGCGTCGGCCGTCTTCGGGTTCATCCGGGGCGGCCTCTCGATGGTGAGCATCTCGGCGTCGATGTTCTTCGCCGAGATCTCGGGGAGCGCGGTGGCGGACGTGGCCGCGCTCGGGTCGATCCTGATCCCGGCCATGCGCAAGCGCGGCTACTCGCGCGAGTTCGCGGCCGCAGTGACCTCGTCGTCGGCCACCCTGGCCGTGATCATCCCCCCGTCGATTCCCATGATCCTCTACGGCGTGATGTCGGGCGCGTCGGTGGTGGAGCTGTTCGTCGCGGGCATCCTTCCGGGCATCGCGGGCGGCTTCCTCATGATGTTCGTGGCGTACCTGTGGGCGCGGCGCGCGAAGCTGCCGATGGAGGAGTCGTTCCGCCTGGGGCACGTGTGGCGGACCTTCCGCGAGGCCGGGTGGTCGCTGCTCCTGCCCGTGGTCATCCTGGGCGGGATCTTCGGCGGCTGGGTCACCGCGACCGAGGGGGCGGGGCTGGCGGTGGTGGCGGCGCTGCTGATCGGCGGGGTGGTCTACCGGGAGTTGAGCCCGTCAAGGCTCCGGAAGGCGATCCTCGAGTGCGGGCACCAGACCGCGGTGGTCATGCTGCTGGTGGCCTCGTCCGCGCTCCTGGGCGACTTCCTCACCGAAGTCCGGGTGCCGCAGCAGATCGCCGCGTCGATCATGGAGATTACAGACTCGAAGCTGGCGATCCTGGCGCTGCTCAACCTCTTCCTGCTGGCGGTCGGGCTCTTCCTGCACTCGGCCGCGGCGATCATCCTGGTCGTCCCGGTCGTGATGCCGCTGATCCAGGCCGCCGGCATCGATCCCGTCCACTTCGGGCTGATCGTCACCCTGAACCTCGGGATCGGGCAGCAGACGCCGCCGGTCGCGTCGGTGCTGGTGACGGCGTGCTCGGTGGCGCGCGCGGACATCTGGCGGGTGACGCGCGCGAACCTCTGGTTCATCGCGGTGCTGCTGGCCATCCTTGGCGTCGTGACGTACGTACCGGGGTT
>VXOC01000312.1 GCA_009840215.1 Gemmatimonadota bacterium | reverse complement strand
CGCTTGACGAACGGCTTCACGTAGATCGGCGGAACCAGCCTCACCTCGTGGCCGAGCGCCGCGATCTTCCCGGCCCCAGTAGTGGGCACCGGCGCACGCCTCCATCGCCACCGTGCACGGCGGCTGCGAGGCGAGAAAGCTCAGCACCTTCTCCGCGGCTCAGCTTCCGGCGGAAGGCCACAGACCCGTCCGCGCTGGCCCCGTGCACCTAAAAGCTGCGCTTTGCCAGATCGATTCCGATGATGCTAACCTCTTCCATGTGGATGCCTCCTCCCTCAGATGGTCCGACTAACTAAAATTGCTCAGTACCATCTTGGCACATCGCGATGCGGTCGGGAGGGGGCGTCCACTCCATCGGCTTGCTCGCTTGCTCGCTTGCTCGGCGGCGAGGAAAGCATCGACCACCAGCCCGCAATCCTTCTTGGTGCCCCCGCCGGGGACACTCGGATGTTGCCCCAAGTACGCTGCTTAGAAGGCCGCTCTAACGGATGACGACCAAACTTGGCGGGTCTCCCGGCGTCCCGAACGAGGGTGGACAAGCGAAGCGCGTCAGCGACGGCGTCGCCCAGGATGAATCACATCCCCCTCGAATCCCCGGAACCCGTCTCCTGCGGCTTGGGCCGATGGTCCCTGCCATAGCCCATCCTTACACCACCCGAAGTCCCAGTTCCAGACGTTCGGGTCGAGGGACCGCCGGGGCACAAGGCTGTGATCGTATTCGTAACCGTCGGCCATGGCGGCGAGGGTAAGCTCGGTAATCGTACTAGTTTCGTCTATATGGCTCCCCATTAGGTCGAAGTGTCCAGCGCATCCGTCCCAATGGTGCGGGTCATGAAGCGGGATCTTTTTCGAAGGGAAGTCGGTCCCACCCATCTTGTCGAAGACGGCGATGGTGAGCGAATCCGTGAAGAACGAAGCCCATGGTTTGGTAGTGTCCGGCGTCTCGAAGTGTCGCCACCAACGGGGGGATGTGCCGATTCCGACGGCGTGGCCAATCTCGTGGAGCGCGGTCTCGTACATGGCCGCCCGGCGCGCCTGACGGGAGAACTCGCGAGTTGCCTGCCAATTGAAGGTGATCACGGCCCAAGGTGCCGTCTTTACGTCTGATCGCACATGGTTCGGATAAAGGAACGAACTCCGGGCCCAACCCCACGCCGGGCCCGTCTCGGTCGTTACCCACACGTTCAGTCCCGGCGCCAAGGTGTCGCCAGCTTCAAGGTGAAGCTCGAACCCGTTTGGGGTCAGGTCGCTCGGTATGTGCAACGTAAAGCTCGCTGTCACTAAGTATTCGGCAGAAAGAGTAGGTGTCAGCCACCTCCCCCACGCTGTCACTGCTTTGTCCATCTCCTGCCGAATGAGTGAGGGAACGTCCCCCAAGTAGGTGACATTGATCGGATAGGGGCCAAGCCGCGGCGTCCTGACCGTGATGGTCGCCGTGCCGATGGCATCTTGCACCGAGGCTGCAATGGTCGCCGCTCCACTGGCGACAGCGGTGACCACACCCCGCAACGGCTCCACACTTGCCACAGCCGGATCACTGGACGACCAGCGGATCGGGATGGGATGCGGCAGTTCATGTCCGTTTGCGTCGAACACCATCGCGGTCAGTTGCAAATCATCACGGCCAACCCAGACCGCTCCGGTGGCGGGAGACACCGTGATCAAACTCGGATTCTGCCGCACATTCACCGTAGCGCTCGCCGCCACGTTCCCCGCTACCACGCCAACCTCGGTCGCACCGTTGCCCACCGCCGTCACCAGCCCAGTCGAATCCACCGTTGCGACGGACCCGTCATCCGTCGACCATGTCAACTCCGGCTCTGAGACAGGGTTCCCAGTGGCATCCGTCGGCACAGCCACCAGCCGCACCGTTTCCCCCAACGCACTCAACGTGGCGGTCGCGGGTGAAACCGTGAGGGCTGCCACCGCCTGTTTCACCGTAATGAGCGCCCGTCCGCTCACTTCACCCACCGTCACGCCAACCTCGGTCGCGCCGTTGCCCACCGCCGTCACCAGCCCCGTCGAGTCCACCGTCGCGACGGACCCGTCACCCGTCAACCATGCCAACTCCGGCTCTGAGACAGGATTCCCATTGGCATCCGTGACCTCAACGGAGAGACGAACGGTATCGTCAAGCGCGAAGAGAGTGTCGAATGCTGGCACCACTTCGATGGCGGCAACCACCTGGGCGACCGTCAAGTCCGCCGTCCCCGACACCGCACCGGTGGCGGCCGTGATCTCCGCCCGACCGTTGCCCACCGCGGTCACAAGTCCGACACCGTCCACGACGGCGACCAGCATGTCGCCGGATACCCAAGTGAACACCGCCCCCGACACCGTATGGCCGTTCGCGTCCATTGCTTCCGCCGACAGACGCACCGTGTCGCCGAACGCCACCAGCGTATCGGTCGAGGGCGTGACGACCACCGCGCCCGGCTGTTGCGCGATTGTCACAGTCGCCGTCCCAGACACCGCGCCCGAAGCTGCGGTGATCTCCGTCCGCCCGTTGCCCACAGCCGTAACAAGACCGGCGCTGTCCACCATGGCGATCAGGGTGTCGCCGGATGTCCACGCGAAAACGGTTCCCGCCACCGCATGGCCGTTCGAGTCCATTGCCTCCGCCAAAAGGCGCACCGTATCCTCGAACGCTTCCAGCGTATCGGTCGAGGGTAAGACGGCTACTGCGTCCAGCTTCTGAGCGACCGTCACAGCCGCCATCCCGGACACCGCACCCGACGCAGCCATGATCTCCGCCTCCCCGTTTCCCACAGCCGTCACGAGTCCGGTGTCATCCACCATGGCGATCAGGGTGTCGCCGGATGTCCATGTAAAGGCCGTCCCCGCCACCAGATGGCCGTTGGCGTCCGTCGCCTCCGCCGACAGCCGCACCGTGTCCCCGAATGCCCCCAAAACGGTTGGTGGCGGCGAGACGCTCACTTCCGCCACTTCCTGCTCCACCGATACCTCGGCACTCGCCATCTGCGACCCGGACGTTGCCGTAACCCGTGCGGTTCCGTTCGCCGCCGCTGTCGCCAGTCCCTCGGAGTCCACGGTCACGACCGATTCATCGTCGGACGACCACACGAACTCCGCACCCGTTACCACATTGCCGTTTCCGTCCCGAGCCTCCGCCACAAACCGAACCGTGTCACCGATAGCAACCAGCGTATGAGCGGTCGGGGACACGGCCAATTCGGCAGCCAATTGGTCCACCTCCACCTGCGCGCTGGCCGTCGCTGTGCCAGCTGTGGCGGTCACGGTCGCGCTGCCGTTGCCCACTGCGGAAACGAGCCCTTCCGCTACGGTGGCAACGGCTGTATCGCTGCTGCTCCACTCGACCGTGACATTGGCCATCGCTTGGCCGTACTGGTCGCTCACCGTGGCGATCATCCGCACGCTGTCGCCGATTGAATGAAACGCGGCCGAGGTGGGTGAGATCGCGACCGTGGTGGGAACGGGCGGGTCCGGTGCGGCCGGTGTCATTGGATCGTCCCCGCAGGCCGTGACGACCCCGACCACCGCCGCGGCGAGAGCGAGGACGCGAGCGACGAAGCCTATCGGCGGACCCGCTTGGTGATCAGTACGTTCCCGGTCCGAGAAGCAGCCCGCCGGGGAGGCAAGCCTTGGTCGGGAAGCGCAGGAGCGGAGATGAGGTCCCATGGAGAGAAAAGGTAGCAAGAATCTCGGCGCGGTGCTCCAGCACGTCGGATCGCTGTCACTGTACCGACGGCATGGTATTCCAAGGACAGAGCGAGGAGGGAGATTCAGGGACCTTCGGCGAAGAGGCGGCGCGGGCGCGGGAGTCCCGCCATTCCACCCCGATTTCCCCGCTCTTGTGGCTCGGTCCAGCAGGATCCAGTACAACGGCAGAAAACGCAGATCGTGCAGCCCTGTATGACTTTAGACCATTTCCTGCCGGGATTCTGGCTCCCTCCAGTCCGCTGGGCCAGCAAGACCTAGGCGGCTCCTGGTCACGGGGGCCATGGCGGTCGTCTCGCAGGCCGACCGACACCGCGAGAACCACGGATCCGTGGCTGGCCGGGATGCTGGCGCGCAAGCCGAAGAAGGTGGTCGCGGTGGCGCTCGCCAACAGGACGGCGCGGAGCGTCTGGGCGGTGGCCACGAGAAAGGAGGACTATCGGGTTCGCACCGCCGCCTGAGCGCGCGGCGAACGAGAAAACGCAGCCGGAAGGGGGGGCGGCAGGACGAAGGAACGAGTAAGGGCGAACAGTCAGCAAGACGGGATCGGAAAAACCAGCAGGCCTCGAAGGGCCACGGATAGAGCCCGCCGTTTCGATCTGGATCCGAATCTCACGAACACCATACAGGCCCGCGGCCACATGGGCTGCATCAAGAGGCCGGACATACGACAGTACCTGACCAGACTGCCAACGACTCGGTTCCCAATCCGGCTTGCCCATCCGGGGGCGTCCACATACGAGGCCTGCTCAGCGTTCACTCGCGTTCCGGCCTGCATGGTCGCCGAGCCGCCCAAGGCGGCCCTCTACCAGTGTGCTTCAATCCATGTCGTTACCTCCATGAACCGCTCTGGCCGCTACCAGCTGGAGCGACAGTTGCTGGGTGGGATTCGCACCCACCAGAAAAACGCGCCTTTCCACGGCGCACTGAGAAGTCCGGGGTAATGCTAATCGTGATCCACCGTGCCAGTTCCCTCGGTTCGTGCTGTTTGTCGAGTGGCTGGCTGCCCTTGCGCAACCCACCCCGCCGGGCCCACCATCCCAGCCGCCACCGGGCTCGTATACACATCTGACGCTGCCGACGAGCTTACGCGGGTAGGTCTCGGGGGGCGGCGGATCATTTAAA
>VXOC01000234.1 GCA_009840215.1 Gemmatimonadota bacterium | reverse complement strand
CGCCAGCCCCCCGCCGTCCACCTCGATCCACGCGTCCGGCCCCTCGTCCGGATCTCGGTAAATGTGCTTCATCCCGCGCAGATCCCCCAGTCCCTCCTCGCCCACCACCCCCACGAACACGATGTCGTCCCCGGTCCGGATCCCGGCTTCCTTCATGGCGCGCAGCACGGCGAGCACCACGACGAGCCCCCGCGTGTCGTCGCCGATCCCGGGCGCGAAGAGGGTGTCGCCGCGCTGCCGGACCGTCACGTCGGTGCCCTCGGGGAAGACGGTGTCGAGATGGGCGCCCAGCGCCACGATGCGCTCACCACGCCGCCCGCGCCTCAGCCCGAAGACGTTCCCCTCCGAGTCGGTCCACACCGAGTCGGCGCCGCACTCGGCGAGGAGGTCGGCGAAGCGCCGCCCGCGCGCCTCCTCCATGAACGGGGGAGCGGGGATCTCGTTGAGTTCGACGAGGCGTTCCACCGCCCACGCGTCGAGTCCCTCGATGATCCGGAAAGCTTCGCGGACCGCGCCGGTGGTGGCCAGTTCGCGGACTTCGCGCACGTATTCGCGGGCTGCGGTGGCCTGGGCGGAGGCAGTGGTGGGGTTCATGGTCGCAACGAGGATGAGGGCGGGAAAAAGTATACGCGACATTACATTATGTAAAGCGTCGTTTACAGTGCAATCCACGGAACAGCGTGCATCGCCACGGATGAACCGAGGGGCTGAAGTCGTGGAGACCCGTGCCCCCGGCGGCTACAACGCCACCGGATCGTCCGCCATCGGCTCGTCGCGGCTGACGACCCGGGTCGCCGGACCGACGATAAGCGGGTCGGGCCCGGTGACGACGTCCTCGTCCTTGTCGGGATACGACAGCTTCGACAGGAAGTGCTGCATGGCGGCGATCCGCGCCCGCTTCTTGTCGTCCGACTTGATGACGGTCCAGGGCGCGTCTGCCGTGTCGGTGTAAAAGAACATGGCCTCCTTCGCCTGCGTGTAGTCGGGCCACTTGTCGAGCGAGGCGATGTCCACCGGCGAGATCTTCCACTGCTTGAGCGGGTCGGTCTTGCGGCTGTCGAAACGGCGCACCTGTTCCTGCTGCGACACCGAGAAGTAGAACTTGAAGAGCAGGATGCCGCTGTTGACCAGCATGCGCTCCAGTTCGGGGCACTGGCGCAGGAACTCGAGGTATTCCTGCCCCGTGCAGAACCCCATGACCCGCTCGACGCCGGCCCGGTTGTACCAGGAGCGGTCGAAGAGGACCATTTCGCCGGTGGTGGGCAGGTGCTGGACGTATCGCTGGAAGTACCACTGCCCGCGCTCGACCTCGCTGGGCTTGTCCAGGGCCACGACGCGCGCGCCCCGGGGGTTGAGGTGCTCCATGAAACGCTTGATCGTGCCACCCTTGCCCGCCGCGTCCCTGCCCTCGAAAAGGATGACGATCTTCCTGCCCGAACCCCGGACCCAGCGCTGCACCTTGAGCAGTTCGACCTGGAGTGGGGCCTTCTTTTCCTCGTATTCGCGCCGTTTCATCTTCTCGGTGTAGGGGTAGACACCCTCCCGGAAGACGCGCCGGATGGTTTCGGGGCCGAGATCGTTGGCTGGGGGGGGAGCGTCGCCGGTCATCCTGTTGTGTCCCGTCGCGGAATCGAAGATCGGCTTCAACCTAAGCGCGGTGCGGGCGAAAGGCGAAAGCGAGGTTGATCTGCCGTCCCAAGGTCGCCTGGTCGATCAGCAAAGCATCTTCGGAATGACGTAGTCGAGAAGTTCCCCGCCTGTGCCCGCGTCGCTCCAGTCGTCGCCGGCCAGCTCGACGACCGCGACCGCCCCCGTCGGAAAGGAGCGGATGATGCGGTCCCGCTTTTCCTGGTCGCCGGTGCGTGCAAGGTAGGCGGCGAGGGCGTGGGTCGACGGATTGTGCCCCAGGACCATCAGCGTGTGGGCCGAGGCGGGCGCCGTGGCGATGGTGCGCAGCACGGCCCGCGGCGAAGCCAGATACAGCTCGGAGAGGAACTCGACGTGGGGGTGCCCGCCCAGATGCGGTGCCATGAACTCCCAGGTCTCGCGGGTTCGGCACGCGCTGCTCGACTGCACTGCGTCCGGGACGAAGCCGCGGTCGGCGAGGGTGGCGGCGACGAGGGGCGCGGCGCGGCGCCCCCTCTTGTTGAGCGGCCGGTCGTGGTCCGCGAGGCTCGGGTCGCCCCAGCTCGACTTCGCGTGCCGTGCGAGGAGCAGACGGCGCATGGGGTCTCCGGTCGGTGAGGGTGTCGAGGTGGTGGGCGGGGATTGGTGGCCCCACGCGCGACAGTGGGGAACCGTGGGGCTCAGCGGCCTCGCGGGCAAGCCTATGATTGCACGCCGGGCAAGGCAATGGCAGGTTCCGTCGTGAAGGCCGGCGGCGGGAAACCGGGCCCGAGCCTGATGAACGACCTTTCGCCACGTGACGATACGACACGAGGAGAACGCCGCGATGAGCGTGGACCGCGTGAACGGGATGTCTGGAACTGCGGGCGACACCTGGCCCCCGCGTCGGCCGGATTCGCGACGGGACAGGGGGACCATGCGGGCGGCACCGACCGGACTGGCAATGAAGGCCCTGCTGCTGTTGCTGCCGCTGGCCGCCTGCGCCCCGGACGGCCCGCGGATGCCCGACGAATGGCTCCCGGCGCTCGAGGCCTTCGGGGAACGGATTGCCGCAGACGTGGAAGCCGACGGGGTGGGCGCGATCACCGTGGCGCTGGCCCGCGATGGCGAAGTGCTCTGGTCGGAGGCGTACGGATGGGCGGACCCCGAGGCCGGCGTCCCCGCCACCCGGGAGACCATCTACCGTACCGGCTCCATCTCCAAATCCGTCACCGCGGTGCTGATGGCGATCCTGGCCGACGCCGGCACAGTCACGCTGGAGACGCCGCTGGCAGAGCTGGTTCCGGAGATCGAGGCATTTCAGGACCGCCCGGAAGGAGCCGAGCCGTCGCTGCGGCAGGTGGCCAGTCACACCGCCGGTTTCGCGCGGGAGCCCGGTCTGTCCGGCGCGGCGGCCGGACCGGTCGAGGGCTGGACGGCGCGGATCCTGGAGTCCATTCCCACCACCCGCTACCGGACGCCGCCCGGGACCGAATACTCCTATTCGAACATCGGCTTCGGCATTCTGGGGTTCGCGCTGGAGCGGGCCGCCGGCGAACCGTTCATGGCGCAGGTCGAGTCGCGCATCTTCGAGCCGCTGGAGATGACCGGCAGCACCTTCGTCATCGGCGACGCCCTGCAGCCGCGGCTCTCGCGGGGGCATGCCAATGGCCGCGACGGCCAGGTGAACACCGAGCGGCCGGCGCTGGAGCACGCTGGGCGGGGGTACAAGGTGCCCAACGGGGGCGTGTACTCGACGGTGGACGACATGGCCGCCTTCGCCGCCGGGGTGATGGGGCGCGGGGGACGGTCGCTGCTCAGCGACGAGATGCGCGCCGAGGTACTCTCGGTGCAGACCCCCGAGGACCCGGAATCGGGCTACGGGCTCGGTTTCTCCATCAGCACCGTGGACGGACGGGTCTTCGCGGGCCACGGCGGATCGGTCTCGGGGTACACGGCCCACCTTCTCTTCGAGCCCGCCACTGGGCTGACGGCGGTGCTGCTGCGAAACTACAACCGCGGACAGACCAGCCTGGGAGGGGCGGCGCGGGAGCTGTTGGTGGGATTGTCGGTCAACTGAGTCGTGTTTGCCCACGGTTCAATGCGTCTTCCACGACCCGCGATCGGGCGAGTTTGTCGGCCACTTGAGCCCACTTTTGACGGACAAACCATCTCTGGGCGGATTTGTCGGCCACTTCAGGCCACTCGTGGCGTACAAGACCGCCTGCGGACCATGAGCGACAGATCCAGCCGGTTTCCGCTCGGCTCCCAAGTGACCATCGAAGCGCTCGCCGGCGACCCGTATCCCCTCTTCCACGAACTCCGCGCGCCCGAACCGGTGACCTGGGCGCCCGAGCTGGGGATGTGGCTGCTCACCCGCCGCGACGACGTGGTACGCATCCTCGCCGACTGGGAGCGCTTCACCACCGACTCTCCCGCGTCGACCATCCGGGACGTCTTCGGCTCGCACATGGTCACCACCGACGGCGACGCGCAGATCAGCTACACGCGGCACTTCATCGGGCCGTTCAGACGGGGGTGGCTGGAGGAGGATCTGGTGGAGACGGTCGGTCCCTCCCTGCGGGGCTCTAGTCGTCTCGTCACTTCGGAATGACCAACATGATGCCGAAAACACTCCATACCCTCGCCGCCGACTGCGTCGTGGTGCGGCGGGACGGCGGACCGGACGGCAACCTGCTGTCACTGTATGCGGGAGACGGAGGCCGCGACGAGGATTGGCACAGCTGGCGCGCGCCGCTGCTGGCACCCTTCGACGGAATCGCCGTCGGATTCCAGATCAATCCCGAGACCACGTCCCCCGGCGTGCGGGGCTCAGGACGCTCGAGCACTATCCTGTTCCAGCAGCTGGTCGATGGCGAACCGACGGATGTCCACGTCGCATACGTCCTTGACCGCGAGGTGACGGTATCCCAAGGGGATGCCGTGCGGGCAGGCGAGCCGGTCGCCTGCATCGGCAACAACGGCTTGTCATTCCATCCGCACGTGCATGTCGGCTCATTCTGCGGCGAGATGGTGTCGGAGGACGCGGTGCCGCTTCAGGTGCGGATGGATCTTGCGGCAATGGGGCGGGTGAGGGGGTTCAGTCAGCGGATGGAGCGTGGACTTGGCAGACTGCATCGATAGTCCCACACGGTACTTCGTCCACACGCTCATCGACTGGAATCGCGTGCGGCGGCGCCTGGAGCGCTACCCTGCGATTCGTAGCGCTTTCCCGGAGACAATGCTGAAGGAATCCAGCGAAGTACCGCCGTACTACTGTCACTACATGGCGTGGCGGCTTGGAACGTGGGATACCGAAGGCCATTTCGCCAATCTTGAGACGCTCCTCCAGCAGGCGATGGAGCAGGAGAATTGGGAATGCGAACGCTCTCTCCTATCCAATCGAGAAAACGGCACGTTCTGGTCACTGGTCTGGCAACTGCAGGTCGCAGCCCGACTTCGCGAAGTCGGTGATGATGTTCGCTGGAGCGAACCGGGCGGCGGCCCCGACTTGTCGGTCCGCATTCGTGACCAGCGCTGGTTCGTCGAGTGCTATAGCATTCAGAAATCCTACGGCCTCCTTGAGTTTCTTCAAGAGTGCCTATCCAAGGTTCTGGGAGAGCCGGTTCAATGCGGCTACACGCACTTCGCAAAGATGTCTCTACCGAAGGGCTCGGACATTGGTGGTTTTCTCGATTCTCACTTGGCGCCGTTTTGCTGTCCGGCCTATCGCGAAAGGGCGCAACAGCAGTACGTGGAAGTCGTGTACGATGGACCCGGTAAGGTTCGCGTGCTCGTGGAGGATTGGGACGAGGAAGGGGAGGAGGGGGACGTCAGGACTCTCTCAGCGGGATCGCCTCGGAACCATGTCGCGACCATGCTCCGGCAGGCAGTGAATGAGAAGAAAGACCGGAACAAGCTGTCCGAGAATCGCCCGAACGTGCTCGCAGTCAACTTGTTGCTCACCGACTCAGCAGGTGCACACTTTGTGCGGCCAAATGCTATCCATGAGACGGCCCCTGATCTCACCGGCACCGGAATCGACGTGCTCACGGCCTCTTGGGAAACCGGCATTGATACCCACCAGGCACGCCTCGTTACGGCTTCGGTCCGCACTGCCGAGCTTCGTGAAGCCGTGACATGGCTAGTGAAGTGAGAACGAACGGGACCCCTCACCAAGCGTGGCGCTCCCGTGATTCTGGTTACAATTCGCCAAACACTCGTCGCAACCAGCCCGCGAAGCCGACGGCCGTGGCCCCGTCGATGTCCAGATCACCTTCCTTGAGGGCCGCCCCCATGCGCCCCGGCTGCTTTCGTGTCGCCAGCCAAGCGTGGACCTTCGCCCGCAGCACCTTTTTCCGGAACTTTCGGTGTTCCTCCTCGATTCCGTCGATGTAATCCTCCGATGACGGCCACACGGGATCGCCCACCGGCAGCATCGTCCTCACGAAGTCTTCGAGTTCTCCGGGGGATCGATTGTCCGGCATCAGCCAGACTCCGACCCGTGGTAGACGGCGACTTCCCGGAATGCAAATGCCGTCCGGATCCAGACGTTCCGCAACCGGGATCCCAGCTTCACGGAGTTGAGTGGCGATGTCCTCCCACCGGCCCGGCGGATCTTCGTCGGCGTCAACAACGATGCCGATTGCTCTTCGGCCATCAACCCGAATCTCGTTGACAATGGAATCGAGTAGCGGGTCGATACCACCCTTCTCTTCGATGCAGAATTCGGGCATTGCCCCGGGGCCTTCCGCCTGCTCGATCCGTTCCCGCAGGTGGAGGACGACATGAAGATCGTTCTCGCCCTCGACCAGAAGGACGCGGTCAGACCCCCCGCAATCCTTCACCGGACCTCGATCGCCTGCTTCGCGGCAATCCTCAGATCCTTCTCCGAGTACTCTACCGCCCAGGTCTCCCCATCCCGCCGAACCACGCGCACCAGAGCACTCGCGGAGTCGGCAACCTCGGCCGAAGCCTCCGCGAATCCCCTTATGCAATCGAAGCTGTGGGTCGTAGCCAGAACCTGAACCCGGTTCGCCTGCGCCGCGGCCAGGACCATGCGCCAGAAATCCGCCTGCAATTTGTAGTGAATGCCGTTCTCCACCTCGTCAATGACCAGTAAACCGTCCTGGCTGTTGGCAAGCGCCAGCGCGACGCCGAACAGGCGCACGGCACCGTCACCCAGGCTCTTGAGCGGCACCGGATGCGAAGACCCCTGGAGCCTGACGATGGCCTTCCTGGATGGCCGCAGACCGGTTGGGCGCCGAGTACTCGACCGCAGACGACCGGCGTCTCCAACAACGGTCACATCCTGCACCCGCTCCCCCATTACCAACCTGAGCGCGTTCACAGCCGCCGTCTCGTGCGGGGTCAGGGCAATGGCGTCCCAGTACCGCGCAATCTCATCGTTCGGCAACACGCCAGGCCCCAGGGAAAGACAAGAGATCGCCCCCGGGTATTTCCCCTCATCGAGCGCACGTCGCAGGATCCGCGCAGTGTGGGGCGTCGCCCACGAGTATCTGACACCCGTGTCACCCTCGCTGCCGCTCGTGACAACCGGGAAAAAGCGCTGGACACCTCTGAATACGGACCTCAATCCCCGAATTGGGCCGTCCAGCGCAGAGTCGGGGACGAGTTTCTCAAACAGTGAGCCCTGCTCGTCGGGCAGATCTGCCTCTTCAACGCGCACACGGAGTGACGGATCGGTGGGCCCTAGCGAGAAAGAGCTCCTCCCCTGGTCCCGACCGTAAAACAGAGCCGTGAAATCGGGCATCGTCATCCTGCCGTCATCGTCATCAGGGACGACGACTTCATCTCGACCTTGGAGCACCTCGGCAAGCACCGGATCACGCCCCCTGGCGGCAAACACCCGCACGGCCTCCAGGACCGTCGACTTGCCGACACCATTCTTGCCTGCCAGCAGGGTCACGCGGCCAAGTCGGCCTACGGATAGGTCACGGATCCCCCGAAACCCGGTGATCACTAGGTCCTGGAGAGGAAGTGGGGTGTCCGTGGATTGTTCCGGCATGACGTTACGCTCCAGAGCATTGATCTCAAGGGGTTTCGAAAGCTATCGGGTTCAGGTGGCCCTACAAACCGGGCGTGAGAATCCCCCGGAACCTAGCGATCGCCTTCAAGCAGCCCGTGCGGGGTGAGACGTGCCACACAAGACAGGTTGAGTCAAGACCAAATGTCAAGCAGACATTACAATATGTCAAGTCGTGATTACATTTGAGCGGCCGGAATCAAGATCCGGCCATGTCGTGTACCCTCCCACCCCTCCAGCCTGTGCCATCAACAGCGCACCGATCCGTCTCGCCGTGTCCGCGAAGTGCTGGACCTCCTCGGCCCGCAGTCTCCGGCCGAGGACCTTCTGTTCGCGGTAGGACAACCACTTCTTGAGCACCTGGTAGCCGCCGAGTCGGTAGTCCCAGACGGGTGAGGGGATGTTGCGCCAGAAGGCCTCGCCGTTCAGGTAGACATCAAGAGACCTGTCGCCGAGAACGTCCGCCGCATCCCTCATGGCCGCTGTCTCCTCCGGCGCGTAGGAACGTTCGACTATGCGGCCCCGGCCAGGCATCACGGCGTCGCCCGCGCCGGAGTGCCCCCACCCGGCGGTGACGGCAAAGTCCTCCCCTGTCATGTTGCGTCCCGCGACGGTACAGGGGACGGCGATCGCGGCGATTTCGGGACGCAGGGGTGGCCGGGTGACACCGGGGACCGGGGTTTCAGGATCTAGCAGCGCGGCGAGCTTCCGCCCATGCGCCGCCGACTGAGCAAGTTTTTCAGTGGCTCCCTCGGTATCGCCGTCCGGCCATCCGGGCAGCGGGATACGTGGCCATTCCACGCGCAGCGCACCCTCGTTGTCCTGCCGGTAGGTGGGATCGTGCAAGGTGGCCAGGACGTGGTGGAAGAGGTCCTGAACACCGAGACCGAGACAGGTGAGATAGCGTTCCGCCGCGGCCGACAGATTCGTGCGTCGCCCGGTGTCGGCATCGTACCCAAGGCCCCCTTCACGAAGCCAAGCCGGAAACATGAGGGCGCCACGCTCGATCAAGTGACGAGAACCCAGGTAGTCCGTGGGATAGGTCTGCGGTTCATCCACCCCTTTCCGCAGATGCTGGGCAGCCGACAGCCAGAGGTTCCCCTCGAACGCATGGGGCCGGTAGTCGGCCCTCTTCTCGTCCAGCAGCTTCGTATCCTTCTCCCAATACAGCCAGCGGTTGTCGAACGGTCGGTAGGCGAAGGGTACGAATCCAGATTCATCGGAGTCCCCGCGTTTCAGCAGTCCCTCGCGTACCGCTCGTGCATCGAACCGCGCCGTGGACTTCATCACCCTCGGATAGCGCTGGGCGATCTCCTGATGACTCAGCGCCGGATCGAAATAGTTGCCTACGCGCGTCTGCAGTCGGTCAAGGTCGGTGTCCACCAAAAACGCGTCGCGACCCGTCTGAACCCCCGGAAACGATACCGGAAACAACTCCGGCAGCGCGGGCCAGTCGAACCAGTCCTCGCTGACAGCCGTATCCACGAAGGGCAGCCCCAGCGGGAGCACGGGCTCGATCTCCGAGTAGAGCGAATCCGGTTCCCCCTCGGCCGTCGCAATCAACTCCTCCGGCTTCTCCTGTCCCCAGAGATTCCGGAACCCAACCGACCTGACGGGCTCGTGGTCCGCCTTGCGGACGAGTGTCGCGATGGCCGTGCCTACCTGGATGCCGACCGGATCCCCTTCGGTCGAAAAGATGCTCGGGTCCGGCGAACCGTCCGGCGCGACCTTGCCCGTCTTGTACTTGTCGCCGTTCAGGCAGTCGATCCGGATCGCGTCAAACGCCTCCAGGTAGCGCTCCCGCATCCCGGTAAAGGACAGTCCGTCGAGCCAAGAATAGTTGGAGATGAAGCACACCACCCCCTGGCCGGTCCTCACCGCGATGCGCCGTTCGGCCATGCGGAAGAAGCGGACGTAGAGATCGTTGAGTCCCTGGCCCTCGGGCCGCCGGACACGCTTGGTCGTGCGGTACGCTTCCGAGAGCTCGCGCTCCTCGTCCACCGCCATTCCCGCGAACCCGTTGTAGGGAGGGTTTCCGAGGATCACGAGAATCGGGGTGTCCTGCTTCACACGGTCCGCCTGGTCACGTTCTTCCTCGAGTTCCGGGAAGGGCAGCGGCTTGGTCATGTGCGGCTCCCACCCGGTCAGCGCGTTGGTGAGGAACACGCCCGCACGCTCAGATCCGTTGGCGGCCAGGGGCGCGTCCAGATTCTGCATGGTCAGGCCGACCTGCAGGTGCGCGACGACGAACGGCGCGGGCATGATCTCGAACCCGAACACGCGCTCAGTCGCTGCCTTCCTCACCGCCTGGCCTGCGAGTGCCCCGAGGCCGTGCCCCTCCAGGTTCTTCGCGATGCGGCGGAGCACCTCGGCCAGGTAGGCTCCGGTGCCGCAGCACGGGTCCAGCACATAGACGTTCTCCGCCGCCAGCCCTTCGGAGATTCCCAGATCGTTCTTGAGCGCCTTGTCTACCCGGGCGACCATGTAGCGGACCACCTCCGACGGGGTGTACCAGACGCCCAGCTGCTTGCGTAGCGCCGGGTCGAAGGCTTCGAGGAACGGCTCGTAGAAGTACGGCACCGCATCGCCTTCGTTGAACCGCGCGAAGAAGGCAGCCCGGTCCACGCGGTTGAGCGCCGCCGACGCCCAGTCCAGGACCTCGACCAGACCGAGTGGCTTCAATCGGCCGGGATCGGACAGCTGCCCGAAAAGCGCACGCAGAACAGGGGCCCGCAGGTG
Source organism: Gemmatimonadota bacterium (assembly GCA_009840215.1). Classification (GTDB taxonomy): domain Bacteria; phylum Gemmatimonadota; class Gemmatimonadetes; order Longimicrobiales; family Gaopeijiaceae; genus Bin94. Next base: position 27,299 of record VXOC01000234.1, on the reverse strand, counting down.
CCAGACAGCTAAGCGCCACCGGAACCTACGTGGGCCATGGCCAGCCTCGAACGGCGGGCCGTCCTTGCCGAGCTCATCACGCGACCAAAGCACCCAGGCGGAGAAGATTCCGTAGAAGAGCGTCTGGATCAGCGTAGAACGGAAAAAGCGTTCGCCGCGCTTGCCCTTGAAGCGAATGCCAAGCGTCTCCTCCAGCGCAGACCGAAGAGTCATGAGGGAAGCCGGTCTTCCCGCCGCCTCGACCCGGGAGAGTCCATCGCGGGCGTACGAAGCGAGCACCCAGGCCAGGTCCTTCGGCTCCGTTAGGGTGGCTCGGTGTGAAAGGGCCCGGGCAAGGTATTCGCCGAGCCCCGCCCCCACTTCGCGGGCGAAGGCGCGAGGTTTTTCGACCTTGGTCCAGAAGTCGTTCGCGTCCTCGGCCAGCCGGAAGTGTTCGAGCTTGGCTGCACTGCCCGATCCGTCCGCACCCACCAGCACGAAGTCCCGCATGTTCGTCACCAGTACCAATCGGTAGTGGCCCCAGTAGCGGCTCACCTGATCCGACTCCGCCGTCAGCCAAGCGTCTTCCCCGACTCCCTTCACCTCTACGACGCCCCGCTCCGGGACCTGCCCCTCCCGCGGCCGGCCCTTCTGTACCTGCCTCGCGGTGTAGAGGGCATAGTCGGGATGGCCAGCACCCTGATCGGCCGCCTCCAGAACACAGAATACTCTCGGTTTGAGCGTGCGCCCGACCACGCCGATGAGGCTCGCCAGCGCCGGATAGTACGACCGCTCCCCCGTCGCGCCGCCCGATGCCCGCACCTGTCGGAGGTCGGTGAAATACGCCTCCACCGCAGCGATCATCTTTCTGTCTGGTCCGGCCATCGTGCTCCCGGGAAGTACGGTGTGCGGCTGCAAATGAAGGGTTGCGGCAACGTTGGAAGATACTAGGAGCGGGACGGTTGCGTCGGTTGCGGGTGTAGCGGCTTGGCCGACTCTGCCGCATGGCGTTGCAACCGCCGGGCACGCACGGCTCCATCCCACCAAATGTCAATCATACTTTCCAATATGGAATGTACGATTTACATCTGCAAGCGGTTGGCCATCCGAATCCCCCAACCATCCACCAAATCAGTCCCATCCAGTCATTCCTGCGCCCTGGGCCCCTCGCGACCGTTTCCCCTTGACCACCGAAGGACCGGCAGGCCCGGCTCCCAACGCCGTCTCCCGCCGCCCTTCCCACCGGGGACACGCCCGCCATGCCTGGAAAGCAGCGGCCCAGGAATCCGAAACACGACGCGTCGTACAAGAACTTCTTCACGCACCCGCGAACCGTCGCCGATACCCTGCGCGCGGCCGCGGATGACTTCGCCCGCCACCTCGACTTCGCTACCCTGGAACGCATGCCCGCCAGCTTCGTCACCGAGCACCTCGGCCAGCGGCACACCGACATGCTCTGGCGAATCGGGGCCATCGACGGTGGGTGGATCTACATCCTGATCCTGCTGGAGTTTCAGTCCACCGTCGACCGCCGCATGGCCTGGCGCATGATGGACTACATCGCCACGATCTGGATGCGGCTCGGCAGGGAGGACCTCGGGCCTGGTGGCGAGTACCCCTTCGTGCTGCCCGTTGTCATCTACAACGGGGAGCGGCGCTGGACCGCGCCGACCGATATCGGCGACCTGCTCGGCCCGGTGCCCGGCGAACTGCTTGGATACCGCCCCCGGCTCCGGTATCTTCTCATCGAGATCTGGGCGGAAATGGATTGGCCTGGCAGTGGCGCGGCGGTTCGGTGAGGCTGGCAGGGAATTGGAACGCAAGGTCATGGAAGAGGAGAACGGAACGATGACGCTGTTGGAACGGGCGAGGGAGTGGGGCAAGGAATACGACCGCCAGTGGATGGAGAAGCTCGAGAAAGGCGTTGAGCGGGAGCGGAGAGCATCGATCCAGCGGGAACGCGAACTGGTTCACCGGATGGTCGGTCGCAGGTTCGGTCCACGGACCGCCGGACAGCTCCTGCCGATGCTGGCGAGGCTCTCCAACGAGGAAGATATCGCGCTCGTGGCCGACGCAGTGATCGAGTGCGAGACCGCCGGAGAGTTCCTTCGGCGGGTGCGGGGGGCTTGACCTGGGCTACAGGCTAGTTCCCGGACTTGCCGGTTCCCGTCGGGACTGAAACACCCGTGTCCGCCCCGGCCCACACCTCCGCCAGCACGGCGTAGGCCTCACGCGCCGCGACCTCGTCGCCCAGCGCCATTGCGGTGCCCGCCAGTCCCAGCAGCGACTGGGTGCGTTTCGGGGTGCGCGCCAGCTGCTCCTCCCAGGCGGCCCGCGCCTCCGTGTGGCGGTCCAGCGCGGCCAGCTCGGTCGCGAGGAGTTCGTGGGGAGGCATGAGCGTCGCTGGGGGACCGAACTCGTACGGCAGGTCCTCTTCGCGCGCGGCCGCCTCCTCCAGCAACGCAATACCGGCCTCCGCGTCGCCGCCCGCCAGCGCGAGCAGCCCATCCAGTTCGAGCAGCAGGATGCCGCGGCGGGGGTCGCGCTCGTCGTCCGGCCTGCCGTAACGGGACCTTAGCCGCTTGGCGCCCTCGGTATCGCCGGTCTTCAGCGCGGCCAGCGCGTCCACGAAGTCGTAGGCCAGCGCCACATTCGGGCTCGCCCCCAGGTCAGCTGTAATCGCGCGCGCCGCCCCCCAGTCCCCCCCGTCGATCACCGCACGGGCCCGCATGTTCACGAAATACCCGGCCTCGCCGCGCGTCGGCCCGTCGGCCATCCGTTCCCGGCACGCCTCCATCCCGGCGGCCGCGTCCTTCAGCCGTCCCTGCTGCAGGTGACCGTAGTGGAGCCACGACGTGTAGTGCCCGCACACGTTCGCCGGCCGACCCTTCCGCTCCAGCCCCGCGTTCTGCACGTCGCGGGCGCGCACGTTCGCGGTGACCACATCGTCCCAAAGCCCCATGGCCACGAAGATGTGCGAGGTCATGTGCTGCGCGTGGGAGGCGTCCGGCGCGATCTCCGAGTAGGCGCGCGCCGCGGGGAGTCCGAGCGGCGCGTGGATGGGATCGTCGAAGGCGTGGATGATGTAGTGGGCGGCGCCGGGGTGCATCGGGTTGGCCTCGAAGACGGGTTGCGCGACGGCGGCGGCCTTCATGTAGATCGCGAAATCGCGGCCGTCGTGCGCGGTGCCGAGGAGCGAGAGGGCGTAGAGGGCCGCGGCGTCGTGGTCGTCGGGGTACTTCTCGGAGAGGCGGCGCATGGCGTCCCGGTAGAGGAAGTCGCGCTTCTGCTTGGGGCCGTCTCCGTAGAGGACCTCGACGGTCTCGAACCAGTCCCGTTCGCGCTCGGTCGGAACCCGTGCGAGGCGCTCGGCGGTGGTGGGAGCGTACTTCGCCAGGATGGCCAGCGCCGCGTCGCGGTCCTGCTGCATCCAGATCGGGTGATTGTGGGTCTGGGCCTCGCCCCAATACGCCATTGCGAAGCCCGGGTCGATCTCACGCGCCCGCCGGAACCGGGCCGCCGCGTCCTCGTACTCGAAGTTGTGGAGCAACAGGAGACCAGCCTCGAAGTGCGGTTGCGCTTCGGCGGCTCCCGAAGTCGGGAAGTTCACCGATCCGAAGTTCTGGGCGGCGCCCGGAGCGGGGGTGAGTGTGAGAAGCGCTGCCACGGTAGTGAGCGTCAGGGCCGTAGCCGCCGGGATCCACCTTTGCTTTTTCATCTTCAGACCTTCCTGCTGTTCGTTTGAGGCCAACACGAGGCGTACCCCAATGTTCCCCGGGCCGCGTCCCGGCGCCAGTCGGGGCCGTGGCATGCCGGGTGCGTGCGCGCTGGCCATCGCAGCCATCCGACCGACACGGACCACGAATCTGGCCGACCAACCCGTTGGCGACCCTCCCCCCCGCCCTTAGACTTCGAGTTCGCCTATCCGGCGCAACCCCTGCAACCCGAACGAAAGACGACACGACCACCATGTCCGACAAACCCCTGGGCCGCTTCTCCTGGCACGAAATCATGACCACCGACACGGGCGCGGCCCGCGATTTCTATTCGCAGATCACCGGCTGGGGCACCAGCGTGTGGGACGGCGGCGAAAAGCCCTACGAGATGTGGATGAACGGCGAGATGCCGGTCGGCGGCCTGATGGACTTGCCGGCGCCGGACGTTCCTCCCTGCTGGCTGGCCTATGTCTCCACGCCCGACCTCGACGCGACGGCGGCGAAGGTGCGCGACCTCGGCGGCAACATCATGGGCGAGATAACCGTGCCCGAGGTGGGGCGCTTTGCGGTGATCGCGGACCCGCAGGGCGGAGTGATCGCGGTCATCGAGCCGGAAGGCGACGCCGCGGGCCACGACGGGCCACCGGAGCTGGGCGAGTTTTCCTGGCACGAACTCGCGACTACCGACGCCGACGCCGCGTGGGCCTTCTACTCCGAGGTGTTCGGCTGGGAGGCGGCGGCGCGCATGGACATGGGCGACATGGGGTTCTACCAGACCTTCGGCCGGGGAAAGCACCCGCTGGGGGGCATCATGAACGGGCCGCCGGGGATGCCGGGAGTCGGGTGGACGCTCTATGTGCGGGTGCCGGACGTGAATGCCGCGGTGGAAACGGTGAAGTCCTCGGGCGGGCGGATCCTGAACGGGCCCATGGAGGTGCCCGGCGGCGACGTGATCGCGCAGTGCATGGACCCGCAGGGGATCCCGTTTGCGGTGCACTCCACCGAGCCCGAGGAGGAGGAGTAGTAGCCACGCGAGAACCAACTCCCGCCAGCAGTGGATCGCGTCCGGGTGCCGCCTGAGGTCGCCGCGGCCGGCGGGCTCGGTGCGAACGTCTGATGGACGCCGCCCAGCCGCCTGGACGTAAACTCTGATTTACAGAATGTAATGTCTGATATACATTTTCGCGCGATGACGTCCCGGGACTGGCCCGCAATTGCGGAGATCTACCGTCAGGGGATCGAGTCGGGCGATGCCACCTTCGAGACCGAGGTCCCCGACTGGGAGAGCTGGGACGCGGCCCGAAGTCCGGAGTGTCGGATCGTCGCCGAGGTGGACGGCGAGGTGGCGGGGTACGCCGGTCTTAGCCCGGTTTCGGAGCGTCCGGTCTACGGGGGGGTGCGCGAGGTCATGATCTACCTGGGGGAGTTTGCGCGCGGAAGGGGGGTGGGGACGAGACTGCTGTGCAGGCTCGTGGAAGAGACCGAAAAACTGGGGATCTGGACGCTGCAGGCGGGCATCTTTCCCGAGAACGCGGCCTCGATCCGGGTCTTCGAAAAGTGCGGGTTTCGGGTCCTGGGAACGCATGAACGGCTCGGCCGGTTCCACGACGGACGATGGCGCGACGTGGTGTTGATGGAGAGGCGGAGCGGGGTGGCGGGGATCGACTGAGGGCGTGGATGGGCGGTGGGGCAAGGTTGGTTGCGGCTTCGCCCCGGACACCTCGACGGGCACCTTTGGCCGAGGCGCGCGACAAGCTCCCGAACGCGCTCGGGAAAAGCCGGATCCGAAACCACCTGCGATCTGTGCATGTGATTGAAACAACGACTGTTACGAACGATACCCATTGTACACAGAATTGTGCACTTCAACGGTCTTCTTACGCATCGTGGACGCGAGGATTATGCGTTTGGCGCGAGCCGGTCAATGCCGGATCCGGCTAGGTGGGTGTCGGGGGTTGACGCCTCTCAAGGAAACAGCCACCGGAATCGGGGGTGGGCGGGCGGTTGGATTTCAAGAAGGAAGCGTTATGTAAACCTGTTTTTGCATACATTGCTGTATGCACTTGCGGTTGCCGCTTACATGACCGCACCCCGTATTCCGAGTGGCAGACAATCAGTTCCTGCTACGACCAGATCGCGCCGACTCGGAGATTCCCGGGTCAATCAACAGTCTGCCGGCACTGGAACAGGAGCCGCAAATGCGATAGAGTTTTGTCGATTTGCTCTGGCTACCCGATGAAGGGGAAGGCACACACCTGGCCGTTGAACGGGAGAGCAGTGGCATGTCGGCACAAGCACCACACACGGCGGCAAGCCGTTTGAAGCGTTGTCAATGTAACATTCGCCCCTGGGCGGCGGTGGCCGGTGTGTTGGCGTGTCTCGCCTGCGACAGCCCGCAGTCGCCCGTGGCATGCGGCACCATCCCCGACCAGGTGGTCCACGTCGGCGAAACAGCGACCGTCCGAGCGTGTTTCGACGACCCCAACGGTGACCTCCTTAGCTATTCGGCCACCGCATCGGATTCCGGCGTGGCCTCTGCCTGGGCCGCGACGGCCACACTGACGCTCACCGGGCTGGCTCCCGGCCACTCGATGGTGTCCGTGGCGGCGGCCGATCCGGGCGGATTGACGGCGAAGACACGCTTCAAGGTCATGGTGCCGAACCGCAGTCCCGCCCCGGTCGGGACCATCGCGCCGCTCGAGGTCTCCGCCGGTGGGTCCGCCGCGGTGGAGGTGAGTGGGTATTTCACCGAGCCGGACGGCCAGGAATTGAGCTACAGGGCACTGTCCTCCGACACGAGCGTGACGTGGGTCAGCGGAATCGATGCCCTGTTGACGGTGGACGGGCTGGCGAAGGGGGCGGCTGCGATCGTGGTTACTGCGACCGATCCGGGCGGTTTGTCGGCCACTCAGGAGTTCACGGTGACGGTTCCGAACCGGGGGCCGGTCGCGGTGGACTCGATCCCGGAGCGAACGGTGGAAGTGGGGGAGAGGGTGGTGCAGAATGTCGCCGCCCACTTCAGCGACCCGGACGGAGACCCGCTGATCTTCGCTGCGGCTCCATCCGACCCGCGGGGCCTTGCGACATCGGTCTCCGGGGATACGGTCCGGGCGGCGGCGCTGCGAAAGGGCACGGTCACCGTCGCCGTAACCGCCACCGATCCGGAGGGGCTGGCGGCGACGCTCGAGTTCGTTGTCACCGTTCCGAACCGGCCTCCCGTGGTCGTCGGCGCCGTCGCGACCGATACGGTGCCGGTTGGAGGGTCCAGACGCCTGGACGCGGTGGCCCTCTTCCACGACCCCGACGGCGACACGCTGGTCTACGCGGTCGAGACATCGGACTCCACCGTGGTCGGCGCAGCGGTGGAGGGTGGGGCGGTCACGATCGCCGCGATCGCGAAGGGCGAGGCGGCTGTGACAATCGCGGCCACGGACGCGGAAGGGCTCGTCGTCGCGCACACCTTCACGGTGATCGTGCCGAACCGGGGACCGGTGGCGAGGGGAACGATCCGGCCGCGGACCATCGAGGTCGGCGATTCAGTCGCGCTCGATCTCCTGCCGCTCTTCAGCGATCCCGACGGCGACCTGCTGTTCTACACGGCCGCCGCCGCGGACACCACGGTGACGAGGGCCTCCATCGGCGGGTCCGCCTTGACGATCACGGCGGTCGCGAAGGGCGAGACCGCCATCACGATCACTGCCAACGACCCCGAGGGGCTGGCCATCGCCCAGGTCATGACCGCAACCGTCCCGAACCGGGCGCCGGTCGCCCTTGGCGCGATCCCGCCCTGGACCGCCGTACCGGGAGATACCGCGCAAATCGAACTGGTGCCCTGGTTTAGCGATCCCGACGGGGACCCCCTGACCTTCTCGGCACCCGATTCCGACTCGGCGGTGATCGATGTCACGGTTTCCGGCGCTCTCATGACCATCGCGGTCATCGCGCGGGGCGAGGCCACCGTGACGGTCACGGCCACCGATGTGGCAGGCCTGGCGGCCGTGCAACCGCTTGCCGTGACGGTACGCAACCGGCCCCCGCGTCCGGTCGGTACGATCGAGCAGCGAACCGTCGAGGTTGGAGACTCCGTAGAGCTCGCGCTGCTTCCCCTCTTCACCGATCCCGACGGCGACGCCCTGTCCTTCGCGGCCACCTCCTCCGACTCCAACGTGGCCCGGGTCTCGCTCGATGGACCCTCGCTGACCTTGGCGGCGCTCGCGAAGGGCGAGACGTCCGTGACGATCGCGGCCACCGATCCGGAAGACCTCACGGCCACCCGGACGCTCGGCGTGAGCGTCCCCAACCGTGCACCCCTCGCGCTCGGCGAGGTGCAGGCGATTCGCCTTTCCGAATCCGGGATTCGTCGGCTGAGTCCCTCGCCACACTTCAGCGATCCCGATGGCGACTCGCTGGTCTTCGAAGCGACGAGTTCGGATCCGAGGGTGGCGAAGACGTGGGTGTCGCGAGAGGAGGTCCTGGTGCGGGCGGTGAGGAAGGGGGCCGCGACCCTGACGATCGTGGGACGGGACAATGGAGGATTGTCCGCGGAGCATGAAGTTTCGGTGCAGGTGCGGAAGTCGAATGGATCCGGTACGGGCGCGAACCGGTCTCCGATCGTCGTTGGCCGGATTTCGCCCCGGACGATGGAGGAAGGCGACTTCAGGACACTGGCCGTCGGCTCACGTTTCTCGGATCCCGATGGCGACCCCTTGCGTTTCTCGGTGACGAGTTCTGACACTGTGGTCCTCAGGGCGACCGTTTCGGCTGACACGGTGCGGATGCGGGCGGGGGATCCGGATACTGCGAGCCTCGCGATCACCGCGCGTGACCCCGGCGGGCTGACCGCGACGCTCGAAATCACGGTAGCCGTCCACGAGGGGTCCGGAACGAACCGCGCCCCGGTGGTGGTCGGCTCGGTCACCGCGAGGATCCTGACCTCAGGCGACTCGATGACGCTCGACGCCGCGCGCTACATGGTCGACCCGGACGATGACGAGCTGGCCTTCACAACCGCGAGTTCCGACACATCGGCGGTCACCTCGAAGGTGTCCGGAAGCGAGGTGGCGGTGGGAGCGGTGGCACCCGGTGCTGCCACAATCGAGGTCACCGGGCGCGACCCGTCGGGCGTCGCCGCAAGGCTCGACTTCGACGTTACCGTGATCGAACCGGGCAGCCCGTCCCCCATTTGCAACCGTACCACCGCCGTCCGGAACGGGATCCTCGAGATCCTGGGGACCGGTGACTGCACGGGGGTTACCGACACCCAACTCGCCACGATCTCCCGTCTGTCACTTGAAAACCAGGGCATCACTTCGTTGAAGTCGGGCGACTTTGCCGGGCTTGCCGGACTGTTGCGGCTTCACCTCTACGGAAACCAACTGACGGGACTGCCGTCGGATGTCTTCTCGGAGCTTCCGTCATTGAAAGTCCTGCTCATGTCCTACAACAAGCTCGCATCGCTGCCGGCACACGTGTTCTCGGGGTTGACCAGCCTCGAAGAACTGAACTTCAGCCACAACAGGCTCACGTCGCTGCCATCGGGTCTGTTCTCGGGGCTGTCTTCTCTCATGTGGCTCTATGTTGAAGGCAACGACTATGCCACCCTTCAGTCCGAGGTATTCTCCGGGTTGTCGTCGCTGGAGATCCTGTACTTGTACGAAAGCGGACTCACCGCGCTGCCTGAAGACCTGTTCTCGGGGATGACATCACTTGTCACCCTCACCCTGGAGGGCAACGAGTTGGACACGCTGCCCGACGGCGTGTTCAGCGATCTCTCGAGTCTGCAGCAACTCGATCTGACCAACACCGGTCTCAACGCGCTGTCGCCCGATCTGTTTGCCGGCACAAAGGCGCTGAGTCAACTCCTGCTCAGCGACAACAACCTCGGTGGGCTTCCCGACGGTGTCTTGCACGGGTTGTCGTCGCTGCAGGCGCTATGGCTGCATGGCAACGATGTCGATCCGATGCCGATCGAAGTTTCTCTGACCTCTCCGGGTTCAGGCCAGCTTCAGGCCACCGTGTCTGCCGGTGCGCCCTTCCCCATCAGGATCCCGCTGGTCGTAGACGGTGGCTCGTCGAGCGGCGACGGCACCATCACGATCCCGACCGGTGCGGTGCGGAGCGCGGTCGTCAACGTCACGTCGGCCTCGCCCGGAAACGGGTCGGTATCCGTTGACATCGGAATTCTGCCGGAGATTCCGTTTGGGGACGACTACACGAGCCCCCGGGGCGAGATCCGTCCGGTTCACCACGGCTACGTGCTCACGCGGTCCCCGGACCTGCCGCTGACGGTGAGCACGGGACAGCAGGACGATGCAGCGCTCGAATCGCTCACCCTCCCGGGCGGACGGTGGAGTGCCCTCTCGGTTGGCGCCGGCTCTCCCTACGCCACCCCGATCGACTCGTCGAGGAAAACGTCCTGGATCAGGTTCAGCAGCTTCACCCCCTCCGACATCGGGCGCTGGAACGCCTTCCGTCCCGAGATCAGCCCCATTCCGCCGGCCCGCTTGTTGATCACCGCCGTGCGCGCCGCCTGCGCGAAGTCGTTGTCTCCGCTCGAGCCGCCCGAGTTGATCAGCCCGACCCGCCCCATGTAGCAGTTCGCGACCTGGTAGCGCGTCATCTCGATCGGGTGCGCGCCGGGGACCAGATCCGAATAGACCTTGTCGTGGGTGCGGCCGAACCCGACCGCGCGGTAGCCTCCGTCCAGCTCGGCCTGCTTCTGCTTCACGATGTCGGCCTCGATCGTGACCCCCAGGTGGTTGGCTTGCCCGGTCAGGTCGGCGGCCGCGTGGTAGTTCTTCCCGCCGGTGTTGAAGGCGGACTGGCGCAGGTAGCACCACAGCACGGTCACCATGCCCAGCTCGTGCGCCATCTGGAAGGCTTCCGACGCCTCCTGCAGCTGACGCATCCCCTGGTCGGACCCGAAGTAGACAGTAGCGCCCACCGCCGCCGCCCCCAGCTCCCACGCCTGCTGGACGCTAGCGAACATGACCTGGTCGTAGCGGTTGGGATAGGTCAGCAGTTCGTTGTGGTTCAGCTTGACGAGGAAGGGGATTCGGTGCGCGTAGCGGCGTGACACGGAACCCAGCACGCCGAGCGTGGACGCCACGGCGTTGCACCCGCCCTCCACGGCCAGCTCACAGATGCTCCCGGGGTCGAAATAGACCGGGTTGGGCGCGAAGGAAGCGCCGGCCGAGTGCTCGATCCCCTGGTCGACCGGCAGGATCGAGACGTAGCCGGTACCGGCCAGCCGCCCGTTGCCCAGAATCTGCTGCATGCTGCGCATCACCTGGGGACTGCGGTCCGTTCCCGCGACGACCCGGTCCACAAAGTCGGGGCCCGGGAGGTGGAGGCGGTCTCTCGGAAAGCCCGTGGCGCGATAGGTCAGCAGGTCTTCGGCTTCGGGTCCGAGGAGGTCGTGGATGCGGTTGGATGCGGGCATGGTCCTCTGGGATTGGTGGAGGGAGATGGATGTGACGGAAAGTGGCGCCGGTCCCCGCGCGTCCGTTGTCCGATAGTGTGAACCAGGGTGCCTTCGCTGTCCAGTGGTGGGTTGGGCAGGAGCATTCGCCGCCGGAAAGCCGGGATGTGACCGGCAGAGGCAGTCGACGACCCCTACTGGCCCGGCCCTATTCGCGGGATGTCGTCCGCGGGCCCGTCCTCGCGGGAACCGTACGACACGATCAGCCCGCCGACAACGGAGGCCACGATCCAAACGGTGAACACAGCCGAGAGCATTGCAGGGGTGAATACCCCGCTGGCGACCCCGCCCAGCGCCAACCCGAACCACACCGCGAAGTTCTCGAGCTGGAAACCCAGGTGTGACTTCTTCCTTATGGCCCGCACTGCTCTGAGGATCAGGCCCACTGCGACTGCTCCGAGCATGGAAATGCCTGCCACTTCGGGCAGCTCCAACGTGACGAACGCCAGGGCCACTCCCAGGGCGCCTCCCGCCGCGATCCAGGGGGGCGAAATGGACTTCGGGTCCTTCGCCGGCAGGTTGGCTCCGTTCTCGGTCACGGTCGGTGCCGGTTGTGATTCCGCCTCCGCGCTGGCCATGATCTCCTGAATCGCGGCTTCGGTCGCCGCGCGATCGATCCCGGCCTCGGCCGCAATCTGCCTCAGTTCATCGACCGTCAGGGAATCGCCGCGTGCGTCGATCTCGGCGGCGCGTTCGAGGATCAGCCTGACCTGTGAATCGGAGATTCGTGCGGGCACTTCGGTCATGGATCGTTCATGTCGGTAAAGGCGGATGGTGCGTAAACCTCAGGAAATCGATGGCTGCCTGCAAGCTGGAGCTGGCGTGTGAACTCGGAAGCGGACCCGGAGGTGCTCGCTTCCGAGTCTCGGCAGTCCGGGATCGAACCCACGCCTGTCGGGGACGGGCGTTGTGTGGCGGGTGAATCCGCCGCAACTTCCGAACCGGGATTGCAGCCACGGGAGCGCCCCGTTCGATCGTGGCGCCCCAACCCTGACGTAACGTTAGGGTTTGTTCGGACCACCGGCCTGGAAGGAGCCAACATGTCCAGATCCGCCCAGCTCTTCCGATTCGGATCCTTCGCGCTGATCGTGGTGACGGTGACCACCGCGACCACCCACCCCCTCCACGCCCAGACCGGCGACGACCCCGTCGTGAAGCTGGTGGCGGAGCCCGCCGAACTGACCATGCGGGTCGGCGACGAAGCCGAGGTGAAGATCACGGGGGTGACCCGTTCCGGGGCGCAGGTGGATTCGCCGTCCGTGCGGTTCGTCGGCCCGCGCTCGGCGGTGCGCGTGCGGCAGGGAGTCGTCACCGCGCTGGTGGCGGGGGACTATGCGCTGATTGCGACGCTGGTTCAGGGTGGCGGCCCTCCCGCAGGCGAAACGGTGATGGTCAGGGTCCCGGTCCGCATCGAATGGCCGGCCGTCGCCCGGGTGGTCGTCACTCCCCTCACAAACCATCGCCTCCTGGTGGGAACCACGATCCGGCTCGGGGTGAGGGCCGAGCACGCGGATGGCAGCGAACGTCCCGATCCGCAGGTCGAGTGGCGGAGCGAGACATCCGGAATCACCACGGTCGACCGCTTCGGACGGGTGACGGCGACCGCGCCCGGCACGGCCACCATCACCGCCACGGTCGACGGCGTGGAAGGCGCGGCCACCCTCACCGCCGACCCCTTCACGGCCACGCGCCTCACAATCACCGGCGGCGTCCCCCGCGCCCGCACCGGCGACGTGATCGATTTCGGTGCGGAGGTGCGCGACGACGACGGCCAGCTCCTCGCCCGCGTCCCCGTCGAGTGGTCCCACGCCTACGAGGCGCCGCCAGGGACGATCGCCCCGGCCGCCACGGCCCGGATGCGCGGCGGCCGTTTCGTCGCGGACCTACCCGGTCTCCACACGGTGGTGGCCCACGCCGGCCCCCTCGCTGCGCGCACCACCGTCGAGGTCGTCCCCCGCGACGTGGTCCAGCAGCTCGAGATCCACGGCCACGGCCGCGAACAGCGGGTGCGCACCACCGACTTCTGGGTCTTCGAGGGCCTGGACGGGCGCGACTACGCGGTCACGGGGGCCAAGCGCTCCGACGGCTACGGATTCGTGTGGGATGTGACCGATCCCGCGAACATCTTCAAGACGGACTCGATCCAGGTCGACGCGCGCTCGGTCAACGACATGAAGGTGTCACCCGACGGCCGCTACGCGACCATGACACGCGAAGGCGCCTCGGACCGGCGCAACGGGGTGGTCATCCTCGACCTGGCCGATCCGGCCCACCCGGTGATCGCGGCGGAGGTCACCGACCATGGGCTGACCGGCGGGGTGCACAACGCGTTCCCAACCAACGACCACGTCTTCGCGCTGGCAGGTGGCGACAAGTACGTGATTCTGGACGTGAGCGACATCTACAACCCGCGCTACGTGGGCGAGTACAACCACCCGGACAGCCGTCTCCACGACGTGTGGGTGATGGACGGGCTGGCGTATTCGGCGGAGTGGGAGAACGGGCTGGTGGTGGTGGATGTGGGTCACGGAGGCTGGGGCGGGTCCCCCGGGAACCCGGTCTTCGTGAGCAGCTATCCGCTCCCGACGGGGGGCACGCACGCGGTCTTCCCGTACATCTCGGAGTCGACGGGGAAGCACTACGTCTTCGTGGGCGACGAGATCATGTCGCGGCGGGGTCTGGCGTGGGAGGGGCCGGGGCAGGGGCGCGGGTCGTACCAGCTGCCCTACGATCCCGAGACCGGCATGCACGGGATCCCCCTGGCGACGCAGGGGTACATTCAGATCATCGACTTCTCCGACCCGGAGGCGCCCGAAATGGTGGCCCGCTACGAGGTCCCGGAGTACGGCACGCACAACATCTGGGTGGAGGACGACATCCTGTACCAGGCGTACTATGAGGGGGGCGTGCGCATGGTGGACGTTTCAGGGGAGCTGATGGGGAACCTGTACACGCAGGGACGCGAGATCGCGGTCTTCAAGGCCTTCGACCCGGCCGGGTACGTGCCCAATTCGCCGATGGCGTGGAGCGTCATGCCCTTCAAGGGGCGGATCTACTTTTCGGACACGAATTCCGGGTTGTGGTCGGCGCGGCTGGTCCCGCGGACCCGGCCGATCAGTTGAGGATCCCGGTCGGGCTGCTGGGCGCCACCGGGATGGTGGGCCAGCGGTTCATCCTCCAGCTGGAGGGCCACCCCTGGTTCAAGGTCGCCTGGCTCGGCGCGAGCGAGCGGAGCGCGGGCCGGCCCTACGCCGAGGCCGCGCGCTGGGTGCAGGACGATCCCATGCCCGAGGGTGTGGCCGGGATGGTCGTGCAGCCCGCCGAAGTGTCCGCCGACTGCCCCGAGGTGGTCTTTTCGGCCATGGACGCGTCGGTCGCGGGGGGAATCGAGCGTGACTTCGCCGGCGCGGGGCACTTCGTGCTGTCGAACTCGCGCAACCACCGCCTCGACGCGGACGTGCCGCTCCTGATCCCCGAGGTGAACCCCGACCACATCGAGCTGATTCCACACCAGCGGCGCGAGCGCGGCTGGCCCGGGGCGATCGTCACGAACCCCAACTGCTCGACCATCACCCTGACCATGGCCCTCGCCCCGCTCCGTCCCTTCGGCATCCGGCGCGTGCTGGCGACCACGCTGCAGGCGGTGAGCGGCGCGGGCTACCCCGGTGTGCCGTCGGTCGACATCCTGGGCAACGCGGTGCCATTCATCGGGGGCGAAGAGGAGAAGCTGTCGGTGGAGACGTGCAAGCTGCTCGGGGAGGTGGGGGAGGGGAGGGTGGAACCGGCGGCGGTGACGGTGAGCGCGCACTGCAACCGGGTCCCCACGGTGGACGGGCATCTGGTGTGCGCGTCGGTCGAACTGGAGGCGCGGCCCTCGCCGGAGGAGGCGCGGGCAGCGATGGCGGACTTTCGCGGGCAGCCCCAGAGGCTGGCTCTGCCGACCGCGCCGAAGCGGCCGGTTCAGGTGGTGCAGGGCGCCGACCGACCGCAGCCGCGCAGAGATGTGATGGCGGGGCGGGGGATGGCGGTGACGGTGGGGCGCGTGCGCGAGTGTTCGGTGCTGGGGCTCGGGTTCGCGGCGCTCGGGCACAACACGATTCGTGGTGCGGCGGGGGCCTCGGTGCTGAATGCCGAGCTGCTGGTGGCGGGGGGGTGGGTGACGGGGCGCGGGCAAACCCCGCAGGGCGCCGACGACGGCGAGGCGCCGGGCAGCCGGGGGCAGGGCGATGTCCGCGGTCGGCCCGCAAACAGCTCGCATGCACGCTGAAACCCCCTCGCGGCCTCCTCTCCGCATCGCTCTGGTGGGACAGGGACGGATGGGACGCCTGGTGGAGGAGCTCGCCTCGGAACACGGCTTCGCTGTGGTCCTCCGGCTGGACGGGTCGAACAATCGGGGCGGAACCGGGCTGACCCGGGCGGCCCTGCACGAGACCGATGTCGCCATCGACTTCTCCACCCCCGCGGCGGTCATGTCGGGCAACCTGGAACGCCTTTGCGACCTCGGCATCGACACCGTGGTCGGCACCACCGGGTGGGACGACCGGCGCGCCGAAATCCTCGCCCTCGCGCGCCGCAGCGGGATCGGCCTCGTCTACGGCGCAAACTTCTCTGTGGGCGTCAACGCCTTCTACCGCATCGCGGCGGCTGCGGCCCGCACCCTGGCCCGGTGCGACGGCTACGACCTCGCCGCCTTCGAGTCGCACCACCGCAGCAAGCGGGACGCCCCCTCCGGGACCGCGCTGCACCTCGTCGACGAGGTCCGCGCCGCAGGCTGGAGCGGCGAGATCGACGTCACCAGCCAGCGGACCGGCCACGTTCCCGGCACGCACGAACTCCAGTGGGACTCGGCCGCCGACACCGTGCAGATCCGCCACACCGCGCGGTCCCGGGCCGGATTCGCCCGGGGCGCCCTTGCCGCCGCGCAATGGATCCACGGGCGTCCCGGCGTGTACGACTTCGCGGAGTGCTGGGAGAAGGTGGTGGGCGAGGACGGACCTTCGAGCGCAAGCAGCTCATGAACGACGCAAACAACAACGCAAAGCGAAACCAACACTGGCTGCACGGCTGCGGAACCGCGCTGGTGACCCCCTTTCGGCCCAACGGCATGATCGACGAGGACCTCGTTGGGGCTCTGGTGACCCGCCAGGTGGACGCCGGCGTGCATTTCCTGGTGCCGTGCGGGACCACGGGCGAGGGCACGACGCTGACCCACCAGGAGAAGGTGCGCGTGGCGGAGCTGGTGGTTGAGGCGGCCGCGGGTGCCGTCCCGGTCATCGCCGGGTGCGGGGGCAACAACACCTCCGAGGTCGTCGCGCTGGCCAGGTCGCTGGAAGGGACCGGAGCCGCGGGCCTTCTCGTCGTCACCCCGTACTACAACAAGCCGACGCCGGACGGCCTTTTCCTTCACTACTCGGCGGTTGCCGGCGCCACCAGCCTGCCCATCGTCGTCTACAACGTGCCCAGCCGCACCGGCGTCAACCTGGCACCCGCCACGCTCGCCCGGCTGGCCTCGATCCCCGGCGTGATGGCCGTCAAGGAGGCGGCCGGAGACATCTTTCAGGTTGCGTGGGTCCTGCAGTCGGTGCCTTCGGACTTCGCCGTCCTGACCGGTGACGACGCCGCGACGCTGCCGGCGATCGCGCTGGGCGCGCACGGGGTGATCTCGGTCGTCTCCAACCAGATTCCCGGCCCGATGGCCGAATTGTGCGACAGGTGCCTGACGGGGGACTTCGCCGCGGCGCGTCCCATCCACCATCGCTGGCTCCCCCTTATGGACGCCAACTTCATCGAGACGAATCCGGGGCCGGTGAAGTACGCCATGGCCGAGATGGGGCTGCTCGAGGCCCGCTACCGCCTGCCCATGACCGCGGTCAGCGCCGAAAACCGGCGGCGCCTGCGGGACGTGATGGAATCGCTGGAAATGTAATGCAAACATTACAATATGTCATCTGTAGTATACAGTTAGGGACCCTCTATTGATCTCCCGCCGCATCGATGAGGCCTTCGCGCGCCCCACCCCCCTCTCGGCCGACCACGACCTCTTCGCCGAATTCCGCGACCTCCTGAGCGCCGGCGAGATCCGCGCCGCCCAACCCGACCCCGCCGCCCCGCAGGGCTGGCGCGTGAACGCATGGGTGAAGCGCGGGATCCTGCTGGGATTCCGCCTCGGCACCCTGGCCCGGTACGATCTCGGCGACGGCCTCCTCCACTTCAGCGACAAGTCGACCTTCCCCCCGAAGACCTCGCCCCCGGGGGGCGGGACGCGCGTGGTCCCCGGCGGGTCGGCGGTGCGCGAGGGCGCGTACCTGGGACGGGGCGTGACCTGCATGCCCCCCATGTACGTCAACGTCGGCGCGCGGGTGGGGGATGGCACCATGATCGACTCGCACGCCCTGGTGGGGAGCTGCGCCCAGGTCGGCCGGCGCTGCCACATCAGCGCGGGGGCGCAGATCGGCGGCGTCCTCGAACCGGTCGGCGCCCTTCCCGTGATCATCGAGGACGACGTGCTCGTCGGCGGCAACTGCGGCGTCTACGAGGGCGCGATCGTGAAGCGGGGGGCCGTGCTGGGGGCGGGGGTCATCCTCACGCGCTCGACGCCCGTCTTCGATATCGCCCGCGGCGAAGTGATCCGCGCGGGGGACGACGGTCCCCTGGTCATTCCCGAGGACGCGGTGTTAGTGCCCGGGTCCCGGCCCATCGGAAGGGGCCCTGGACGCGAGTGGGACCTGTCGCTGCAGGCCCCGGTGATCGTGAAGTACCGCGACGACCGTACCGGCGAGCGGATCCGGCTGGAGGATTTGCTCCGCTGACAGATATGGGTGCCGGTCGGCGCCCTGTCCCGGTCGAAACCCACCTTGTCGGGCATGCGTGAGGTGGGTAGAATTGCCCCGCTACCCATCAACTTCACTTTGATCCGGGCCCCCCACGCCGACGGCCGCTCGACGCCGGTCGCCGCTCCTCCCGGATCCCGGAACGAGAATCTTCCCATCAATCCCTTCGAGAATTCGGGCCACCTTCTGGCCCAGGAAGCCGGCTCCGGCGGCGTGAATCTGCTGTGGCTGGCGATCGGCATCGGCGCGGTCGTCGTGCTCCTCTACGTCATCGTCACCGTCTTTTTCGGTTGGGGCAGGTGGAAGTCGAGCCGCCAGAACATCGACATGGAACTCGATGTCGGCGTGCGGCCCAGGCTCGATGCCTTCCTGCGCGAGTTCGCCGGCAAGATGAAGTGGAGCGACGACTCCACCGAGCGCCTCTGCTCCGCTGCGGAAGAAGCCTTCATGAGCCTGGTCCGCCAGGACGAGGGGGTGGCGGACGCGGCCAACCGTCAGCTGCGGGTGGCCATACGGCGTGACGGCGACGCGGCCGAAATGGAGTTCATTGCCGCGCCCCAGGGAACCAACCTCGAGGATCAGATGGGGATGATCAGGGACCGGGACACGCCAGTGAGCGGCCGTGACCTGTCACTTCGCCTTTTGCGCCACTACGCCTCGTCGGTGAGCCACCGCCAGTACCACGCGATCGACCTGCTGACGGTGCGGGTCAAGGGGTCGAGGTAGGGGTCGCGGTTCGTGGGCCTGCGAAAGTGGGTGTCCCGGCGCGGGAATGTCGAAATGTCCCTGGATGCGGGTGTTCGGCGCGTCCTCGAGGAGTTCCTGCGGGAATTCGCGGAGCGCATGGAGTGGGACGACGACGCGACCCGGCGACTATGCGCTGCGGGCGAGGAGACGCTGATGAACCTGGTGCAGCGTGGTGAAGAGGACGCCGGGGGCGCGCGAAGGCTCCGGGTGGCGGCGCGCAACGACGGGAAGGACGCGGTGATCGACTTTCTGGCCGCGCCGCAGGGGGCGAACCTCGAGGAGGAGATGGGGATGATTCGGGAAGGGGGAGTACCCGCGGACGCACGGGAGATGTCGCTTCGGCTGCTGTCGCACTACGCCGCGTCAGTGCGGCATCGGCAGTACCGTGCGAACGACCTGGTGACGGTGCGGGTGGAGGAGCGCCGCGGGCCGTAGTCCGGTCGCGGCGGCGCGAAGCCACCATCGCCACGGCCCGAGGACGGGCGTTCGACCTTGAGCGGTTGCGGCATGGGTAGTATTTCTAATCCGTGGAGCGTTCCAGTTACAGTAGCGACAAGGGGGTAAATCCGTGAAGGCGACACCATTTACGCTGGGTCCTGTCACGCTGGGTCTTGCGCTTGTCCTGGCGACCGGCGTCGAGGCTCAGCAGGCGAGCCGGACCCAGCCGGTCGAGGGCATGCGCGACAACGGCACGGGCTACCATGCCTTGGTGGGAGCCAGGGTCGTGACCGGGCCGGGCCAGGTCCTGGACAACGCAACGATCGTGATCCGCGACGGCCTCATCCAGTCGGTCGGGCGAGGCACGGACGCGCCGCCCGGGGCGCGGGTGTGGGATCTCGACGGGCTCACGGTCTACCCGGGCTTCATTGACGCGCACGCCGATCTGGACATGGGCGCGGTGCCGGAGGGCGGGGACATCGGGCCAACGCACTGGAACCCGCAGGTGCGGGCGTGGTTCTCCACCACCCGGAACCTGGCGGACGACGAGGACCGCCGGGCGGCGCTCCGCTCGCAGGGCTTCGGCGCGGCGCTGGCGGTTCCGAAGGAGGGGATCTTCCGCGGCACGGCCTCCCTGGTCGGCCTGGGGGACGAAGGCGTTCGAGAGCGGGTGCTGCGGCCCGATATCGCGCAGTCGATCGGTTTCCAGCGCTCGTTCGAGCTCGGTGGGTCGTACCCGAACTCCGCGATGGGCACGATCGCGCTCATGAAGCAAACGCTCATGGACGCGGACTGGTACATGCGCGCGTGGAACGCCTATGAATCGAGCGGGCGCGCCTTTCTCCCTCCGGAGACGAGCGAAGCCCTCGCGGCGCTCGATGATGTCGTGCAGGGCAGTCAGCCTGTCGTCTTCGAGACCCGCGGAGAGGAGGAGTACCTCCGGGCACACACCCTGGCGTCGGAGTTCGGCCTTCAGGCATGGTACCGCGGCAACGGCAACGAATACCGGATCATCGACGTGCTCCGGAACCGGAGCGAACCGTTGATCGTACCCCTGGACTTCCCGGACGCCCCCGACGTGGGTTATCCGGGGGCGGCGCTCGATGCCTCGCTCGCCGGCCTGCGCCACTGGTACCTGGCGCCGACCAGCCCGGCGCAGCTGGCGGATGCCGGGGTCGGCTTCGCGATCACCACGGACGGCCTGTCGTCGCTGAACGAGTTTCTGCCCAATCTGCGGATCGCAGTCGCGCGGGGGCTCTCGACGGACGACGCTCTGGCCGCGCTCACCACGACACCGGCCGCATGGCTCGGAATCGATCGCACGCACGGGACCATCGCCGAGGGCAAGGTGGCCAACCTGATCGTCTCGGAGGGCGACCTGCTGACCGAGGAGGCGACGGTCCGCGATGTGTGGGTGCAGGGAAGAGTCTACGGGATCACCCGCCCGGCCCAGATCGATCCCAGGGGCACCTGGGAGATCGCTTCGGATGACGAGTGGGGATTCGACGCCGTCCTCGTGCTGGAAGGTTCGTTGAACCGGTTGCGCGGCTACCTCGACATTGCCAGCACCGGCCCCGAGCTGCCCGGCGGCGCACGGGTCGATCTCGCTTCGGCGCGGGCTGTCGCCGAGACCGGGCGGATCGACGCCCGCTTCAACGGCGAAGTGCTCGGCTATCAGGGAATGGCGCTCCTGTCGGGCTCGGTGCGCGGCGACGAGTTCTACGGATGGACATCGCTGCCGAACGGGGCGGACCCGTCCTTCCGCGGCACCCGCACCGAGGGCTTCGAGGGTCGGGAGCGCGGAACCGTGGCGATGGACGTGCCCGAGATCGACCTGCCGTTTATCCGCCCGATGATGGACTACGGCCGGTCCTCGATTCCGGAGCAGCCCGCCGCGCTGGTGGTACGCAACGCCACCGTCTGGACCCAGGGCCCGCGGGGCACGCTGGAAGGCGCCGACCTGCTGGTTCGCGCCGGGACGATCGAAGCGGTCGGCACGGACCTCGATGCCCCCCGCGGCGCGGTCGAGATCGACGCCACGGGGAAGCACGTCACCCCGGGGATGATCGACCCGCACATCCATTCGGGCGTGAGCGCCGTGAATGAGAGCGGCTTCGCGATCGTTCCCGAGGTGCGAATGGGCGACGTCGTCACCCACAACAACATCTGGATGTACCGGCAGTTGGCCGGCGGGCTCACCACCGCACACATCAAGCACGGTTCCGCGAACCCGATCGGGGGCGAGAACGTCTTCGTGAAGATGCGCTGGGGCTCGCTGCCCGAGGACCTCAAGCTGGAGAACGCGCCCCGGACGGTGAAGTTCGCCCTGGGCGAGAACCCGAAACGGCGCCAGGGACGATACCCCGACACCCGCATGGGAACGCAGGAGATCATCCGCGATCACTTCATGGCCGCGCGCGACTACGAACGTGAGTGGCAGCGGTGGGAGGAGACGGGGGAGGGACTTCCCCCGCGGCGCGACCTGCGCATGGAGGCGATCCTCGACATCCTGAACCAGGAGCTGCTCATCTCCTCGCACGGATATCGCGCGGACGAGTTCCTCGCGCTCATCCGCCTGGCGGAGGAGTTCGGCTTCCGGGTCCAGGCGCTGCAGCACGGCGTCGAGGCCTACAAGATCGCGCCGGAGCTCGCGGCTTCCGGTGTGGCCGCGGTCGTGTGGAGCGACTGGGGCGCCTTCAAGCTCGAGGCCTACGACGCGACGGCGTACAACGCACGGATCCTGATCGAGGCCGGAGTCGTGACCTCGCTGCACTCCGACAACAGCCAGATCGCCAGCCGGATGAACTGGGAGGCGGGCAAGCTGTTGCGCACGGGGCTGACGCCCGAGCAGGCGCTGTCCACGGTGACCATCGGGGCGGCGCGGGCGATGGCGCTCGACGACCGGGTCGGCTCGCTGGAGCCGGGCAAGGACGGCGATTTCGTGATCTGGAGCGGCGACCCGCTTTCGCAGTTCACGCGGGCCGAGCAGACGTGGGTCGATGGCCGCCGCTACTTCTCGCTCGAGGAGGACGCGGCGATGCGGGACCGGGTCGCGGAGGAACGCAGACAACTCATCCAGGCCATCCTGTCCATCGAGGGCGGCGGCGGCCGGAATGCCGAGACGGAGGCCAACCGATGACGACGACACAGCGAAGAGCGACGAAGAGAAGTCTCCCGGGGGTCGGGTGCAGGGTCACGGCGGTTGTGACGGTCCTGTGGGCGATGGCGCCGGCGGTCCTGGGAGCCCAGGTGCGAATGACGGTGCCCCCGCAGTCCGAACCGGTTGCGCTGGTCGGCGCCACCATCCACACCGTCACCAGCGGTGTCATCGAGAACGGGACGATACTCCTGGAGAACGGGTTGATCACCGCGATCGGTGCCGACGTGGACATCCCGGCCGGAACACGCGTGGTCGACGCCACGGGGAAACACATCTACCCCGGTCTCATTGACGCCTACAGCACGGTGGGGATCGCCGAGATCGGCGCGGTCGACGTATCCAACGACGTCAACGAACTGGGCGACTTCAATCCGAACGTGCGCGCGGACATCGCGGTGAACGCCGAGAGCCGCCATATCGGCACGACGCGCTCGGCTGGCGTGCTCACCACGCTCACGACTCCCGGCGGCGGACTCGTCTCCGGCATGTCTTCCGCGATGGCCCTGGAGGGGTGGAGCTGGGAGGAGATGTCGATGCAGTCGGCAACGGCACTCAACGTGAACTGGCCGAACCCCAACCGCCGCGGCTTCCGCGGGTTCCCCGGCTTCAGGTTCGGCCCACAGGAGGATCCGCCGAGCTACGAGGAGCAGGTCCAGCAGCTGAAGGACTTCTTCGCGGAGGCGCGGGCCTATCGCGACGCGGTCGCCGCCGGCGAGGAGGTGCGCAGCGACTCGCGCTACGCCGCGATGATGCCGGTCATCGACGGCGATCTCCCAGTCGTGGTCGCGGCCGACGGTGCGGCACAGATGAACGACGCCATCACCTGGGCGCAGGAGGAGGATCTCCGCATCGTCATCCGCGGCGGACGGGACGCCATCCATGTCGCCGACCGCCTGGTCGCCGAGGACATACCGGTGATCCTGACCTCGACGATGTCCGGACCCGGCCGGCAATACGAGGGCTACGACGGCGCATACTCGATGCCGGCGCGTCTGCACGAGGCCGGCGTGCGCTTCGCGATTGCGGGTGGCTCGGGGTCGCTGTACTCGAACCGGCTGCCCTTCGAAGCGGGTGTGGCGGTCGCCTTCGGGCTTCCCGAGGAAGAGGCGCTGAAAGCGGTCACGATCAACCCGGCGCAGTTCCTCGGGCTCGACGACCGCGTCGGCTCCCTGGAGCCGGGCAAGCAGGCGACCTTCCTGATCACGACCGGAACGCCGCTCGACATGACCAGCGACATCGAGCAGGCCTACATCCAGGGCCGCGAACTCGACATGATGGACATCCAGAAGTACTTCTTCGAGAAGTACATGGAGAAGGTGCGGCAATACATGCGGCGCGTGATCATGTAGTTGCGGGCCGGACGGGTGGCGTCATCCCGGCTTGAGCGGGCCGCTATCCGCCGAACTCGCGCGAAACGAACTCGACCGCGCGCTGGATGGCCTCCTGCAAACTGAGGAAGTCGTGCCCCCCGCCCTCGTAGATGTACGCCTCGAAGTCGGGCGGCCCGCGGCCCAGCGCCTCCATGGTGCGGATCATGGATTCGGCCTGTGACACGGAGACGACCTGGTCGATTGTTCCGTGGTGGAGCTGGACCGCCGGCAGGCCGGCCGCGAAGAGTACCGAGGACCGGCGCGCCAGTTCCAGCCGAACATCGGCGGGCCCGCGATCACCCCGTATGAAGGGCTGCACCACCGTGGAGTCGAGGTGGGTGACCCCGGGGAGGCTGCGCGGCATTCGGAGCGCCGCCTCGCGCACGATCTCCCGCACCCAGTCGTCGTAGAAGTCGGTGGGACCGTAGAAGGCGACGATCCTCCGGATCCGCTCGTCCCGGGCCCCGGCGAGCAGGGCCACCCCGGCGCCCCGGCTGCCGCCGATGACGCTGTAGCCGCCGGGTCTGGCCTCCGGCGTGGTTTCGAAGGCGACGGTCATGAGCGCGATCGCGTCGTCCACGTCGTAGTCCCACGGGCTTGACGTGCCCTCCGAGATCCAGCTCTGTCCGTCGTGCCTGAGCGGTTCGCTGCGAAAGGAGGGAACCACGTACACGAAGCTGTCACGCAACTCCCCGAGCGGCAGGGCGACGAACTGCAGGTCTGCCACCGAAACGCCCCCGTCGCCACCGTGCAGGTACGCCAGAACGTGCAGACTCTCCTCGGATGCACCGTCGGGAACGACAATGGCCCCGTAGTGGCGGGCTCCGGTGACCGTATGCGAAACGATTCTCAGGGTGGCGGGCGATCCCACCAGCGACAGTGGCTCGGTGAGCTCAACCCGCACGCCGGTGGCGGAGACGTCGCGAGCGGCCCAGTCGGTTCCAACCGCGTCGATCTCGGCCTGTGAAGGGGGGGCGAAAACCACGTCCAGTTCCGCCTCGAGGTCCAGCGCCGTCGCACCGACGCTGGCGCTGGCCGCACCCGCCGCGACGGTCAGGGTCTGGTTGCCGGGATCCGTGCCGAGCGTCCAGAAGGCATGCGCCCGGCCAGCGGCGTCCGTGGCGGCCGACGCCGAATCGACCTGCCCGTGGCCCGCACCCGGGGTGAAGGTGATCTCGGCGCCGTAGAGCGTCCGGCCCTCCTGGTCCAGCACGCGGACGATCACGGAGTCCTCCAGCTGAAGTCCCTGAACGGCCCGCTGGCCGTCTCCCGCGATGATCTCGATGGTGGTGGGCGCGGGGTCGGGAATGACTGTATCCGGGTCGCCGCACGCGGTGAGCAGGGCGAGAGCGAAGAGCGGGGCGATCGAGATACGGTGGCGCAATGGGTGCATCGGCGGCGGGCCTCCTGTCATCCGGGATTGCCTCGGAAACTATGGGAAATCGACCGGCGCGTCGACTCAGGGCGGGCGCCCTCCGGCCGCGCCCTCAAGACACCGGTCCGGTCGGCCATGGGTTTGGAGAATTGTCAACTATGATTAACAAAATGTCAACCAAGGTTGACATTGCGGATCAACCCTCGGGGGCACTCTCCACCTTGATCCGATACCGCACCAGCCGCGGCACGCCCAACTCATCCCGCGAAGCGGCCCACACCAGGTCACCGTCGAACACCGGCGTCGGCCGGCTGGAGTACCCGTCCGGCGGGTCCACGGTGCCGAGGTAGGTGCCATCGGCCTCGAAGACGTCGTAGCGAAGCTCCGACCGCCAGCGCACCGGCGAGTCCCCGGGCCGCTCCGGCTCGTAGTTCGGGTCCTCCACGGGAGATGCTTCCGTTTCCAGTTTCACCCAGATCCGTCCCCCGCGTCCGGCGATCAGCTCGCTGAAGAAGGGCTTGTGGTCGGGGATCGGCGGCCCCTGCCAGCGCCAGTCCGGCATCTGGGTGCGGTATTGTTCGGTGAGCCCGTCGCGGTAGGAGCTGCTCTCGCCCTCCGGCACCCTCGGCGGCTCCGCGTTCCGCTCGATCCGCAGCACGCCGTTGTCATGGGCCACGTCGATGCGGTAGTCGGCCGAGAATGCGGAGACGAGGTGGCCGCCGGGGGCGACCGCCCAGTGCCCGTACGGCGAGAAGGGGACAGGGAAGCTCATTCTTTCCCATTCGACCTTGGGTTCCTCGTAGTCGCCCCAGGGTTCGGGGATCGTGTCCAGATGGGTCCCGTCCGGCCCGAGCACGATGATCTGATCGGGTTCGAAGCCGTCCGGCGGGGACCACCCGCCGGGATCGGTCTGGAAGGTCCGGCCGTGCACGTCGGTGTACAGCGGGGTGCTCGAATAGGACATGGTTCCGGACGTGCTGTAGGGCCACTGATCCACCTCGTCGGGGCCCGGACCGAAGACCTTGAGCTGTTTGATGCCGGCATCCCTGACCACCAGCCGGCCGTCCGGGAGCAGGGCGATGGCCTCGGCGCGGGTGAACTCGGTCGGCCCTTCGCCGGGCCCTCCGAGCGTCCTGACGTACGTTCCTTCGGAGTCGAAGACGCGGACGTGCTGGGCCTGTCCGTCGAGCACGTAGACCGTGCGGTCGCCGTCCACCGCGATCGACGAGATGCTGCCGAAGAGATACTCCTCCGCCCCCTCCAGTTCGCCGATCGACGCTTCCGGCACCAGCGTTGCAACGCTCCCCCACACGCTCCCCGAGAGGGTCCGCACCACGACGGTGTCGCCGATCGTGTCGATCGCGACATCGGCGTTGGTGCCTGACGGGTTTACGTCGCCGCAGGCGGCCAATGCGAGGGTGAGGGCCGAGGCCAGGGTCGGCAGTCCGTGGCCAATGCCGGGAGGATTCTCCCGACGGGCTGCTCGGGCGGAGATTGCCGGGGTGAAGGTGGTGTTTGGCATGGAAGGGTCCTCCCTGAGGGAATCCGGGGACATCGAGGCTGGACTGCCAGCCTATTCTCCTACCGTTGCCTGTTTGCCCGGGTTCCCGCACCGACCCCGCCCCGGCGCAGTGTTCCTGTCGTTGCGCCCGTGGCAGTCGAGCGCAACGCCGCTCTCGGCGCGGCCGCCGCTCAACTCGCCGGCCGTCCCCCGTTTCGCGGAACGATCACCCTACCGGGCAACGCCATCACGATCCGCCCCTCGTCCACCACGAACTCCCCGTTCACCAGCACGTGATCGATGCCGGTCGAGTGCTGGTGCGGCTGCTCGAAGGTGGCCTGGTCGGTGATGGTCTCCAGGTCGAAGACGACCAGGTCCGCCCAGTTGCCCTCGCGGATCTCGCCGCGGTCGGACAGTCCCATGATCCGGGCCGGCAACGAGGTCTGCGCCCGAATCGCCGACTCCAGTGTGAGGGCGCCGATGGTGAGCGCATAGTGGCGGATCTTGCGAGGGAAGGTGCCGTAGAAACGTGGATGAACGGGCCCGTCGCCCGGCCACGCGATCCCCCCGTCCGACGCGGTCACCACCCACGGCTGTCCCGCGTAGTTCTCCACGTCGTCCTCGGACATCGAGAAGCCGCGGAAGCGGCCGCCGCCGGGCCGCGTGCGGTCGCCCTCGAGCTGCAGGGCGATGGCTGTCTCGA
>VXOC01000055.1 GCA_009840215.1 Gemmatimonadota bacterium | reverse complement strand
CCCCACCGGGACGGCCCGAGGAGCCATTCAGCGAGTCGCGTTGAAGAAAACAAATGTAAGCTACACATGACACAATGTAATGTTCTCATTACATCGCATCCCGTCCATTGGTCGCTACACTCCCCGGCCCCGGATAGACCGTGAGGGTCCCCCTTCCCCCACCCCCCTCGTCCGCAACGATCAGAGCGCCGTCGGCGGCGAAGGCGATTCCTTCCACCTGACGATGCCGCGCCGCTGTAAACCGCTTCGCGGCCAGGACTTCACCCGCCGGCGTCACCTCCGCGATGGCGCCTTGACGAGCAGCTACCACGAAGTAGTTCCCGGAGACCGGGTGCCGCTCGATTCCCGATGGCTGGTACCGGGTCGACCCGATCCGCCGAGCGAGGTCACCGACGGGCAGCACGACGGTCGCTTGCGCGCCAAGCCGCTTTTCGTCGATGGACCAGCGATAAACGGCCAGCCGCCCGGCCAGGCCCTGGCTGCGGGCATCCTTGCACATCAGAAGGAGCTCCCGGGCGTCTTCGTCATACGCCAGCCCCTCTATCTCACACTGGCGGCCGACGCCGGTGGCGTACACGCGAAAGAGCACGGACTGTCCAGCGGCTCCCTCGGGGCACTCGTAGAGCCTGCCTGAACTCGTGACCACGTAGATGCGGCCGTCGGCGACCGCGATTCCCTCGAAGTCGCCGGCGACGGGGTCCGCCATGTCCGCCAGCTGGAACTCCTTCACAATCGACCCGTCCCGATAGTCGATCTCGAAGACGACGCCCACTTCGTCGTTGTGCGCCAGCAGGCGGTGGTCGGCGGTCATCGCCAGACCGGAGATCTCCCGGAGTCGCGCCGGAAGCTCCCAGCGGGTCGCGCTCGCGGCGTTCAGGTCATAGTCCTCGAGCGAGACGCCCTGCTGACCCGCTGGCCACGCTTCGGCCCCGTCGGGCGGGGTACGGGCCACTTCGGTCCCGGGGGCGGTATCCGGTGGGACTCCATCCGCCCTTCCTCCCTGGTCGATCCCGGTCAGCAACAGCAGACACGCGACTCCCGCGCAAAGGAACCCCGCCACCAGCCGCCCGCGAGGCCTCGCCGCCAACGCCATCGCCCCGCGGCCGCTCAGGTCGCGTCCCTGGATTTCTTCGTCGCCCCGGGCTTGCCGGGCGCTCCCGCTCCCTGCGCAACCGCCTCGGGCGAAACGATTCTCCAACCGGACAGTACGGCCGGAGCCGCTCCGAAATCGCTCTTCCAGACGGCCAGCGCGATCGTGACGAAGATCAGCGATGCAAGGTAGGCCACGGTCGTAAGCTGGGTGCCGGCCGCGAGACCTATCCCGATGGCCATCAACATGTAGACGGCGTCCATGGGTTCCTTGATCGTCGCCCGAAAGCGTACGGCGGCCACGATACCCGCAAGTCCGAAGGCCAGGGGGATGCTGCCCTTGACCAGGAAGACAACGAGCGCAATGCCGATTGGCGTCACGAGCAGCGCGTGTATGAACGACTGACTGTACTTCTTCGGCGAGCGGGTCCAGCGATACACCCAGGTGACCGGCAGGGTCACACCGAAGGCGAGGGCCAGCGCGAGGACGACGGGCACCGCGATTGTGGGGTCGACCAACTGGCTCACACCCTCCTGGCTGCCGAGCCGGCCGATACCCTCCTGGATGTTCTCGATCATGCCGGAAACCTCGATTCCGGTATTGTAGAGCGAGCCGAACAGGAACCGGTCCCGTTCCTGTGAGACGTAGACAAGCACCCGCGGGAAGAAATGGAAGGCCCCGGCAAGAAACAGAAGCCACGACGTGTAGTAGATGACGAGACGGACGATAATGTTGTTGAGCATGCGCTACTCTCCTGTTTGCTAGAACATGTGACCGGCACGAAAATAGACGCCGGTGATATCGCGTCCCTTCATGACCGCAACGCTCACGGTCGCGCGGCGCTCCAGCCACGAAAGCCAGATGCCGCCGCCGTTTCCGTTGTGCCAGTCGTCGGCATCGTCCGGATCACCTGCATGAAAGACACGGCCCACATCGGCGGCACCGAACAGGCCGAATTCTCCGGGCACCACCAGGTTGATTCTTGCGACCGCAAGTCTCAGTTCGGCATTCCCGTAGAGCGAGGCGTCCCCCGCGAAACGGTTCTTGTGCAGACCGCGCACAGGGCCTTCCCCCTGCCCCAGTCCGACCCGGCCGGGCCCGCCCAGGAAGGCGCTCTCGAGGAACGGATAGTTCCCCCATACCTTCTTTCCCCCCACCCGCAGGGCCAGCGTCGGGTTGGTCGGAATGGGCGCCGTCAGGTAGGTGCGCAACTCTCCGTCCACGCTCCCGAAGGCCGATTCCACACTCCATGCTCCCGGATAGCCGGCCGCCGCAACCCTGGCCAGGAACCCTCGCGTGGCAAAGGCCGGATTGTCGCGCCCGTCGTATTCGATTGCAGCCCGGGCGCCGATCTGGCCGAAGGAACCGGTACCGTACAGCGGTTCATCCAGGGAGGCGATGAAATAGTCGCTGTTCGCATCCATCGGGGTGGACGACCACTTGATGACGGGTCCCAGACTGATGGCGAACTCCGAGCGCGGCATGTCCGGTGCATCGTCCGGCGCATCCCCACTCTCTGCTTCGCTTCGAAACTCGAGGGATGGAGTGAAGATGAAAGTCCCCTGCCGCACCTTGTAGAAGGAGGACGGCTCCTCGATCCGGAAGTCGTTGCCGAAACCCGTGAAGCGGGTCACCTCGAATCCCGAGTACTCGAAGGCGAGCCTCGCTTCGACATTGGACCAGACCTGGCGGAACGTGCCTTCGTACGATGCAAATGGCTTGTAGCCCTCGCTGGCCAGCCCGACGGCGAGGGTATGCCGGGAGGCGAACGGGTTCTTGCGGTACCCGAAGTAGGTCCGGCTATGAATCAGCCGTGCGAACACACCCAGATCGGGGTCCGCCCAGACCAGCGGGTAGCTGGCCGCCTCGCCGCCCCAGTCGAGTGCGTATCTGGCCGTGCTGGGACGCCGCGGCTGCGTGTTGGCCGGCGGGCGCTCGTAAGGACGCTCATCGATGCTCGCTCCGCTGCCCTTCACGAACACGTTCTCTCCCCGGGAATCGTAGAAGCGGGTCCTCGAGGCACCGGCATCCGACGCGTTGGTGAATGTGTCACTCCCGCCGCCTCCGTCGACACGCACGGCGATCCGGCCCTCCCCGCCGGCGATCTCCACGCGATCGGCGCCACCCCGGAGGTAGACGCGAACCTCCCTGGTTTCGTCGTGTCGGAAGGTCCGCTCGAACCAGGGCGGCTCCACCTCTTCTCCGGGATCTTCCAGGAGTCCTATTCGAACGACGAGATCTCCGTTCGCCAGATGCTCGAAACGGGCGTATTCGTCCTCGTCGGTCGCCTTGATCTCCACCTCGCGCGTGATCAGTTCGTAGTAACGAATCGCGAGATCCGGCAGCGCGTCGCGCCGCGCCTTGAGCGCCTCTGCGATGTCCTCGCCGACGAGCGCATGGTACGGCTCGGGAAGCCGTCGTACGGCGTCCTCGATTACCGGATCGGGAAGTTTCGTGCGAAACGAGTCAACCACTTCGCGCCAGGCGGCCCTGTCGAGTTCGGCCAGCAGCTCGCGGTCCAGCTCCCAGCCGTTCATTGTCAGGCCGACCACGCTGGGAGGGCCGGCCCCAAAACTGAGTGCCCTCGGGATCCCCCTGCGGACCAGCGCCATGGCGACCCCGCCGTAGTGGAGGAACGCCTGGTCGCGATCCTCCGGGACCGGGAGCCAGGTGTAGCAATCGCCGTCTGGAAACCGCGCCCATCGCCACTGTCCGGGGTGACGGTCCCCGTCCCCGATGAGAAAGTCCATCAAACGCGCCTCGAGAAAGGCCCTGGCGTCCACGCGGTCGCAGGGCCCGTCCTCCAGGTCGTCCAGCATGTTCTCCGTGCCGCTGACCTTCCGGGAACCCGCGAATCCCGGCGTATCGTCGGGGCCTTCCGAGGGATGCACCTGCAGCGAGCCGATCAGGCCCGCGTACTGCTCGCGGAATATCCCGAGTCTCGGGTCGTCGGGAATCACGGCCAGCGTGTGCTTCGAATGGAGGATGCCGGCGGCTTCCATGAGCGGATCGACCACCAGGGCTCCCGTTGGCAGGAGCGCGCTGACCAGGTCGTGAAGGACCGTGCTCACGACCGAGTTCCTGAGTCCGGGGGACAGCCTCTTGGTGGGGTCCTTGTCGAGGGAGCGCACCGCGTAGCGGATTCCGTCCCTGCCGGTGAAGTGAAGCGAGAAGGACTGCCCGTCTCCACCGGTCCGCAGCGGCGTCAGACCGCCTCCCACGCTGTCCAGGTCGAGAACCGGTATCTCGATTGCGGTGGTCCACAGGTCCCGGTAGTTCTCCCCGTAGAACCAACGCCTGAACGGGTTGGTCCGAAACCGCTCCCCGGGAATCACGAGGTGCGTCCTGGCGCCCGGAGGAGGAATCGATCGGTGGATCCTGTCGCTCACCGGTGTCGGGTTTTCCTGGGGCGTGGCTCCGGCTGTCAAACAAGCGTGAGCACCAGGGCCGACGCCAGGGCTCCGCACTTTGGAAGCCAGCCCGGCTTGGACATGGTTGACCTCACCGCTGGGGATGGGTGAAAAGTGCGCGGAATCGCGAGTGCACGAATCCACTCGGCGGAGTTTCGGGCGGGTAGGGTAGCGGACCCGCCCCGGAATGACCAGACTGCGGGGACCCAGGAACACCACTCCCTCCAGACCCACCCCTCAATCCATGCGATCCACGGCCCCCTTCACGCTCCTTGCGCTCACGCTTCTTCCCGCTTTCGCACCGACGGCCCCGAGCGCAGTCCAACCGCCCGAATCCCCCGCCCCATCCCTGTCGAGTATACACATCACCGAGCCCACCAGACGTAGGGGACTGGCGG
>VXOC01000046.1 GCA_009840215.1 Gemmatimonadota bacterium | reverse complement strand
GTGGTGGGGGTGATCGCGTGCCGGGCTCGGGAGGGTGGCGGGTTGCCGGCGATGCGCGGCGCGGTGCTGTTGCTTGGGGTGGTCGGGGTGCCGCTCCTGGCGGGTCAGCTGCGCCAGCGGTCTTTGGACGGGGGTGAGGTGACCGCGACGGTGGCAGCGGTGCAGGCCGGACACGGCGGAGGGGCCGGCGGCCCGGCGGCCGCACTGGAGCGATGGCTGGAACCGCTCCGGGATCTCGGCGACAGGCAGCCCTTCGACGTGGCCGTCTTCCCCGAGCGGTATCTGGCGGCCCCGCTCAACGACCCGCATGGCGGCGCACTGACCGAGACGGGTCGGCGGGTCGCGAGCTTCGCGGCGGCGCTGGGGACGCCGGCGGTCGTGGGTGCGCTCGACGCCGAACTCCGGGCAAACGGACGGGACACGGTCTGGTACAACGCCGCCTTCGTGCAACCCGCCGGGGGCGAGCTCTCGCCCGCCTACCGCAAGAACCGCCTGGTGCCGGGGCTGGAGGGGACGGGCTGGATGCCCGGGGGCGTCTTCGGTCTCTCCGGCCGCGGGTACGGGAGGGGCCGCGATCCGGCACCCCTTCCGCTGGGCGACGGGACGGTGGGCGCGATGGTGTGCTACGACTCGGCGTACGGGCCGACCGCGCGGACCCTGGTGCGCGGCGGCGCGGACTGGCTGGCCGTGGTGTCCAACGACGACTGGCTGGATCCCGAGCGGCCCTTCCGCGCCACGTGGGCGTACTGGCAACACGCGACGCATGCGCGGCTTCGCGCGATCGAGAACCGGATCTCGGTGATCCAGGTGGCCGCGACGGGACATACCTTCGCCGTGTCACCCGGAGGACGTGCGTCCGCGCTCGCGCTCGAGGCGGGGGAAGAGGGGGTCGTAGTCCTGACCGTGGAACGCCGGGGGCCCGTCACGCTCTACACGCGCATGGGGGACCTGCTGGGCGTCGCCTGCTTCGTGACGTTCGTGCTGGGTGTGGGGCTGGCAACCCGTGGACAGGGCGGTGTGCGCGGCCGGGATACCTGACCTGCACCGGCAGGTTCTATCTTGAGAGTCGGCTTCGGTCCCTCTCGACCGGGGCCATCCCCCATCTTCCTCACCCGGGACCATGGAGACCGTGATCGACCCGCGCCTGGCGCAACGCGTCGCCGAGACCGAGGAACGCTTTCGCGCCGTGGAGCGGCAGCTCTCGGACCCGGATGTGATACGCGACCTGGACCGGCTGCGTGAACTCGGCCGGGAACGCGCGGCGCTGGCCGGAGCCGTGGAGGCCGGGCGCCAGGTTCACGCGGTCGAGGCTGAACTCGAGGGCGCCCGCGAACTCCTCGCCGAGTCCGCCGACCCCGAGATGACGGAGCTGGCCGAGGAGGAAATCGCCGCGCTGGAAGGGCGCCTGGCGGGCCTGGCGGCGCGGTTGCGGGCGGCGCTGATCCCCCCCGATCCCATGGAGGACCGGCCGGCCGTGGTCGAGATCCGCGCCGGGACGGGAGGGGACGAGGCGGCGCTCTTCGGTGCCGACCTGGTGCGCATGTACCGCCGCCTCGCCGAACGGTGCGGCTGGACGGTGGAGCTGATGAGCCTTTCGGAGGGCATCCCCGGCGCGGTCAAGGAAGCGATCTTTACGGTGCGCGGAAAGGGCGCTTACGGACGGTTGCGCTACGAGTCCGGCGTTCACCGCGTGCAGCGCGTCCCCGAGACCGAAAGCCAGGGGCGCATTCACACCTCGGCGGCGTCGGTCGCCGTCCTGCCGGAGGCCGAAGAGGTGGACATCGAGATCGATCCGGCCGATCTGCGCGTGGATGTCTTCCGCTCCTCGGGTCCCGGCGGCCAGTCGGTCAACACGACAGATTCGGCGGTCCGCATCACCCACCTGCCCACCGACCTGGTCGTTACCTGCCAGGACGAGAAGTCGCAGCACAAGAACAAGGCCAGGGCCATGAAGGTGCTGCGCTCGCGCCTGCTGGACCGCGAAATCACGGCGCGCGAGGCGAAGCGCGCGGCCGAACGGAGGTCCCAGATCGGGAGCGGCGACCGTTCCGCGAAGATCCGCACCTACAACTTCCCGCAGAACCGGGTCACCGACCACCGCATCGGGCTGACGCTCTACCGCCTGGGCGACGTGCTGGACGGCGACCTGGACGAGGTCGTCTCGGCGCTGAAGCTGGCGCGCGAGGAGGAACGGCTTGCGGGGGGAGGGGAGAGCTGATGGCGGCAAGGGCCACCGCGCGGGAGCAGCGCGTCTGGACGGTCATGGATGTCATCCGGGCCAGCGGCGAATACCTGGACGGCAAGGGGTTGGAGCACGGCCGGCTCGACGCCGAACACCTGCTCGCGCACGTCCTGGACGCGGGGCGGCTTCACCTCTACCTGCACTTCGACCGGCCCCTCAGCGTGGACGAACGGGGGCGCCTGAAGCCGTTGCTGAGGCGCCGGGGGCAGCGGGAACCCCTGCAATACATCCTGGGGTCGGCCCCCTTCCGGGAACTCGTCCTGGATGTCGACCGGCGGGTTGCCATCCCGCGCCCGGAGACAGAGTACCTGATCGACGTCCTGCAGCGCGCGGCCGGCCGGGACCGGGTCTTCGAATCGGCGCTGGACGTGGGCACCGGCTCCGGGGCGATCGCGCTCGCCCTGGCCACGGAAGGGCTCGCCCGCGCGGTGACCGCGACCGACATCTCCACCGCCGCCCTGGCGGTCGCGCGGAACAACGCCGCCGCCTCGGGGGTCGCAACGATCGACTTTCGCGAGGGGCGCCTGCTGGAACCGGTCGCGGGCCGGACCTTCGACCTGGTCCTGTCCAACCCGCCCTACCTCACCGAGGAGGAATGGCGGAGTGCACAGCCCGAGGTCAGGCAGTGGGAGCCCCGCACGGCCATGGTGTCGGGCGAGGACGGGCTGGAGGTGATCCGCGGCCTGGTGAACGGTCTGGGTGACATTCTGCGCCCCGGCGGATGGGTGGGGCTGGAGGTCGGAAACTCGCAGGCGGAGACCGTCGTACACATGCTGGAGGCGGTTCCCGGCCTGGACGCGGCAGGCGTGCATGACGACCTGACCGGCCGACCACGCTATGTTCTTGGGCGAAAAACCGGGGAACCACAGGCACAACCGATTGCCTGACAGGAGCGAAACGATGGCGGAGATTCACGAGATGGCGCAGTCGCTGGGCCAGGCTCTGGGGCGGACAGCGGAGTACCGCACGCTGGCCCGGGCCATCGAGAGCGCCGACAACGACCGCGAGATGGCGGCTTTGACGAACGAGGTTCAGGGGCTGCAGGAGGTGATCAGGGCGGCCGCCCAGAAGGGTGAGGAGCTTCCGGCGGCCGAGATGGAACAGCTGGAGGCCGCCATGGGGAAGCTGCAGGCCTCTTCGGTCTACCAGAGCGTGGTGGCGGCACAGGCCAACTTCGACCGGATCATGCAGCGGGTGGACACCTCCATCCAGGAAGGGATGCGCAAGGGTGCGGCATCCCCCATCATCCTGGCCACGTGAGCGGCACCGTGTCCGAGGGCCACGCCACCCCCGCACCGCCTCGCCCCCGGAAATCGATCTCCAGCCTGCGCGAGCCGGTCCAGCGCGTCATCGGACCGGTCACCCGGTGGCTCATCCGGCGGGGGGTGCACCCGAACGCGATCACGGTGCTGGGATTCGTCGTGACCGTGGTCGGCGCGGTGATGTTCTCGCAGGACCATGTGCACATCGGGGGAATCCTGATTCTTCTGGGCGGCCTCCTCGACGTTTTCGACGGCAGCGTGGCCAGGGAGTCCGGACTCGCTTCCAAGTTCGGCGCCTTCTTCGACGCGACCCTGGACCGCATCTCCGAAATCGCGATGTACATCGGGCTCATGACGCTCTACAACGCCTACGAGCTCGAGTTCATCGACATCTGGATGATCTACATCATCGCGCTGGCGCTGGGCGGGTCCCTGATGGTGAGCTACACGAGGGCCAAGGCCGAGTCGCTGGGTCTCGACTGTTCCGTGGGACTCATGGAGCGGGGCGAGCGCATCCTTGTGCTGGGCCTCGGGGCGGCCATCTTCGGCCTGGCCTGGGACGGCATGGTTCTGAGCTCGATCATCGTGATCGTGGCGCTGCTGACCAACGCCACTGCCATACAGCGCATGTTCTGGGTCTACAGGCGCGGCACCGGCGTACCTCTCGACGATGGCGGCGACGCCGCCGGAAAGGCATAGATCTTCGTGGACAACACTCCCGTCATCCCCCCGGCGGACGGCAAGGTCGGGGTCCTCCTTCCCGGATTCGGCGCGGTGGCCACCACGGTGGTTGCCGGTGTGGAGGCGGTCCGGCAGGGGCTCGCCCAGCCCTTCGGCAGCCTTACGCAGATGAACACGGTGCGTCTGGGCAAGCGCACCGAGGAACGCACCCCGCTCATCCGCGACCTGGTCGACATCGCCGGCCTCGACCAGCTCGTCTTCGGCGCGTGGGATCCCATCCCCGACGACGGATACGAGAGCGCGGTCAACGCGGGCGTGCTGGACCGGACCGCCCACCTGGACCCCATACGCGGCTTCCTGGAGTCGGTGAAGCCCATGCCGGCGGTCTTCGATACCGCGTACGTCAAGCGGCTGGACGGCCCCAACCGCAAGACCGGGGCGAACCGGATGGAGCTGGCCGATGCGTTGCGGGACGACATCCGCCGCTTCAAGGCCGAGAACGGCTGCGCCCGCGCCGTGATGATCTGGTGCGGGTCCACCGAGGTCTTCCAGCGCTCGGGTCCCGCCCACGCCACCGTCGAGGCCTTCGAGCGGGCCATGCGCGAGGACGATCCCGCCATCGCGCCCAGCATGATCTACGCCTACGCGGCGATCATGGAGGGCGTGCCGTACGCCAACGGGGCCCCGAACCTGTCTGCTGACGTCCCCGCTCTGGAGGCGCTGGCGCGGGAGCGCGGCGTCCCCATTGCCGGCAAGGACTTCAAGACCGGCCAGACCCTCATGAAGACGATCCTCGCCCCCGGACTGAAGGCTCGCATGCTCGGTGTCAGCGGCTGGTTCAGCACCAACATCCTGGGCAACCGCGACGGCGAGGTCCTCGACGACCCCGAGTCCTTCAAGACCAAGGAGGAGTCGAAGCTGGGCGTGCTGGAGTACATCCTGCAGCCGGAGATGTACCCGGAACTCTACGGGGAGATCTACCACAAGGTCAGGATCAACTACTATCCGCCCCGCGGCGACGACAAGGAGGGGTGGGACAACCTCGACATCTTCGGGTGGCTCGGCTATCCGATGCAGATCAAGGTCGACTTCCTCTGCCGCGACTCGATCCTGGCGGCGCCGATCGTGCTCGACCTGGCGCTGTTCCTCGATCTCGCCGGACGCGCGGGGATGGGCGGGATCCAGGAGTGGCTGTCCTTCTACTTCAAGAGCCCGCACACGCCCGAAGGGCTCTACCCGGAGCACGACCTGTTCATCCAGCACAAGAAGCTGAAGAACACGCTGCGCTGGCTGGCGGGCGAGGAGCAGATCACCCATCTGGGCCGGGAGTACTACGCATAGCGGGCGGGGCCGCCGGAACGTGCACGAGTCCACGCGGGCGACGGACCGTCGACAGGGGCGGAACCGCGCTCGCACCGGGGCCGACCGCGTGAGCCGGGGCAGGTTTATCGTCGTCGAGGGAGCCGAGGGCGTCGGGAAGACGACCCAGGTCCGGCGGCTGGCCTCGTTCCTTGAACGCGCGGGCCTGTCGATCGTGCTCGGCCGGGAGCCGGGCCAGACCGGCGTCGGCGAAGGCATCCGGGAACTGCTGCTGCACCGAACCCGTTCGCCGCTGCCGCCCCGGACCGAACTTCACCTCATCCTGGCGGCGCGGGCGGCGTACGTGGCCGAAATCGTCGAGCCCGCCCTGGCAGCGGGCAAATGGGTCGTCTCCGACCGTTTCGACCTCAGCACCTTCGCCTACCAGGGCTACGGCACGGGAATCGACCGTGAGCGGATCGCCGCGATGAACCATGACGTAACGTCAGGGTTGGTGCCGGATCTGTACCTGGTTCTGGACCTGTCCGTGGAAGAGGGCAGGGCCCGGCGCGAGGACGAAGACAGGACCTGGGACCGGTTCGAGACCGCCGGCTCCGCCTTTCTTCGCAGGGTGCGGCGCGGATATGTTGAGTTGGCCCAAGCCCGGGAGAACGCGGTTCTGGTGCCCGCGGGCGGCACTCCCGGCGAGGTCGAAGAGCGGATCCGCGCCGAAATCGCGCGTGCGTTTCCCCGAACCTTCGGCGACGGCGTCTAGGCTGTTGCTGTCCACGCGAACGGCGATGGAGATTCGATGAGCAAAGGGAAGACGGTGGCGGTACCGGCGGTGATCGCAGTCCTGGCGGTCGCGAGCGGGGGCTGGTTGCTGCAGCGCAATGTGGGCCTGGGTGCCAACCTCTACGTGCAGGTGAGGGTCCTCGAAGAGGTGGTAAACCGGATCGAGCGCCACTTCGTGGACGAGGTCGACGTGGAGCAACTCTACGACGCCGCGCTCGAGGGCGTGGTCCAGTCGCTGAACGACCCCAACTCCGCCCTGTTGCAGGCACCGGACTGGGAGGACATGCAGATCCGGACGAGTGGCGAGTACGGCGGCGTGGGACTCGAAGTCGCTTCCCGCGACGGTTTCGTCACGGTTCTGGCTCCGGTTCCGGGCACGCCGGGATACCGGGCGGGACTGCGGCCGGGCGACCGTATCGTCGAGGTCGAGGGCGAGTCGGTCGTGGGATGGACGACCGACCAGGTCGCGCAGCTGCTCCGGGGCGAACCCGGTACGAGCGTCCGGATGGGAGTGCGGCGCCACGCCGTGGATCACCTGATCCCCTACGAGATCACCCGTGCGGTGATCCAGTTGAGCGCGGTCCCCTTCGCGCTGCTGTTTGAGGGTGGAGTGGGGTACGTCCCGATCGAGATCTTCAACGGGACGACCTCCTCGGAGGTCAGCGCGAAGGTCGACTCGCTGGTGGGCGACGGCATGGAATCGCTCATTCTGGACCTGCGCCGCAACCGCGGCGGTCTCCTGCTGGAGGGCGTGGGCCTCTCCGACATGTTCCTCGATGCGGGCTCTTCCATCGTCGAGGTGCGGGGACGCACGTCGGCGGTCGAGCACTACCGCGCCGGCACCGACCAGGAATACCCCGGCATGCCGGTCGTCGTCCTGGTGGACTACAGGAGCGCGTCGGCCTCCGAGATCTTCGCGGGAGCGCTGCAGGATCACGACCGTGCCCTCCTGATCGGGGCCCCGACCTTCGGCAAGGGATCCGTTCAATCCCTCTTCCCGGTTTCGGCGGGGCGCGTGCTCAAGCTGACCACCGCCCGCTGGTTCACGCCCTCGGGCCGATCCATCCAGAAGGAGCCGCGGGAACAGCTGCTGACCACCGAGAACGGAGTCATCACCCGGAGAGGGGAGGCGGTCCAATACCCCGACCTGGTGGACCGGCCCCGGTTCAACTCGGCGGGGGGACGGGTCCTGTACGGCGGGGGCGGAATCGTCCCGGACCTGTGGGTGCTTCAGGACACGCTCACCGTCCTCGAGGACGAGGCGGTGCGGAAGATCATCGCGGTGGAGAACCAGTTCCTGCAGGCCATGCATACCTGGGCCGTGCGCTACCGGCAGGAACACCCCGGGCTCGAGCCCGGCTTCGTCATCACGGACCAGGACCTCGCCGGTTTTCACGCCCTGCTGGTCGAGCGCGAGGTGGAGATGACGCTCGAGAATCTGCGTCAGGCACGCCGTACCGTGGAGTACCTCCTGGGGAGTGAGGTCGCGCTGCAGGCGTGGGAGGACCGCGGCCGGTTCGTACGCTACGCCGCCCTCGACACCCAGCTGCAGAGGGCGATCGAGCTGCTGCTCGCCGCCCGGAACCCGGAAGATCTCTTCAGGCTGGCCGGTTTGCCGTCCGAAGGTTCGCCGCAGGTCGGCGGCGGGCTCGGTGGTCGGGATGGTTCACCTCGCTGACCGGTCGCGGGAATTGTTCCCGTTCCGCCATGGAAGCGCCCGCGGATGTCCCCCACCTTACCTACCCGGCGGCCTGATCCGCGAACTCCTCGCCGGCTGGAGGCAGCGGGGCACTCGCCGGGGCGGCCCGTAGCCGCGGAGCGCCGGTGTCCCCGATAGAGCCCGGCCGCCCTCCCCTGGAGGTACGGTTCAAACGGGGGCGGGTCGTCGAGTCGCAACACCGGGTGCACGCCGTGGTCACCGACGCGTGCGGAGGGCTCGCCGGCAGCTGGGGCGACGCGCAGTGGGTCACCGTACTCCGGTCGGTGGCCAAACCCTTTCAGGCACTGCCGCTGGTCGGCGACGGCGCCGCGCAACGCTTTGGGCTCTCGGACAAGGAGATCGCACTTTGCTGCGGATCGCACAATTCGGAGGAGACCCACATGGAGGCGGCGCGATCCATCCTCGCGAAGGCCGGAGTCCCCGAGGAACTCCTGGTCTGCGGCGCGCACGCCCCGCTCCTGGCCGCGCGGCGCGACGAACTGTCGGCCGCGGGAACGCCCTGGTCGCCTCTGATGTGCAACTGCTCGGGCAAGCACGCCGGAATGCTCGCTTTGGCGGCCTTCCACGGCTGGCCGCTCCAGGGTTACGAGCGGGTGGATCATCCCCTGCAGCGCCGGATGGGCCGGGAAGTTGCGAAGTGGACCGGCGTGCCTCGTTCGGAGATGGTCTGGGAGACCGACGGGTGCGGGGTGCCGACCTTCGCACTGCCGCTTGCAAGTCTCGCACACGGGGTGGCCCGCCTGGCCGTGGCCGCCCGCTCGGAAGGCCCGCCCCGCGACGTCGTGCGGGCCATGACCTGCCATCCCTTCATGGTGGCGGGCACCGGACGGCTCTGCACCCGGCTCATGGAGGAGGAAGGCAGCCGCGTCTTCGCCAAGGTGGGTGCCGAGGGCGTCTACGTGGCCGGCGACCTGAAACGGGGAATGGGTGTGGCGCTCAAGGTGGAGGACGGGGCCTGGCGAGCTGCGCCGCCCGCGCTGATGGCAGTGCTCGGCCGGGCCGGGATTCTGTCCTCCGGGGCGAGACGGGCGCTGGGCGATTTCTCCGAGCCGGTCCTGCGCAATACGCTGGGCGAAGAGGTGGGCCGGGTGTCGGTGGAGGAGGCGCGGTGTTCATAGACTCCGTCCGCATCGAGGTGTATGGCGGACAAGGCGGATCGGGAGCGGAGGCGTTCCGGCGCGAGAAGGGCGTCCCGCGCGGAGGACCTGCGGGGGGGGACGGGGGGAAGGGCGGAGACGTGATCCTCGTGGGCGATGCCGGGCTGACAACCCTCAGCGACTACCGCTACAGGCGGCACCATCGGGCCGAGCGGGGCCGGCACGGCGAGGGCTCGAACCGGACGGGGCGCAGCGGCCGCGATCTGGAGCTGCGGGTGCCGCCGGGCACGATCGCCGTGGACGACGAAGGCGGCGAAGTGCTGGGTGAGCTGCTCGCCGCGCAGCAGCGGCTGGTGGTGGGGCGGGGTGGACGGGGGGGGAGGGGCAACGCGCGCTTCGCGTCGGCGACGCACCAGTCGCCGCGCCGGTGGGAACCCGGCGAAGAGGGAGAGCACCGGATCGTGCGGCTCGAGCTCAAGCTGCTCGCCGATGTCGGGCTGGTGGGGGAACCCAACGCGGGCAAGTCCACGCTCCTCGCCCGAATCAGCCGGGCGCGCCCGAAGATCGCGGACTACCCGTTCACGACGCTCACCCCGAATCTCGGTGTGGTGGAACTGCCCGACTTCCGGTCTTTCGTGGTGGCCGACATCCCCGGAATCATCGAGGGGGCGCACGACGGGAAGGGCCTCGGCCACCGCTTCCTGCGCCATATCGAGCGGACCCGGGCCCTCGCGATCCTGCTTCCGGTGGATGACGAGGACCCGGCTGCCGTGCTGGCGGGCCTTCGCGACGAGCTCGGGCAATACTCGGCCCGGCTGGCCGAACTGCCTTTCGCGGTGGTGTTCTCCAAGATGGACCTGCACCCCCCGGATGCCGGAGAACCGGCGCTGGACGCACCCGGAGCGTGGGGCACCTACCACATCAGCGCGGTCACGGGCAGC
Source organism: Gemmatimonadota bacterium (assembly GCA_009840215.1). GTDB lineage: Bacteria > Gemmatimonadota > Gemmatimonadetes > Longimicrobiales > Gaopeijiaceae > Bin94. The sequence goes on along the minus strand of VXOC01000046.1, from coordinate 28,118 downwards.
GGAGTCGACGCGCTCCTGGAAGGCTGCTGGCGCCAGCTGCAGGACGCGCGGCGGGCCGAAGAAGGCGCAGGGGACGATTGGTAACGCCGCGCGACACCGGCGTCACGGAGCGGCGCAGGCCGGCTCTGCCCCGGGAAGTCGCGGCACAGGCGGCGGCCGCACTGACCCTGCGAGGCCTCCCCGGCGTGGGACCCGTACGGTTCCGCGAACTGGTCGACCGTTTCGGCGGTCCCCGCGAGGCGCTGGCTGCGAACCCGGCGGACTTCGCCGGGATGGCGGGTCGGCGGGCGGAAGAGAACCGTGTGCCGGGAGTGCCCGCGCGCCATGCCCGCGAAATGGTCGAACGGTGCGCCGACACCGGGATCGCGCTGCTCGTCTACGGCACCGACGGGTACCCGCCCGCGCTGAACGACCTGAATGCGCCGCCCTCGTTGCTCTACGCGCGGGGACGAACCGAACTGCTGCGCGAGCCGGGTGTCGCCGTCGTGGGGTCGCGGCGCGCCACCGCGTACGGCCGCCGCATCGCTGCGCAGCTGGGAGCGAGCCTCGCCGGACAGGGGCGCTGCGTGGTCTCGGGAATGGCGATGGGGGTCGACGCGGCGGCTCATCGCGGCGCTCTCCCCGGGCCGACGGCCGCGGTGCTGGGGTCGGGGGTGGACGTGGTGTCGCCGCCCCGCAACGGGGCGCTCTACCGTGACATCGTCGAGTGTGGCGTGGTGGTCTCGGAGTACGCCCCCGGGGTGGAGGCGGAGCCGCACCATTTTCCGGTGCGCAACCGCATCATCGCCGCGCTGGCCCGCGATGTCGTGATCGTCGAGGCATCGCGGCGGAGCGGTGCGCTGATCACCGCGGGACTCGCCCTCGACCTCGGGCGTGAGGTGCACGCGGTGCCGGGTCCCATCGACCGTCCCACCAGCGAGGGCACCAACCGTCTCATCGCGGACGGCGCGGGCGTGATCGTCGACACGGGACTGCAGGATGCCGCCCTGCACGGTGCGCCCCCGCCCGTGGAGCCGGAGTTGCGTGAACTGCTCGCCGTCATCCCGGCGGCGCCGGTCACGGTGGAGGAGGTGGCCCTCGCGGCGGACCTTCCGGTGACGGAGGTCGCGACCTCCGTGACCGTGCTGGAACTCCGCGGCTACCTGACCCCGACCCGCGACGGGCGGGTCATGAGGACGCCGGGCCAAGCGGGCATGGTGGTGCGCGAGAAGCAACGCGGAGCGTCACCTTTGGGTAATGAAATGTATACTACACATTACAAAATGTAATGTCGACATTACATCACGAACACGTTGGGCGGCGCGACCGGCGCCACTGCATCGCCAACGTCTACGTACACGCCCCATTCTGCGCCCGCCGCTGCTGCTACTGCGACTTCGCGGTGGAGGTGGAACGCCGCCCCGACGGTTCACGCTGGCTTGCGGCAATCGGCAGGGAACTGGACACGCTGCGCGGGTCGGACGAGGCTCCTCTGGCATCGAAGCTCGACACGCTGTACGTGGGTGGCGGCACCCCTTCGCTGCTGGAGCCGGGTTGCGTCGCGGGGCTGGCCGGGGTGATCGGATCGCGCCGCATCGAGCACCCGGAGCTGGAGTGGACGGTCGAGGCGAACCCCGAATCGTTCAGCGAACGGGTGGCGGGGGTGTGGGCGGCGGGCGGCGTCAACCGGATCTCGTTCGGGGTGCAGAGCTTCGACGCGGGCGCGCTCCGCTGGATGGGACGGCTGCACACCGCCGGCGACGCCCGGGCGGCCGTGGAGCGGGCCCGGGCGGCCGGGGTGGCCAACCTGTCGATCGACCTGATCTTCGGGCTGCCCGACAACGTCCCCCGCTCCTGGGAGGAGGACGTCATGCGCGCCCTCGAGCTGGAGGTGCCGCACATCTCCCTGTACGGCCTCACCGTGGAGAGGGGGACTCCGCTGCACCGCGCCGTCCGCGAGGGCCGGGCCCCGATGCCGGCCGGGGGACGCTACCGTGACCAGTACCTCTACGCGTCCGAGACCCTGTCACGAGCCGGCTACCGGCACTATGAAGTGTCGAACTTCGCGCTGCCGGGATTCGCGTCGCGTCACAACCGCGCCTGCTGGGAGGGCTTGCCGTACCTGGGTCTCGGAAACGGCGCCCACAGCTATCACGGCGGCAGGCGCTGGTGGAACGAGCGCGGCTGGGCCACCTACGCCGAAGGGATCGAGCATTCGGGCCTGGCCCGGGCAGGTGAAGAGGCGCTGACCGTCGAGCAGTCACGCATGGAGTCCCTTTGGCTGGGCCTGCGAATGGCCGGGGGACTCGACGACGAGCGGCTGGATACGCAAGCGGTCGAGCCGGTCCTGCAGCGCTGGGAGGCCGCGGGCTGGGCCCTGCGCTCCGCCGGGCGAACCACTCTGACACCGAGGGGCTGGCTTCTGCTTGACGAGCTCACCGTGGAACTGGAATCAACGCTCGAAGACCCCGGGATCGGCAGGCGCCCGGGAGCCCGGCCGCCGCTGCGCATGCACCAGGGTGCTTGACGTCATGGCGTGGAATGGGATGTTCAAGTTATGGCGGTCCATGCCGGAACCCTTCGCTGCCAGGAGCGCGGCGGGGGACGGTGGCGATGGGGACCGTCGGGGAGGCAGCGGCCTCAGCGGAGAGCAGAATCGGACATGGCTTTGCGAAGGCGTACAAAGGGCAGTCCTCTCACCCGGCGCGAGCGCGGGGTGCTCGAGGCGGTCGTGCGTACCTACGTGGAGACGGCGGAACCGGCCGGAAGCCGTACCCTGGCCAAGCGCTACAACTTCGGGGTATCGGCGGCCACCATCCGCAACACGATGGCGGACCTCGAGGACGAGGGATACCTGACGCATCCCCACACCTCGGCGGGGCGCGTCCCCACCGACCTGGCGTACCGGTTCTTCGTGGACAGGGTGGTCAGGCCCGGATCGCTGACCGAGGCGGAAAAATCCCTGATCGAGCGGGAACTCTCCGGCGGGGATTCGGCGCTGGAGCGGGTCCTCCGCAGCGCCACCCGGGCACTGGGAATCCTCGTCAACGAACTCGGGGTCGGTTCCGTGCCCCGGCTCGACGATGCCTGTCTGGAGAAGATCGACCTGATCCGGGTTTCGTCCAGCAAGGTGCTGATGATCGTCACCGTGCGGAGCGGGATGGTGCGTACCGTCTACGTGGATCTCCCCGGCGATGTCCCCTCCGATGTCCTCAACGGGTTGCAGCGCGTGCTGAACGAGCGCCTTGCCGGCCTGACCTTCGTCGAGATCCGGCGTTCCTTCGGAGAGCGTCTGCGCGACGCCGTAGAGGATCCGGCGGCCCGCGACATCCTCAACATCTTCGTGGAGTCGAGCGACGAGTTCTTCGGCCCGGGTCCGCCGCCGCGGGACCGGGTGGTGCTCGGACAGACCTCGTCGATCGCGGCACAGCCCGAGTTCGCGAGCAACGAACGCCTCAGGGACCTGATCGCGCTGACCGAGCAGAAGGAGTTGCTCGCCAGGGTCCTGGGGAAACGGGTCGCGGGGGGAGGCCCGTATGTTACCATAGGTGGCGAACACGCTCCGGAGCTCGCCGGGTTCACGCTCGTCACCTCGGGATACCGGCTCGGCGGCCTCAGGGGAGTCGTGGGCGTCATCGGTCCGACGCGGATGCCCTACGAGAAGGTGATCGCGATCGTGGACTACACCTCTTCACTCGTGACAAGAATGCTGGAGCCCTAGCGGTCCGTGACGGAGGATCCCCGCCGATTGGAGCGGCGCGGCGTTTGCGGACTGCCGGAGGGGCAGCACGGAAGATAGATGGCCGACTACTATGAACTGCTCCGGGTACCGCGCGGCGCGGGACAGGAAGAGATCAAGAAGGCGTACCGCAAGGTCGCGCTCGAACACCACCCGGACAGAAACGAAGGCTCGCGCGAGTCCGAGGAACGCTTCAAGGAGGTGACCGAGGCGTACGAGGTCCTGAGGGATCCGGCCAGGCGCGCCCGCTACGACCGCTACGGCCGGGAGGGGTTGCGGGGTCCGGGGGGCCCCGGCGGCGGCTTCGACTTCTCCGACGCGCTGGAAGTCTTCATGCGGGACTTCGGCGGTTTCGGGGGATTCGAGAGCCTCTTCGGCGGAAGGCGCGCGGGGAACAGGCCCATGCGGGGCAAGTCCCTGCGCCTGAAGCTTCCCCTCACCCTCCGGGATGTCCGCGCGGGTGTGTCGAAGAAGCTGCGGGTGGCGGTCCTCGAGGCCTGCGACTCCTGTGGCGGCACGGGCGTGAAGGACGGCGCCCGACCCCTCCCGTGCGCGACCTGCCAGGGTGCCGGAGAAGAGCGCCGGGTCGAACGCTCCGTCTTTGGACAGTTCGTGAGCGTGGCGCCGTGCCGCAGCTGCCGTGGAGAGGGTACGGTCATCTCGGAGCACTGCCAGGCCTGTCACGGCGAGGGCCGCACGCGGGTCGACCGCCGGATCCAGGTGAACGTGCCTGCGGGCGTGTCGTCGGAGAACTACATCACGCTGCGGGGCGAGGGCAACGTGGGCCCGCGCGGAGGTCCCCGCGGCGACATCATCGTGCTGATCGATGTCGCCGGGCACGACCGCTTCACCCGGGACGGCATCGACCTGATCGTGGAAGTCCCCATCACCTTCAGCCAGGCTGCGCTGGGAACCGACCTGACGGTTCCGACGGTGGAGGGTGGCACCACAGGGATCGAGGTCCCGGCGGGGGTGCAGAGCGGTGAGGTCATCCGGGTTCGCGGAGAGGGTCTGCCCGAGCTGAACGGCCGCCACCACGGTGACCTCCTCGTCCGCCTGGCGGTCTGGGTGCCGGAACGCCTTGACGGGGAGCAGGCACGGGTCATGCGCAAGCTGCGGAAGGTGGAGGATCCCGCTCCCGAGAAGATCGACCGGGAGAGGCGAAGGACCTTCTGGTCCAGGGTGAGGGAAGCGCTGGGATAGAGTCCCCGGAAGGAACCCCGGCGGTACCCGCTCACGGATGGGTGATGCGGCGCGCCTCCTCGGCCTTGACCGCCCACCGGCACACTTCGACCCGCGACGTCCTCTCGACAGCGACGGCCAGCGCGGAGAGGCTTTGCCACAGTGAAGCGGACAGAATCGAACTGTCGGGCGCGTCCTCCGGGGATGTCAGGACGAGCCAGGCTTCCATCGGTACTCCGCCGCGGTCTTCGAGCGCATCCAGCTCGACCTCCAGGAGGCGGAGGCGGTTTCCGGACTGCTCGGCCAGAAGCCGCAGCTTGTCCGTGTCAAGCGCGACCGGGGGACGGCGGCGCAGCAGTTCCGCGCGCAGCTCCCGCTCAGGCAGCGCGCCCGGTCCGCAACGCCGCAGAATGTCCACCACGCACTCGGTCAGGTTGATCATGGTTCCTCGGTTGGTCGGGGGGCACCCGGATCTGGGGTGGGACAACTCTACCCGCCCGGTGCCGCGGCGGATATGGTAGGATGGGACAGTTTTGCTGATGAACCGGCGGAGGGCGGTGATGCCGCGTTGATCCACGCCGGCCCGTTGCCGCCCATATTCGAGTGTGCCGGGTTCGGTGTGACGCCGTCGAGCCGGCAATCAACGCATCGTGGGCTGCCGTGACGGGACCGCCGGCAGTCGTGACGCACGGAGGAGACAAGGTGAAGACTTCGCTCAAGGACGCGTTGCGGTCGGACCTCAACGACGCCAGGCGCGAACGGGACCGGGAGCGCACGCTGGTGCTTTCCACCGCACTGGCCGAGATCCGCAACCGGGAGATCGAAACGGGCACCGGCCTGGACGACGACGGAGTGCGCGGGGTGCTGGCGCGGGCTGTCAAGCAGCGGCTGGACGCGGCCGCCATGATGAGGGATGGAGGCCGCCCCGAGCTCGCCGACAGGGAGGAGGAGCAGGCGAAGGTCCTGCGCACCTACCTTCCGGCCGAACTCGACGGCGACCAGGTGCGGGAGATCGTACGGGAACTGATCGCGGCCGGTGCCGGTCACATGGGTGCGGTAATGTCCGGGCTGATGCCGGAGATTCGCGGCCGCTTCGACGGAAAAGCCGCATCGGCGATCGTTCGGGAGGAGTTGGCCGGCCGGTGACCGGCGTTCGGGGGCGCCTCGCAGTCTTCAGCCAACGGGCGCGATGGACGGTGAGGGGGCGTGCAGCCGGATGTCCGTGAGCGTTCTCCAGGTCCTCGACTTCCGGAAGGTCCTGGAGTACGTCGCCGGGTTTGCCGCCACGCGGGCGGGTAGGCAGGCGGTGCTCGCACTCCGTCCGTCATCGGATGCGGGTACCGTGCGCGACCGGCTCGCCGCGGTTGACGAGACCCGCCGTTTCCTGTCGGGCCGGGACGACTGGGTGTTCCCGAACGTGCCGGAGGCCGGCGTGTCCATCGGGCGGCTGGGAGTGGACGGGTCGGTGCTGGCGCCGGAGGGGCTGGCGGTGTTGGGCGGCCTGCTGCGGGCGGGCGCGGCGCTCGGGGACCAGCTCGCCGAGGAGGCCCGGGATCTGCCGACGCTGCGCACGCTCGGGCGCCGACTCCTGGCGGAACCGTCCCTTGAAGAGGCGATTGGCCGCGCCGTGGACGCCGACGGCACGGTTCTCGACACGGCCAGCCGCGAACTGGGTAGGATTCGCGGCCAGCTTGCGGGTGCCCACAACCGCGTCGTAGCCCACCTGGAGAAGCTGCTGGAAGGGTTGAGCGAGCGGCACCGGGTCGCGGGGGCGTCCGTCACCATTCGCGAGGGGCGCTACGTGATCCCCCTGCGCAGGGAGGGGCGGCGCACCGTGGGCGGGTACGTGCACGACGAATCGTCATCCGGGGCCACGCTTTTCGTGGAGCCGCCGTCGGCGATCGAGATGATGAACGGGGCGCGGGCGCTCGAACGCGCGGAGGCGCGGGAGATCCACCGGGTGCTGCGCACGCTGACCGACCGCTGCCGCCCCTTCGCCGGTGCCCTGGAGGACTCGCACGCGGCACTGACCGAGATGGACCGCCGGGTCGCGCTGTCCCGGGCGGCGAGCATCTGGGAAGGGAGCGTTCCCGAAGTCGGCGGGCGGCCGCTGCGCATTCGGGGCGGGCGTCATCCGCTGCTGATCGCCGCGGGGTCCGGCACGGTCCCCTTTGATCTCGACCTCGGTGCCGACGAGGGCGTGGTGGTTGTGACCGGCCCCAACGCCGGCGGCAAGACAGTCTTCCTGAGATCGGTCGGGCTGATCTCGGCGCTGGCCCAGTCGGGGGTGATTCCGCCGGCGGGGCCCGGAACCCGGCTCCCCGTCTTCGATTCGTTCCTGGCCGAATCGGGCGACGGACAGTCGATCGCGGACAGCCTGTCGACCTTCTCCGCCCACCTGCAGGGCCTGCGCACGATCCTGGAGCGGGCGGGCCCCCGGTCCCTCGTTCTCATCGACGAGCCGGGTGGAGGCACCGATCCCGGGGAGGGCGAGGCCCTGGCGCGTGCCCTCGTGGAAACGTTGGCCGAGCGCGGGTGCACCGCCGTGGTGACCTCGCACCTGGGCGGGCTCAAGCGGCTGGCCGCCCCGGGCAACCGCATCGTGAACGCGTCGCTGAACTTCGACGGCGAGCGCCTTCAGCCCACCTACCGTTTCACCAAGGGCCGTCCGGGGCGCAGCTACGGCCTCGCGATCGCGCGGGGGCTGGGCTTCCCCGAGGAGGTGCTGGACCGCGCCGACGCCTACCGCGATACCGCCGACGCCCGGATGGACGGCCTCCTGGAAGAACTGGAGCGGAAGGAACGGCGGGTGTCGGGAATGCTGGCCGAGCTGGAGGCCGAGAGGGAGCGCACGGCCACGCTGCGCACGGAGATGGAGGCGCGCGAGGAGCAACTGCGCCTTGCCGAGCGGAAACACACCGCGAGGTCCCGCAGCGAGGCCCGCCAAATGCTCCTGCGGGCCCGTTCCACGGTCGACGAGGCGATAGCCGGCCTCGAGGAGCGGGTGCGCGCGGGTGAGGCGCTCCGCGAAGCCTCGCGCGAGGCGCGCCGAACGGTGGAGGACGCGGTTCGGGCGCTCGACGAGCCGAGCCCTTCCCCGCCGCGCACGGATCCGGCCCCCGGTCTGTTGCTGAGACCGGGTGCGAAGGTGCGCATGGCGGATTCGGGGGCCCGCGGAACGGTGGTGGAGGTGGACGGGGAGCGTGTGGTGGTGAAGGTGGGGGGGGTGAAACTGCGGGCGGGGCGAAGCCGGCTGGTGCCGGATGGCGACGGAGAGGATGAAGGGGTACGACTCGGAGACACGGGAGCACGCCGAGGCCACTCGGGGCGCTGGACCGCCGTGGACATCGAGGCGTCGACCGAGGTGGACCTGCGGGGACAGCGAGCCGACGAGGCGGAGGTCGCCCTCTCTCTCGCGCTGGACGCGGCCACAGTGGCCGACCTGCGCGAACTCCGCGTCATTCACGGCAAGGGGACGGGAGCGCTGCGCGAACGGGTGGCCGTGGTGCTCGGCCGGGACGCCCGGGTGGAGCGGTTCCGTCCGGGCAAGCCGGGCGAAGGCGGTTTCGGCGTGACCGTGGCGAGGATCCGATAGATGATACCCGACGACGTCGTCGAGGAAGTCCGCGCCCGGGCCGATATCGTCGGAGTGATCGGCGAATTCGTCCAGCTGAAGAAGGCCGGCAAGGAGTTCAGGGGGCTCAGCCCCTTCAAGAAGGAGAAGACACCCTCCTTCTACGTGATTCCGGCCAAGGCGTTCTTCCACGACTTCTCGTCGGGGGAGTCGGGGGACGTCTTCTCCTTCCTCATGAAGCACCAGGGGATGAGCTTCGTCGATGCGGTCAAGCATGTGGGCGCGCGCAGCGGCGTCGATGTCCGCGAGGTCAGGAAGGGGCAGGGACGGGACGATCCCTGGCGCCCCTACTACGAGGCGTCGGCGCACGCGAATGCCTTCTTCCAGGAGCGTCTGTGGGAGTGGGAGGGCGGGGAGGGCGCACGCGACTACCTCGAGGGCCGGGGAATCGGCCGCGAGGCGGGCGAACGCTTCGGACTGGGATTCGCGCCCGACGAATGGGGCGCCTTCCGCGAAGCCGCGTCGGTGCACGGTCTGGACGAAGGCATCCTCCTGGAACTGGGCCTTGTGAAGAAGAGCGAAAAGGGGAGGGAGCCCTACGACGCCTTCCGCAACCGCATCGTCTTCCCGATCGAATCGGTGACCGGACGGGTGCTGGCCTTCGGTGGCCGGCTCCTGGGCAAGGAGGGGAAGGGCGCGCCCAAGTACCTGAACTCGCCCGAGAGCCCGATCTTCCACAAGGGCGAGGTCCTGTACGGCCTGAGCTGGGCCCGCAACCACATCCGCCGCGACGCCTCGGTGATGGTGGTCGAGGGTTTCATGGATGTGGTTTCGCTTGCGGCTGTGGGCATCCGCAACGTGGTGGCGCCCCTGGGCACGTCGCTGACCGAATCGCACGCCCGGCTCCTTAAGAGATATACGACCCAGGTGCGACTTCTCTTCGACAGCGATCCGGCGGGGCTGCGCGCCACCTTCCGTGCCGCCGACACGCTGCTGGGGCAGGGGCTGCACGCGTCGGTCGTCACCCTGCCCGATGGTGAAGACCCCGATTCGGTTGCGCGCTCGGGCGGGGCTGACGCCGTCCGCGGCTTCGTGGCCCAGGCCGTGGATGTGCTGGACCGCAAGATCGCCATTCTGGAGGAACGCGGCTGGTTCGACTCGATCGACAAGACGCGCCGTGCCCTGGACCGTCTGCTGCCGACGCTCCGGGCGGCGCGGGACGCGAGGGTGCGCGACCTCTATGTGACGCGGGTGGCCGAGCTCACCGGGGTCCAGCGAGACACGCTGGAAGCCGAACTGCGCGAGCAGGCGGCGGTGAGGGGCCCTCGCACGCGCCGGATCCGTCGTGCCGGAAAGCTGCCCGCTCACCAGGGGCTCGGACCGGAGCGGATGTTGATGCTCCTGTTGGTGAAACGAAGGGACATGATCGAAAAGGCAGGAGAACGATTGGGCCCATCCGATTTGGAGGACGCGTTTCTCCGTGCCATCTTCGAAGGGCTGGTTGAGAAACCGGAGCTCACGGTGCTCCCGGAGGGGACGATGCCGGAGGCGGTCCCGCACTTCGAGCGCCTGATGGCGGATCCGGAGGTGCCGGAGTCTCCGGAGAGGGTCCTGGAGGAGACGGCTTCACGCCTCCAGTTCAGGGCGATCAACCGTCGCCTTGACGCACTGGCGGCGGAGCTTGCGGAAGCGGCTGGAACTCAGGAACAACTGAGATTGCTTCGCGATATCGATAGTTTGAACAAGGAAAAGCGCGGCCTTCCGGTGGAGGACTGGTCCAGGTCCGCGTGGAAGGCAGTGGCGAGAACCCCATAGAAGGGAGAAGACAGACAGTGACGCTCGACAACGGCCCGGTCTCCAGCCGGCTGCTGGAGCTCCAGACCATGGACAGGAAGATCCGGGAGACCCGGGACCGCATCGATTCCTACGATCCCAAGCTGGCGGAGGTCGAGGCACCGGCCATTCGTCTGGCCGGGGATGTGGACGTGACCGAGAACCGGGTGCGCGACCTGCGGCTCGAGGAGCGGCGCCTGCGGCTTGCGGCCGAGGAGAAGCAGGCCCGCGTGCACCGGTTGGAAGAGAGGCTGAATCTGGTGAGAACCGTGCGCGAAGAGGCTGCGGTCCAGGCGGAGCTGGGCCTGGTGCGCCGGGCGCTGGACCAGGAGGAACAGGAGGTCGTCAACCTCCTCGACCAGATCTCGAGATTCGAGGCACGCCTCGAAGACCAGCGGTCCGCGATGGAAGAGGCACGCTTGAGTGTCGGCCCCCGCCGGGACGAACTGCTGGCCGAGCGCGAGCTGGCCCGGGCCGAGGTCGCGTCGCTGGAAGCCCGGCGCGAGGAGTTCGCCTCCGAAATCGACCCGAGGTATCTGCGCGCCTACGACCATCTCGCACAGGGCGGACGCCGGGTCGCGGTCGCGCCCATGACCGAGGATGGCGCCTGTGGCTCGTGCTTCTCGGTCATCCCCCTCCAGGTGCAGAACGAGATCCGCACGCGCGCGCCGCTTGTCCGATGCGAGGCGTGCGGCGTCATCGTAACCGCACCGGCCGCTCCCGCCGAATCCGGGTCCCCGTCGCTCCACGGGGCCGACGCCTCCATTTGACCCTGCGCGGACACCAACCCGGGTGACTCCGGGCGCATCTCGTCCACGAGCTGCCAGGCCCGTCTGGAAGCTCCGCAGTCCCCCCGATCCACATACGGTCCGAGACCTCGAGCACAGCCTGAAGCTGCCCGCGCCACTATGCCGGCTGCTTGCCGTGCGGGGGTACACCGAGCCCGCGGCCGCCAGATCCTTCCTGCGCCCTCTCTTGACGTCGCTTCACGATCCCGCCCTCCTGCTCGACGCCGAGGTGGCGGCGCGCCGGATCGTCCACGCCATCCAGCGGGACGAGATGGTGGTGGTCCACGGCGACTACGACGCGGACGGGGTTTCGGGCACGGCGCTCCTGACCCACTGGATCCGCGCGCTGGGAGGGAGGGCAGAGCCGATCGTCCCGGACAGGTTCCGGCACGGCTACGACCTGTCACGCCCCGGCGTGGAACGCGCTGCTGCCCGCAACGCATCCGTTTTGGTGACGGTGGACTGCGGCATCGCCGCGCTGGAGCCCGTGCGCCTCGCGGCCGACGCCGGGGTGGACGTCATCGTCACCGATCATCACGCGCCCGGCCCGTGCCTTCCGGATGCGCTGGCGGTCGTCAATCCCAACCGTCCCGATTGCTCCTACCCCAACAAGGACCTCTGCGGCGCAGGCGTCGCATTCAAGGTCGGACAACTCGTCGCCCGTGCCCTTGGACAGCCCGTCGATGAGGCCTGGAACTACCTCGATCTGGTCGCGGTGGCGACCGTGGCCGACCAGATGAAGTTGCAGGGGGAGAACCGTGTCCTGACCCGCTACGGTCTGCGGGTGCTCTCGCAGGCGCGCCGCCGTGGCCTGGCGGAGCTGATGAGGAGCGCGGACCTGACGCCGGGCGATCCGGTCGGAGCCGATGCGGTGGCCTTCCGGATCGGTCCGCGCATCAACGCGGCGGGCCGGGTCGGAGACGCGGGGAAGGCCCTCACGCTGCTCCTCACCGGGGACTCCGACGAGGCGCGTCGACTGGCGTCCCTCCTGGAAAGGAACAACGCCGAACGCCGCGACCTGGAGCGCCGGACCGCCGCGGAGGCGCTCGCCGCCCTGGGTGAGAGCTATGATCCGGCACGCGACCGGGCGGTGGTGGTCGTGGGGGAAGATTGGCACCCGGGTGTGATCGGGATCGTGGCGTCACGGGTGGTGGAGCGCATCCACAGGCCGGCGGTGGTGATCGCTCTGGACGGGGAGGCGGGGCGGGGGAGCGCGCGATCGATTCCGCCCTTCGACCTTCACGGCGCCATCTCGGCGTGTTCCGACCACCTCGACCGCTTCGGAGGACACCACCAGGCAGCGGGACTGGATATACGGCGCGACCGAATCGACGCCTTTCGCGAGGCGTTTCAGGGTGTGGCCCGCGAGCGGCTGGGGAACGAGGAACCCCGGCCGGTGCTGTACGTGGACGCCGAGATCGGGCTCGGCGAAATCGACCTCGAGTTGAGCCGTTACATGCGATACGGGGGCCCTTACGGCCGGGGCAACGCCGAGCCGGTGTTCATGGCGAGGCGTGTTACCTTCGCCCGCCCCCCACGGGTGCTGAAAGGGGGTCACCTCAAGTTTCGCATGCTTCAGAACGGCAGCGGGTTGGGTGCCATCGGCTTTCGGCTCGTGGAACGCGTCTCGCTGGATGCGATCGCGAACCGCCCGGTGGACGTGGCCTTCACGCTTCTGGAGAATACCTTCAGAGGCGTGACCACGGTGGAGGGCAGGGTCGTGGACATTCGCCCGGCCGAATGATCCGCTCGGCCCGACGACCGGCGGGTTCGTTTCCGGCCGGCCCGCCGGTCCCGCCCACAACGCGCGAGGGGACGCACTTGCGAATCATTGCAGGCAGATGGAAGAGCCGCCGGCTGACTCCGGTTCGCGGGGGGGTGCGCCCCACGACCGACCGGGTACGCGAGGCGTGGATGTCGATCCTGGGACACCGGATCGAGAACGCCGCGGTGGCCGATCTCTTTGCGGGATCGGGGGCCCTCGGCCTGGAGGCGCTGAGCAGGGGCGCGGCGCACGCCACCTTCGTGGAACGGAGCCACCGCGCGATCGGAGTCCTGGAGCGCAACATCCGCGCGCTGGGTGCGGAAGGCGTCACCACCGTCGTTCGCGCCGACGCCCTTGCCCACCTGCACAGGCTGGATCCGGCCCGCTGCGATCTCGTCCTTGCCGATCCACCCTACGGACGTGGCCACGCCCACCGGCTGGTGACCCTGTACGAGCGCCGGCCCTTCGCCCGCGAGATGTGGGTCGAGCACCGCGCCGACGAGGCGTTGCCCGCGGATATCACCGTGCGGCAACGTCGATACGGCGATACCGTGCTGACCGCCATCGCGCTTCCCCCCGGAGCGAACGGCTGCTCCGCCGGCCCCCGCAAGGAGACGAACGCATGAAGAAAAGCGATTCCCGGCAACCGGAACGCGAGTCCTCCGGTGCGGAGAGCGCGTCCACCCACCGCCCGATCGTCGCGGTCTATCCCGGCTCCTTCGACCCGGTCACGCTGGGCCACGAGGACATCGTTCGCCGTACACTGCGCTTTTGCGACCGTCTGGTCGTGGGCGTGGCCGAAACCGCCACGCAGCCGAAGGGCAGCCTGTTCCCGGTCGCGGAGCGGCTGGAGATGATGCGGGAGGTCTTCGGCGGCGAGTCCCGGGTCGAGTGCGTCTCCTTCTCGGGGCTCCTGGTCGACTTCGCCCGCGACGAGAACGCGCGCTTCATCATTCGGGGGCTTCGGGCCGTTTCGGACTTCGACTACGAGTTCCAGATGGCCCAGATGAACCGGGAACTGTGGGACGAGGTGGAGACGATCTTCCTGACGCCCGAGGTGCACTACTCGTTCCTTTCGGCCACGCTGGTAAGGGAGGTCGCGGCGCTGGGGGGCGACGTCAGCACCTTTGTCTCGCCGCTGGTGCTGGAACGGCTGCAGCAGCGCTCTTCGTGACCTTCGGCGAGCGCCTCGAAGCGCGGGCAAGGCCTCTCGGGCGGCGGATCGCCTTCCCCGAGGGGGACGACCCCCGCGTCGCGGAGGCCGTGGCGGTGCTCGGACGCCGCGGGGTGGTCGAGCCGGTGGTCGTGGAGGAGGCGGGAGCGGGAGCGTTGTCGCGTGCGGCCGGGATGCTTACCGGGGGGACCGTGGACGGTGTGGTCGCGGGCGCGGTGCATACCAGCGCCGAGGTGATCCGGGTGGGGCTGAAGGGGGTCGGACTGAGGGCGGACGTGCGTACGCTGTCGTCGTCGTTCTTCATGGAGGTGCGTGACTTCCGGGGGCGCGGGTCCGAGGTGCTGACCTTCACCGATGCGGGCGTGGTGCGCGATCCCGGCCCGCGCAGTCTCGCGGAGATCGCCGGAGAGGCGGTGCGATTGCGCCGTCGGGTGGTGGGGGACGCGCCGCACGTTGCCTTCCTCTCGTACTCCACGCGGGGCAGCGCGGCGGGCCGCTCGGTCGACCGGGTCCGCAAGGCCGTCGAACGCTTCCGCCGGGCGTACCCCGAAGTGCCCGCCGACGGCGAACTGCAGGCGGACGCCGCGCTGATCCCCGCCGTGGCCCGGGCCAAGGCCCCGGGTTCGGCGGCCGGCGGGAAAGCCAACGTCCTCGTTTTTCCCTCGCTCGACGCGGCCAACATCGCGTACAAGCTCGTGGAGAGGCTGGCCGGGGCGACGGCCCTCGGTCCCATTCTGCAGGGACTCAGGCTCCCGCTGAACGACCTTTCGCGGGGGGCGTCGGTGGGGGACATCATGCATGTGGCTGCGATCACGGCGCTGATGGCCGGGGAGAGGGATGGCAGCCCGTGAGCAAGTCCCCCGCCATTCGAGCGGTTATGCCGCCCGCGTTTCGCCTGACGCTTTTGAATGTAATGGCGACATTACATTTTGTAATGTACAGTATACAATTCGACGGCGCATCGGTCAGACTCCGCCATGCACGGAGCCGCCCGCGTCCGTATTATTCGGTTCGCCGGCACACTTGACCCGAAGTCACCCCAACCACCTCGCTGGAAGAGCCACATGTCCTTCAGAGAACGAACCGTCGGGCGCGTCACAGTTTACGATGTCGACGGGCAGTTGATCGTCGGGAACCGGCACGAACTGAAACGCATGGTCCTGGACGCCCTCGAAGGTGGTGCGAGACGCTTCGTCATCGACTTTTCGCGCACCGGGTACATCGACTCGTCGGGGCTCGGAGTCCTGATCACCCTCTCCAAGGAGATTCGCGCGCAGGGCGGGGACCTGCGTCTGGCCTCGCTCAACCGCGATCTGACGCGACTCTTCGAGTTGACCAAGCTCGACACCTTCTTCCGGATCTGCGACGACCTGGGGGAAGCTCTGGAGGAGTAGCATCCGGTGGCCACGACCGGGGACCCGTCCCTCGCGCGCGCCGGAGTATCGGGCACGGCCCCCGAATGCTCAACCGAAGTGCCGGGCACCCTGGTCCTTCATCTTCCCAGCGACATCGGCGCCATCGAGGATGCGGTCGAGCGCGCGGTCGAATTCTGTGCACCGGCCGTAGAGGATCGAAACCGCCTCCTCTTCAACCTCCGTGTGGGCCTCACGGAGGCGATCTCCAACGCGGTCCTCTTCGGCAGCGTCGACGACCCGCGGAAGAAGCGCGTAAGGGTCGAGTTGCGGATCCGGCCCGGCCAGGTGCGGGCGCGGGTCAGCGACGAGGGGGGCGGTTTCGACCCTGCCGCGGTCCCCGATCCCCGGCGGCCCGAGAACATCGCGAAGGCCAGCGGACGGGGCATCTTCCTGATGCGGGCACTCATGGACGATGTGCGCTACAACGACGCGGGCAACGCCGTGACCCTGGTCTTGCGGGGCGCTCCTGGCCCAGCCTCCCCCACGCCGTCGGTTTTCCCGGACGAAGCGGACGCCCGCCCGGCCTCCACGCAGCCCGCGACCCCCGCGGCCCCCCACCACACCCGGGAGGAACGAGCGCTGGACGCCGTGTCCCGCGAAATGCAACTCGCCCACGACCTCCAGATGAAGCTGTTGCCCCCGATCCCGCGCGTTCGCGGCGTGGAGGCGGCCGCGCGCGTCGTGCCCGCCGAGTCGGTGGGGGGCGATTTCTACCAGGTGCTGCAGCTGCCGGGAGGCAGGACCGGCGTCATGATCGGGGATGTCTCGGGCCACGGTTTCCCCGCGGCGCTGATCATGGCGCTGGTCATGAGCGCGGCGGCGATCTCCGCGCAGCAGGGCGGGGCCCCGGCGACCGTGCTCGAACACCTGGACCGTGCGATCGGCGACGAGCTGGAGTCGACCGAGATGTACCTTTCGCTGTGCTACTGCGTCCTGTCGCCCGGCGCACCGGAGGTGGTGTACGCGAACGCCGGCCACCCGCACGCCTTCATCGTGGAGCCGGAGGGCACCGCACGGCGACTTCGGGCCACCGACCCGCCGATGGGAATCGGAGGAGCGCCCTTCCGCGAATCGCGGGCGAAGTGGGCCCCGGGTGACGACCTGCTCCTCCTCTTCACGGACGGGCTGTCCGACACGGTGGCCCGGCGCGGGCGGAAGAGCGGCGAGGACCTGGTCCTGAAAACGGTCGCGCGCAGTCACCGGGAGTCCGCCGTGGAGATCCTGGACCGCCTCTTCGAGATGTCGGCGCAATCGGTCCCGCTGATTCCCGCGGACGATCGCACTGCCGTCGTGGTGCGGGCGGAGTAGGCGGCCCCTGGCCGGCATGGCCCGCGGACAGGATCCCCCCGGAACTCGGGCGGCGCGCCGCCGGCCCAAGCGCTCGCTGGGACAGAACTTCCTGGTCGACCCGAATCTTCAGCGCAAGATCGCGGGTGCGGTGCTGGCGGGGGAGGACGAACCGGTGCTGGAGATCGGCCCGGGGCGCGGCGCGCTGACCGCGCACCTGGTCGAACGCGGCGTTCGGCTGACGGTCGTGGAGCTGGATGACGAACTCGCGGCCGAACTGGCGACCCGCTACGAGACCGAGCCGCGCGTCACGGTGGTGCACGGCGATGTCCTGTCGCTGGAGCTCGCGTCGCCGGGCGGTGACTGGGGCCGTACGACGGTGGTGGGGAACATCCCCTACAACATCACCACGCCGATCATCTTCCGCCTGCTGCAGCTGCCCTACCCGCGAGATATCGTCCTGACCGTGCAGGCGGAGGTGGCGGCGCGGATCCTGGCGGGTCCCGGGACGCGCACCTATGGCGCCCTCTCGGTCGGTGTGGGACTGCACGCGCGCGCTTCGCGGATCTGCAAGGTGCCGCGCTCCGCCTTTCGGCCGATACCGCGCGTGGATTCCGTGGCGATGCGAATCACGCCGCACTCGCCACCGCGCCTGACGCGCTCCGCCGCTGCGAGGGTCCGTGTCCTGACACGCGCTGCCTTCTCGTGGCGCCGCAAGCAGTTGGGGACCATCCTGGCGCGGCACCCCGACCTGAACTGCCCGCGAGACTTGATCGAAGGCGTGTTGACGGAGCTGGGACTGGTGCCGACCCTCCGACCCGAACGGCTGTCGCCGGATGACTTCATGGCGCTTGCGGCGGCGTTGCGGACCGCTAGCTTCAGCTTGTGAACGAATTCACAAGCCGAATACCGGACGCGTCGGTTCGCCGGCTCTCGCTGTACCTGCGGTTTCTGGAGGACTTCGAACGCTCGGGCGTGACCAGCGTCGCCAGCGTGGCCCTGGCGGAGCGGGGAGGGACCACCGCTGCCCAGGTGCGCAAGGACCTTTCCCACCTCGGGTCGTACGGCAAACGCGGCCTGGGGTACTCGGTCGCCGAGCTCACCGGGGTGTTGCGGACCGTACTCGGACTCGATTCCACCTGGCGTGTCGCACTGCTCGGGGCGGGCCGGATCGGTACCGCCCTCTTCGAATACGAGCCCTTCCGCCGGCGTGGCTTCCACATCACGACCGTGGTCGACAACGACCCGTGCAAGGTCGGCACGAGGCTCGGCTCGATCCGCATACGGGATCAGCGGGAGCTTGAGGACGCACTGTGCGAGGACCGCATCGACCTCGTGATCGTGGCCGTGCCTGCCCCGGTCGCGCAGGGACTGGTCGACCGGGTGGTGGCGGTGGGCATCAAGGCGGTCCTCAACTACGCGCCGGTGCAGCTGCGGCTGCCCGCGGATGTCGCGTTGCGCAACGTGAGCATGCTGGTTGAGCTGGAGAGCCTGTCGTACGATCTCGCGCGGCACCGGCCGTGACGGCGACGGCGGGCCGGCGCTCGCTCCTGCAGGGTGCCTGGGAGGTGCTCCGCGGAGGGCCGCTCGCCACGCCCGAACTGGCCCGGCGCGTACTGGGGCTGAACGGCCACCCGGGTGCGGCCTCCGCGGCCGTCTTTGCGCTGCTGGGTGCCGATGACCGCTTCCAGGTGGATGGGCAGGGCGTATGGAGCCTGCGTGGTGGCGCCCGCCGCCCCGGCGCGCTCCTGTCGAGACTCTCGTACGCGGTCGTGGACGTCGAGACCACCGGCGGCCGCTACGAGAGCGGGCACCGCATGACCGAGGTGGCCGTGGTGGAGGTGCGGGGGGGTGCGGTCCAGGAGGTGTTCGAGACGCTGGTGCACCCCGGGCGCAAGGTGCCACGCCCGACAGTGGCGCTCACCGGGATCACCGACCGCATGCTCGCCGGGGCGCCGGCCTTCGACGAGATCGCCGAGGAGGTGTTCCGGAGGATCGCCGGGCGGGTCTTCGTCGCACACAACGTGAGCTTCGACTGGGGTTGGCTGCGGGCCCAGCTGGGCGATGCGCTCGGTGACGTGCCCGAGGTCGAGCGACTCTGCACGATCAGCCTGGCCCGGCGCCTGGTGCCGGAGCTGCGCCACCGCAACCTGGACGCACTGTCGGAGTTCTTCGACATCCGGATCGATGGCCGACACCGCGCCCGCGGCGACGCGCTCGCAACGGCCCGCGTGCTGCTGCGCCTCCTGGACCGCGCGGAGTCGCTGGGGATCGGCGATTTGCGGTCGCTGGAGCGCTACCGGCCCCCGCGGGGGGCTCGCTATCAACGGGACCTCTTCGTCGAAGGGGGATTCGGACGCCGTGGGTAGAGTCCGCCATCGCTGGCCGTCGCGGGCTCTCCTCGGACCGGGATCCGGCAGGTGCCGTGAGGGGGAGCCTCTTGGTATACTGTTGGATGCCACTTGCATGGATATGAACAACCTGGAAGAACGGAACGCCCTGCCTTGCCCGACGCTGCCCGCACACCCGTAATCCTGGAGGGAGTCCGCACCCCGATCGGACGATTCCTGGGAGGACTGAGTCCCCTCTCGGGACCTGAACTGGGCGCTGTTGCGGTGCGTGAAGTGGTGGCGCGTGCCGGCATCGACGTCTCCGAGATCGACGAGGTGATCATGGGCAACGTGGTGAGCGCCGGAGCAGGTCAGGCCCCGGCCCGCCAGGCGGCCGTTAACGGAGGCGTGCCGGCGAGCGTCCCCGCGGTCACCGTGAACAAGGTGTGCGGGTCCGGCCTCAAGGCGGTCATGCTCGCGGCCCAGGCGGTCAGGGCGGGTGACGCGCGGCTGGTGGTGGCGGGTGGCTTCGAGTCGATGTCGAACGTGCCGTACTACCTGCGGGGGATGAGGGGCGGGGTGAAGTTCGGGGATCGCACCGTGCAGGACGGACTGGTGCACGACGGTCTCTGGTGCTCTTTCGGGGACTGCCATATGGGGGGACACGCCGAGTACACGGCTGCGAAGGCCGGCGTCACGCGGGAGGAGGCGGACTCGTTCGCGCTCGCGTCCCACCGGAAGGCCGTCGCCGCAATGGACGGGGGCGGGTTCGGGGCGGAGATCGTTCCGGTCACGGTCGAGACCCGTCGCGGCGCGACGACGGTGGATACCGACGAAGGCCCCCGCCGCGACACCTCGCTGGAAGCGCTGGGCCGTCTGCGTCCGGCATTCCCGCGCGACGCACCCCCGGGCCTCGGCGAGCTGGTCGTCACCGCCGGCAACGCGCCGGGCCTGAACGACGGGGCGTCCGCGCTGGTCGTGGCCAGCCAGGAGTACGCCGTCACCCACGGTCTGCCCTTCCGGGCGGTCATAACCGGCTACGCGGCGGGGGGCACGGAGCCGCGAGACCTCTTCTTTGCACCGGTCAGGGCCGTCCGCAACCTGATGCGGCGGGAAGGTACGGAGATCGGAGACTACGGACTGGTGGAGATGAACGAAGCGTTTGCCGTGCAGGCCATCGCGGACATGCGGGAGCTGCACCTGGATCCCGATCGCGTGAATGTGCGGGGTGGAGCGGTGGCGCTGGGGCACCCCATCGGGGCGTCGGGCGCGCGGATCCTGGTTACCTTGCTGGGAGCGATGGCCGCGCGGGACGTGGAGACCGGGATGGCCACTCTGTGTCTCGGCGGCGGCAACGCGGTCGCCCTGGCCGTACGCACGAACTGAACGAGGAAGACGGCATGATCCAGTCCCACACGACCACCGACATCGCCCTGGCCGAAGCCGAGCGTTCGGTGACCGCCCCCTTCACACGTCTCCTGGCCGCGAACCGCCCGGTGGTGGTTCCGGTGGCGGTCCTTGTGTTCGCGGCCCTGACGGCAGTGGGCGGGCAGGTCGCAGTGCCCCTCGGCTTCACGCCGGTTCCCATGACGCTGCAGACGCTCTTCGTGCTGCTCGCGGGAGTGTTGCTCGGACCGGTTGCCGGCGCGGCCTCACAGCTCCTGTACCTGGGCCTGGGTCTCGCCGGCGTCCCGGTCTTCGCGATGGGGGGAGCCGGGCTGCCCTGGCTGCTGAGCCCGACCGGCGGTTACCTGCTGGCCTTCCCGGCCGCGGCGGCCCTGGCGGGCTGGATCGCCGGCCGCGAGAGGCACCGGGTGCGCACGGCGGTCGCGCTGGTCGTGGCGACCGCGCTGATCTTCGCCTCGGGGGCCGGTTGGTTGTCGGTGGTGACCGGGTTGGGTGGGCGCGAGGTGTTCGCCTCGGGTGTGCAGCCGTTCCTGCCGGGCGCGGTCATCAAGGCCGCCATCGTGTACGTCGTGGCGCGGTGGGCGTTCTCGCGGCGAGTTCCGCAGAACGGAGATCCGCGGACATAGCAACCGTGCGCCTCCTTCCGGAGAGGAGTGAAATCGTCCCCATCCTGTTTCGGCTGGGCGGCTTTGCGGCTCTCTTCGTCGTTGTTGTCATCGTCCTGTTCGGCCTGGCTGGACGGCCGGAGAGTCTGGCCGCGTTCGGATCGCTCCAGTTCGTTGGCGCTTTGGTGGCGAGCGCGATCGTCCTGCGGATGGACGGGAGGAGGTCGCTGCCCGACATCGGGCTGCCACGGAGGGGGGCTGGGCGGGGACTGTTGCTGGGCACGCTCCTCGGTGTCGCTTTCGTGCTGCCGGCGGTGGCCATCGCGATCGGCCTCGGAGGGCTGCGATACGGGCTGGAGGGAGGCACCGTCATCGAGTATGCCGCCACCGGGATGTGGACCGGGCTGATCCTGCTCCCCGCGGCCGCGAGCGAGGAGATCGCCGTGAGGGGGTATCCCCTGCGGGTGCTCCTGGACCGATGGGGCCCCTGGCCGGCCCTGGCTGTGACCTCTGCTGCCTTCTCGGTGCTGCACGGTGCCAATCCCAACGTGGGGCGGATGGCGCTCCTCAACATCGTGCTGGCCGGTGTCCTGCTCGGACTGCTCTGCCTGAAGACCGGGGATCTATGGTGGGCGACGGGCGTACACACGGGATGGAACCTGGCAACCGGTTTCGTGGCGGATCTTCCGGTGAGCGGACTGGAACTGGTGGATGCGCCGCTGATCGAAGTGTCGGCCATCGGCACGGCGTGGGTGACCGGGGGAGATTTCGGCCTCGAGGGGGGACTTTCCGCCACCGTCGCCCTGGCACTGGCGATTCTGATCGTGGCGCGAACCCGGATCGTTCCCGCACGTTGGCTTGCGGCCCGCGGACAAATCCCTGCGGAGGAGACTGAATGACGATCAATCGAGTGGCTGTCGTGGGCGCCGGCACAATGGGTAACGGCATCGCCCACGTGTGCGCGCTGGCCGGGCTGGAGGTCGTGCTGGCGGACTCGGATCCTGATGCGCTGGATCGCGGCGTCGCCACAGTCGGGCGCAACCTGGAGCGGCAGCTTTCGAAGGGGAGGATCGACGCGGCAGACCGCGACGGGGCCCTGGAACGCATCGAACCGGCAACCGGACTGGAGCGCGTGGGCCAGGCGGTGTTGGTGGTCGAGGCGGTGCCGGAAATCGCGGAGCTCAAGTACGAGATCTTCGAACAGCTCGACCGGTTGGCACCGCCCGGCGCGATCCTTGCCTCGAACACCTCGTCGATCTCGATCACCGCGATCGCCGCCCGCACCAGGCGCCCCGGAAAGGTCATCGGGATGCACTTCATGAACCCCGTCCCGGTGATGAAGCTCGTCGAGGTCATTCGCGGATTGCGCACCGACGACGACACCACCGAGGCCGTGATGTCACTCTCCCGGTCTCTCGGGAAGGTCCCCGTCGAGGTGCGGGACTTCCCCGGCTTCGTCTCCAACCGGATCCTGGCTCCGATGATCAACGAGGCGGTCTTCGCGCTGATGGAGGGGGTCGCCGAGGCGGACGCCATCGATACGGTCATGAAGCTCGGCATGAATCACCCCATGGGGCCGCTGGCGCTGGCCGACCTGATTGGCCTCGACACCTGTCTGAACATCCTCGAGGTGCTGCACCGGGAGCTGGGCGACGACCGCTACCGCCCCTGTCCGCTGCTGCGCCAGTACGTGGCGGCGGGGTGGCTGGGACGCAAGTCGGGGCGGGGATTCCACGACTACAACCGGGATCGCTGAAGCGTGCTCAACGCCGAACAGCGCGAGATTCGCGACCTGGCGCGCGACTTCGCCGAGGGCGAGATCGTGCCGCGTGCAGCCGCTTGGGACCGCGACCGGGCCTTCGACCGGGAGGTGCTGGACAGGCTCGCCGAGCTGGGGTTTCTGGGGATGCTCACCCCTCCGGAGTACGGCGGGCTGGGCTTCGACACCCCCACCTATCTGGTCGCGATGGAGGAGATTGCCCGCGGCGATGCGGCCCTGGCGCTCACCGTGGCGATTCAGAACGGGCCCGTCCCCCACATTCTCCTCACGCACGGCAGCGAGGAGCAGAAGACCCGCTGGCTGCCCGCGCTCGCCTCTGGACAGAAGATCGCCGCCTTCGCGCTTTCCGAGGCGGAGGCGGGCAGCGATCCATCGGCCATGACGACCCGGGCACGCGAGGATGACGGGGACTGGGTCATCTCGGGATCGAAGAAGTGGGTCACCAACGGTTCCCGCGCCGACCTGGCAATCGTCTTCGCCAGGACCGGCCCCGTCTCGGCACGGCCACCGATCGGCGCCTTCCTGGTCGACACCGGTGCCGAGGGGTACCGGGTGGGGAGGCGGGAGAAGACGATGGGTCTTTGCGCCTCGGAGACCGTCTCGGTGGCCCTCGAGGGGGTGCGGGTGGGTCGGGAACGGCTGGTGGGAGACCCGGGACGGGCACTGGGGTACGCACTGGGGGCCCTGGACCTGGGACGGCTGGGCATCGCGGCCCAGGCGGTGGGAATCGGACAGGCGGCGCTGGAACACGCCACCAGATACGCGCGCGAGCGGCGCCAGTTCGGCCGTCCCATCGCGGACTTCGGCGCCATCAGAAGCAGCCTCGCGATGATGGCTTCCAGGATCGCCGGCTCCCGAGCCCTGGTCATGGAGGGCGCGGCCGCGTGGGAGGAACGGGGGCGCGGTGACAGCGAAGGCCTTCCGGTCACGGCGCGCTCGGCCATGGCGAAGCTGCTGGCCAGCGAGACGGCCATGTGGGTGACCGAAGAGGCGGTTCGCATCTTCGGCGGTTATGGTTTCATGCGGGAATTTCCGGTGGAGAAACTCATGCGGGATGCCAAGGGCACCGAGATATACGAAGGAACCAGCGAAATCCTGAGGCTGGTGATCGGCCGCGCCCTCACGCGGTCGTTGTGAGCCCGATGCGACACCTGAAAGGGTCGGACGAACGGGTCTATCGTGCCGTGCTGGGAGAAGCCTCCCGGCAGCGCGGCCAGCTCGAGATGATCGCGAGCGAGAACTTCGTGTCCCCGGCGGTACGGGAAGCCCTCGGCACGGTCTTCACCCACAAGTACGCGGAGGGATTGCCCGGGAGGCGCTACTACGGAGGCTGCGAGTTCGCCGACCAGGTCGAGGAGCTGGCCCGCACCCGCGCCACGGAACTCTTCGGCGCGGATCACGCGAACGTACAGCCCCACTCGGGGGCGCAGGCCAACATGGCCGGCTACTTCGCCTTCCTCGATCCCGGCGACCGCATCCTCGGCATGAACCTCAGCCACGGGGGCCACCTCACCCACGGCTCGCCCGTCAATTTCAGCGGGCGCTTCTTCGAGGTTTCCGCGTACGGGGTGCGCGAGTCGGACGCCCGGATCGACTATGACGAGGTGCGCGAGACCGCCCTCCGGGCGCGCCCGAAGATGATCGTGACGGGTGCCTCCGCCTATCCCCGCACCATCGAGTTCGAGGCCTTCGGCGCGATTGCCAGGGAGGTCGGCGCGATTCACCTGTGCGACCTGGCGCACATCGCGGGCCTCGTGGCGGGAGGGCACCACCCCAGCCCCGTCCCCCACGCCGACGTGGTGACCACGACCACCCACAAGACGCTGCGTGGTCCCCGCGGTGGCCTGGTGATGTGTCGCGAAGAACATGCCAAAGCCATCGACAGGATGGTCTTCCCCTTCATCCAGGGGGGTCCCCTCGTCCACGTCATCGCCTCGAAGGCGGTCGCCCTGGGGGAGGCACTCTCACCGGGTTTCAGAGTGTATGGGCGCCGCGTCGTGGAGAACGCGCGCCTCCTGGCGGACACGCTCATGGGGCGTGGGGTGCGCCTGGTGTCCGGAGGGACCGACAATCACCTCATCCTGGTCGATCTCCGGGACCGCGACCTGACCGGGAAGGACGCCGAGCAGGCGCTCGAACGCGCGGGAATCACCGTCAACAAGAATACCGTCCCCGGCGAGACCCGGTCTCCGTTCGTGACATCGGGGCTGCGAATCGGCACGCCCGCAATCACCACCCGTGGCATTGGGCCGGAAGAGATCCGCACGATCGGCGGCTGGATCGCCGACATCCTCGAGCGCCCGCGCGACGAAGACGGGATTCGCCGGGTCCGCCGGCAGGTTGGCGAAATGTGTGCGGCCTACCCGCTGTACGACCAACTGGCGTCCTCAACCTGACCATGTGAAATTGGGTCATGAGCGCCTACGACCACTTCGAAGCTCCGGCCACCGTACAACTGGCCAACGTCCGGTTCCACCGTGACGCGTACGACTTCGTCCTGGATGCGCTCCACGGGCTGATTTCGGGTTTGAGCGAACGGCGCCACATCTCCGGACGGGAGCTGGCGGAGGCGGTTCGGGGGCTGGCGATGGAGAGGTTCGGCCCGATGGCCCGCACCGTACTCGAATACTGGGGAATCCACTCGACGGAGGATCTGGGCGAGATGGTCTTCGACCTGGTGGAAATGGGGATCCTGGTCAAGGATCCCAGCGATCGTCGCGAGGATTTCGCGGATGTCTTCGACTTCGAGGAGGTTTTCGACCACAACTATCCCTGGACCGTTTATCCGTGGAAGGTGGCGACCGTCTGCCCCTGGACGGTGGTCACAACGGCGGATTGAGGGCGCGAGAGGCGGTTTTCCGGGTGAGAATTGCGGTTATGTCTGGCAAACGGGCGGGTTTTCTGGTAGCTTCCGCCCCCTAGAAACTTGCGAGGACCGATGGCGCGAAGTACGGTCGGCGGACCGCAAACCACACCTGGAGGCGACCTTACAGTAGGTCGTCAAGATAGGCCAATGACGAGGGTTCGATGAACACGTTGGATGACAACAATTTCGCCAGCTGCAGGAAATGCAACGACGGTGTCTTGCTTCCCATGTCCGACTATGGACGCGATGGAGCTCCGATCCGTTACAAGGCCTGGGTATGTTCGAACCCGGACTGCGGATTCAATATCCGTATCGATAACGGCGAGATCACCTTCGGGCGGTCGATCGGTCAGAGCTACAAGTAGGCCGTGAACCCGGGCCGCCTCAAAGGGCCGTTCGGGAAACCCGAAGTACGAGCGCCAACCGCCAGACAGGCGGCTCTCTTCGATCACACCGCGATCGTCGAGCGTGGAGTCCCCGAGGCGGCTCTCATGGAGAATGCCGGCCAGCGGGCAGCGCTGATCGTTGAAAACCTGTTCCCCGAAGGACGCGTTGTTGCGCTCGTCGGTTCGGGCAACAACGGGGGTGACGCGCTCGTTTGCCTCAGAGCGCTCTCCGCATGGGGCCGCCGCGTGCTGGCCGTGACGGTGGGCAGTCGGCCTCGCCCCGATCCCGTTCTGCATGGCTGGGAGATTCCCTGCGCGAGATTCGATGCCGCCGGACCCGAGGCGGCGGCCGAGCTGACGCAGGTTCTGGCCGACGCGGGCGTGCTGGTCGACGGCCTGCTGGGAACCGGGATTCGCGGCGCACCGCGGGCAATCCATGCGGAGGCCATCGGGGCGGCGAACCGGTCTGCGGTTGCGGTGGTCGCCCTTGACGCGCCCTCCGGTGTGGACGGTACAACCGGCGAGGTGCCCGGCGAGGCCGTTCGCGCGGATGTCACCGTGGCCTTCGGGTGGCCGAAGCTGGGGACGCTCCTCCACCCGGGGCGGGAGTATTGCGGCAGGGTCGTGGCCGTCGAGATCGGGTTCCCGCCACCCGAAGCCGGGGACTGGGCCCGGCTGGCCACACCCGGATGGGCGCACCAGGTGCTCCCGCGCCGGCCCGCGGTGACGCACAAGTACGACGTGGGGGCGCTGACCATCGTGGCCGGATCGGCCATGCCGGGGGCCGCGGTCCTCTCCGCCCGGGCCGCATTCCGCTGCGGAGCCGGCCTGGTTCGCGTGTGTGCCTCCGGCCACGCCGCGGAGGTGCTCGGTGAGGTTCCGGAGGCGCTCTTCGTGGATGCCGGCGACGAGGGTGCCCTGCGAAACGCCGTGGAACGGAGCGACGCCCTGGCCATCGGACCCGGTCTGGGCACGGGAACGACGGCGCTGCGACAGCTGAAACAGGTCTTCCGCGCGCGCGGATCCCGCCCCTCGGTGATCGATGCCGATGCGCTGACCCTCCTCGCGCACGGTGCGGACGGGGGCACGGAGCTGTTTCTCAGTGGCAAAACGATCGTGACGCCGCACCCGGGCGAGATGGCCAGCCTGACCGGCGGCACCGTGGCGGACGTTCAGGGTGACCGGATCGCGACCGCCCGGAACTTCGCCGCCGCGCACGGAGTGGTGACGCTGCTCAAGGGTGCCCCGTCGCTGGCGGCCGGTCCCGACGGGAGGCTGCTGGTCAGCGCTACGGAGGGCGGATCGGACCTGGCGGTGGCGGGGATGGGGGACGTGCTCACCGGCGCGATCGGGTCGTTTCTCGCCCAGGGCGTCGAGCCTCTTCCCGCCGCGGGCCTTGCCCTGCATGTGACCGGCCGGGCGGCCTCACACGACGGCATGGGGGCCGCGCTCATGCCCTCGGATGTGGTGCAGGCGATTCCCGCGGCGTTGAGCGAGGAGGGCGACGGCCACACCGACCTACCGTTCCCCTTTGTCACCTTCGACCAGCGGCACCCCACTTGAGGTATGACTCCGTGGACGAGGCCGAGCTGGTTCGACGCCTTGTGTCCATCGGCTGGAGGGGAAGCCGGGCCGTAAGGCTGGGTCCCGGAGACGATGCGGCCTTCCTCCGGGGAGGACTGGTGTTGTCAACCGACCTGGCCATCGAGGGGGTCCACTTTCGGCTGGACTGGATCTCCCCCGTAGAGGCGGGCTTCCGGGCCGGTGCCGCCGCCCTCAGCGACCTTGCGGCGATGGGCGCGAAGCCCGAGGCGCTCCTGGTGTCTCTGGCCGTCCGCGGGGACCCTACGCTTGCGCTGGAGTTGCAGCGTGGCGTCCGCGCCGCCGGCGACCGGGTGGGGGTGGCGATCATCGGAGGCGACGTGAGCCGGTCTCCGGGTCCGGCCGTGGTTGATGTGGTGGCCGTGGGGCGTGCGAGAACCGTCGTGACGCGGGGTGGGGCGGAGGT
>VXOC01000250.1 GCA_009840215.1 Gemmatimonadota bacterium | reverse complement strand
GGCCCTCCCGTCCCTCGCCCGGGGGGGGAGGAGTGTGGCGGTGATGAGAAGGGCCAGCGGCAGGATCCGGTGGATTGGGTTGGGCAGGGTGCGCATGGCGATTGCTCGGGTAGTCAGGGGGTGATGGCGTTCGGAGGCACGATGTGGGGTCGTGACAGAGTCCGGTAGGCGGGGGTGCAGCGTCAAGTGGGGCGGATGACGGGACCGTGCCGTCGCGTTCCACGGCTTGCTCGACCGCAAGACGCGGCCCAACCAGCTGGCCCCCGGTGGCCTTCTACCTCCGACGCTGGCCGTGACGATCTACAACGGGCGCGACCGCTGGACCGCCCCCGCCGATGTAAGGGACCTAATCGAGCCGGTAGGAGGATGGCTGGCCGACTACCAGCCGAAGCTGATCCACAAGGCGCTTGACCTGCGGGCTCTGACCGGCCAACCTCTACCGGAGCGCAACGTCGTGTCATGGATCGCCGGCATGGAGGCGGACTCCTCGGCCGGGAACGTATCGCGAGTGGTCAGGGAGGTGCTCGACACGTACCCGGGATTGGAACACAAGCGGCTGCGGGAGGCTTTTCGGGAATGGATTTGGTCTGCCGCCAGGCCAGACTGAAGTTCGGCACGGATACGGCCGAGCGCCTGTCCGAGATGCTGGAGGGAGTCTCCGACCCGGAGCGGATCGCCCGGATCGGCGACCGGATCATCCTATGCGAGACGGGTGCGGAGCTGCTGGCGCGGGCTCGGGAGGTCTGAACTCACTGTAGGTGCCCCCTTGGCAGACATCGTTGGGCGGATTCTCCGTTGATTGATTGTCATATTCTCCGTTGATCGTTTGCCGAATTGTCCGTTAGGAGAGACCGGGGCGACGACGACGCCTGGCTCAAACTCCCACTCCAAACCCGCGGAAGGGGAATCCCCCGGAATCCGACCGGCCACGCATCCCGGCGAAACCTGTCCCCCCATCCTAGCGGTGACCCCCTCCAACCCCTACGGTGATATACGGGAAGCTGAAGCCCGTCCGTCACCGGCGCCCCGAACGCCCTAACCCCCCATCCCCAAAGGAGAAAGCCCCCGTGCTGAGGTACTTCGAACTCGAAGCACGCAACTCCACCCTCCGCCGCGAAATCGTGGCCGGTTTCACCACCTTCCTCACGATGGCGTACATCATCTTCGTGAACCCGCAGATCCTGGGCGGCACGGGGATGGACGCGGGGGCGGCACTCGTCGCCACCTGCATAGCCGCGGCCTTCGGGTCGATCGTGATGGGCCTCTACGCGAACTTCCCCATCGCGCTGGCGCCGGGGATGGGGCTGAACGCGTACTTCGCGGCCGTGGTGGTGGGCACGATGGGGCTTCCGTGGCAGGCTGCGCTGGGGGCGGTCTTCTGCTCGGGGGTGCTGATGCTGATCCTGTCGGTGCTGCCCGTGCGCGAATGGGTGGTGAACGCCATTCCGCGTTCGCAGAAGCATGCGATCGCGGCCGGAATCGGGTTTTTCCTGTTCATCATCGGGCTGCGCAGTGCCGGGGTCGTGGTGGGAAGCGACGCGACGCTGGTGACGCTCGGCAATCTCACCGAATGGACGGTCATCCTGGCTGTCCTCGGGTTCATCGCGATCGTCGGGATGGAGCACCTCAAACAGCCCGCTTCCGTCCTGCTCTGCATCCTGATCGTGGCGGGGATCGGCTGGGTCGCGGGGATCTCGCCCGCTCCGGAGTCGCTGGTGGCGGCACCGCCTTCGCTGGCCCCGACCGCATTCCAGCTCGACATCGCGGCCGCGGTCGAAGTGGGACTGGTCGCGATCATCTTCGCGTTCCTCATGGTGGATCTGTTCGACACGAGCGGGACCCTCGTCGCCGTCCTCAACGAGGCGGGGCTGACCGACGGCACGGGCCGGGTTCCGGGCCTGAAGCGCGCACTGGTCGCCGACAGCTCGGCCACGATCGTGGGGTCGATGCTCGGCACGTCGACCACGACTTCGTACATCGAAAGCGCGGCGGGGGTGCGGGCGGGGGGACGCACGGGGATCACGGCCCTGGTCGTCGCGGGCCTATTCCTCGTCTCGATCGTGTTCGCGCCCATCGCGACCGCCATCCCGGCCTTCGCGACCGCCCCCGCCATCCTCTTCGTGGGGTGCGTGATGGCGCGCGCGCTGCGCCACGTGGAATGGGACGACCTGACCGAATCCGTGCCCGCCATCGTGACCGCGCTGGCCATGCCCTTCACCTACTCGATCGCGACCGGCATCGGGCTCGGGTTCATCACCTACGTGCTGATCAAGGCGGTGGGCGGGCGCCGCCATGAGGTGAACCTTGCGGTGCTCGTGGTGGCGGTGCTCTTCGCGATCCGGTTCATGGTGACGTAGCGGCGCCGGCTCCGCGGCCACCCCTCGCGCGAAATCTTGCGTTCCCCCCGCAAACGGGCGAATCTTGCGCCCACGCTTTCGGTCCCTCGTGAAACCTTTCACATGTCCACAGGAACCCAATGACCGCACCCCGCACCGCCCTCGCCTTCCTCGTCCTGGCCCTCCCCACCACCGCCACCGCCCAGACGACCCACGTCATCGAGGACGGCCAGGCGCAGATCGTCCCCGAGTTCGCGGACACCGCCACCTGGATCCGCCACGAACTCTGGGTCGAGACCGAATTCGACACCGATGGGGACGGCAGACCCGACCGAGTGCACGTGGACGTCACCCGCCCCGGTCAGACCGATACAGAGGGGCTCAAGGTCCCGGTCATCTACGAGACCAGTCCCTACTATTCCGGCGTCGCCGGCCTCAACTTCGACCACTTCTGGAACCTCCGTCAGGAAGTCGGCGGCGAGCCCATCACCCGCGATCCCTTCCCCGCGACGATCGCTCACCGCGCCAGCCAGCCCATCATCTCCGTGTCGCATGTGCGGACGTGGGTCCCGCGCGGGTTCGCGGTCATCCACTCCCAGTCCCCCGGCACGGGTCAGTCCCAGGGTTGTCCCACCGTCGGCGGCGCCAACGAGTCGCTCGCGCCCAAGGCCGTAATCGACTGGCTGAACGGACGCGCGCGCGGTTTCACCAGCCTGGACGGCGACGAAGAGGTCGAGGCCTACTGGGCCACCGGCAAGGTCGGCATGACCGGCACCTCCTACAACGGCACGCTGCCGCTGGCGGCCGCGACGACCGGCGTCGAGGGGCTCGAGGCGATCATCCCCATCGCCCCCAACACGTCCTACTACCACTACTACCGCTCCAACGGGCTGGTGCGGTCGCCCGGCGGCTATCCCGGCGAGGACATCGACGTCCTTTTCGACTTCATCTTCAGCAGCTTCCCGCACGTGCGCGACTACTGCATCGCCAACGTGCGCGCCGAGATGGACGCCAAACTCGACCGCACAACCGGCGACTACAACGACTTCTGGGCCGGGCGCGACTACCTCAACCACATCGACGGCGTGCGCGCGGCCACCCTCATGGCCCACGGCTTCAACGACTGGAACGTGATGCCCGAGCACAGCTACCGCATCGCGATGGCGCTGAAGGAACGGGGCGTTCCCGTGCAGATCTACTACCACCAGGGCGGCCACGGCGGGCCTCCTCCGCTGGAGCGCATGAATCGCTGGTTCACGCGGTATGTCATGGGTGTCGAGAACGGCGTCGAGAACGACCCCGAGGCGTGGATCGTGCGTGAGGGCGACCAAATGGGGGATCCGACCCCGTACGCCAGCTATCCGCACCCCGAAGCAGAGGGTGTGAGACTGCATCCCGCCGGCGACGGCAACTGGACCGGGACCCTGTCGCTGGCGGGCGCGCCGGATCGCGGCACCGGGGGTATCGTCGACAACTTCGCGTTCACCGGGAATCAGCTCGCCGCGGTCGAGTGGTCGAACCACCGTCTGCTCTACTCGACGCCCGAGTTGCGCGAGGCTGTGCACCTCTCCGGCGAGGCGACCGTGCGCGTGCGTGTGTCGGCGGATGCGGAAGCAGCCAATCTGACCGTCTGGCTGGTGTCGCTGCCCTGGGCGGCGGAGCCCGAGCACATCAACGACAACATCATCACCAAGGGCTGGGCGGATCCGACGAATGCGGGCGCGGACAATATCGCGGCGCCGAGGAGCGGGACACCGCTGACGTCCGGCGAGTTCGTGGAGTTGGAGTTTGCGCTGCAGCCGGACGACCAGGTGATTCCCGCCGGGGCGCGGATCGGGTTGATGATCTTCTCGAGCGACCAGCAATACACCGTGCACCCGGAGCCGGGGACGATGCTGACCGTGGATTTGGAGGGGACGAGCATCTCGCTGCCGGTGGTGGGCGGGGTCGCGGCGTTGACGCGGGCGATTCGGCCGGCGAGTTAGCCTCCCGAGGCCACGCCCGCCCCTACCGCCTTCCGCCCGACGTCACCGCCTCCTCCCCCCGCAGATAGCGATCGAAAAACCCGTCCGTCGCATTGAAGGTGATCAGCCACCGTTCATGCAACAGAAAGTCGTGCACATCGTCCGGGAACACGATCAATTCATGCGGCACACCCTGTGCACGCAACAGTTGCACAAGCCCCACTGTCTGCGAAAACGCCACGTTGCGGTCGTCGTCCCCGTGAATCAGCAGCACCGGCGACGTCCAGTTCTCCACCTCCGACACCGATGACGACCGGTAGGACACCGATTCGGGATCGATCGAGTTCCCCCACAGGTGCACGCCCGCGATGTCGACCCCGGCCGCAAAGAGATCGGAGTCCCTCGCCAGCCCCTGCGCAGTCAGGATCCCGCCGTACGAGAGCCCCCACAGCCCGATGCGCGCCGGATCGACGTCGGGACGGTCGCGCAGGTACTCGCCGGCCGCCTTGATGTCGCGGTACTCGGTGTTGCCACGCCCGCCACGCCCAGGCGCGTTCCGGAACTCGCGGCCGTACCCGATGCCGCTCCGGTAGTTCACCGACAGCACCACATACCCCTTGTTCGCGAAGTA
>VXOC01000370.1 GCA_009840215.1 Gemmatimonadota bacterium | reverse complement strand
GGCTGGGGCGGCTGGTGGAGCGGATCGAGGGGGGTGGCCGCGAGTTGGAATCAAGAGAGGTCACACAATACGAAGAACAGTTTCAGATCTTCCTGGGGGCGGCGTTGCTCCTGCTGGCTCTGGAGTTCATTGTACCGGGACGGAAGCGACGTCCGGGTGTCCGGACGGAGGAGGTCGCATGATGGATTTCGCAGTACCTGGCGGGAATGGCCGCCGCATTGGCGGGAGGATCGGCCTGCGTGCCGGCCATGGCCGGATCGGGACCACGTCCGCCGGCCGGACTGCGGCCACTCTGTTCGCCTGGCTCGGGGTCGCATTCGCGGTGATCGCTATGGCTGCCGCAACTCTTCCTCTCCCACTGGCCGCCCAGGAAGGCCGCCGCGAGATCGAAGAGGGGAACCGGCTCTACGAGGAGGGACGATTCCAGGAGGCGCACGCACGCTATCTGGAAGCGCTCGAGAAGGTGCCGGGACTGTCGCTGGCACGCTTCAACGAAGGCAACGCGCTCTATCAGAGCCAGGAGTTCCAGCGGGCGATGGAGGCTTACGTGGAAGCGCTGGAGCACGGCGATCCCGAGTGGCAGTCGCGGGCCTGGTACAACCTGGGCAACGCCATGCTGCGGCAGCAGCAGCCGGGGCCCGCCCTCGAGTCCTACAAGCAGGCGCTGCGGCTGGATCCCACCGACCAGGACGCGAAGCACAACCTGGAGATGGCGCTCAGGATGCTGGAGCAGCAGGAGCAGCAGCAGGGCGGCGAGGGGGTGGAGGGGGACGAGCAGGATCAGGACCAGCAGAACCAGGACCAGCAGTCGCAGGGCGATCAGCAGCAGCAGAGCGATCCCTCGGAGGGTGAGGATGAGGGCGAGGAGGGGCAGCCGCCGCAGTCACAGGAACAACCCGGCGGCGAGCCTCCGGAGTCCAATGAGGAAGAGGAAGGCGAAGGACAGGCTGGCGAGTCACCTGCCCGGATGACTCCGGAGCAGGCCGAACGTCTGTTGCAGGCAATCAACGAGGACCCTGGCGAGGTCAACCGGAAGACCGCCCAGGCGCGGGGGCGGAGGCCCAGGAAGGATTGGTAGGATGAGGGAAATGAAACAGAACCTGTGGGCGAAGAGACTGCCGGTGGTGTCGTTGTTGGCGCCGGTTGCTTTCGCGGTGCTCGCCGCAGGCCCCCTGCCAGCCCAGGAGCCCACCGCGCGTGCCTACGTGGAGCCCGCCGAAGTCGAGTTGGGCGAAGCATTCCGGTTCGTGATCGAGGTGAGCGGTGTCAGCGAGGCGCAGGCCCCGGATTACGTGTACTTCATCCAACCGTTTACCGATCCATCGGTGAACGAAAGGTCCCCGTTCGTCCTGGAGATCACGGCCCCGACGGCCGGACAAATCGGTGGATCGGTCACCTTTACGTACTCGCTGGTGGCGAAGGTGGCCGGGTCGTTCGAAGTGCATCCCCTTCGAATCATTGCGGATGGCCGCAGACTCGAGACTGCTCCCTCCACGTTCCGGGTAACGCTGCCGGATCCGGGCGCGGTCTCTGTTCGGGCCCGGCTGGACCGCACCGAGGTCGAGGTGATGGAGGAGTTCGAACTGATCGTCGACGTGACGCCTGCCGAGGTCGTCCTGCAATGGCCGGTGGTTCCCGACCTCGCGGACTTTGCGAACTACACGCAGCGGAACCGCAGGGAGACGGACGGATCGATGGTTTTTCCCTACGTCGCCTCGGTGGCTGGCACCCACGAGATCGGGCCGGTGGTGTTCGAGGTGGGGGAGGAAACGTACAGGACCGAGCCGGTCACATTGGTGGTGGCGGGCGAACCACCGGCGCTCGAAGCCCGTGCCTCGATAAACACCGACGAAACCTGGGTGGGGAGCGATGTCCACCTGGTGATCGAAGTTCCGGGTGTAAGCGTCCTGGACGCCGATCCCGTGCTTCCGGACATGTCCGGGTTTGCGGAACGGGTTCGTGGTGGCGGTACCGGGATTTGGTTTGGCGGCGGCCAGCCCACAGCTCGCCGCGCATACCGAATCCGGGTGACAACCGCGGGCGAGTTCGAAATCGGACCCGTTCAAGTTATGGCCGCTGGCCGGACGGCGCTCACCGAGCCGTTGCGGCTGGTGATCAGGGAAGCGTTGCCGCCGGCACCGGTAGAGTCACCGGAGGACGTGCTGGCCATCGCTACAGCCGACAAGCGGCGTGCGTACGTTGGCGAACCCGTGACGGTGACATACCGGGCGCTGGCCAGGGACAGCAGGAGGCGACATGAATGGCGGGTCGAGCAGCGAGCCGACACTTTCGCTCTGCCCGAGATGGAGAACTTCCGAATCGAGACAATCGGGTCCGGGGGGCGGTGGGAACGCATCGAAGTGGACGGTCGCTCGTATCGCGTCGCCTCGCAACGCGATTTCGTGTTCTTTGCGCTCGCGCCGGGCGGGTCGACGATCAGGTCGGCCGAGTTCACGATCCAGGTCCATCAAAGCCGCTGGTCGTCGCTCTCTTCCCCCGTAGAAGATCCTGGCCGGTTTGTCGAAATGACACAAGCCCAGCAAGCGGGAACCTGGACGCCAATGATCCTCGCGACCGATCCCATTCCACTAGAGGTCGTTCCACTTCCCGGCGAGGGCCGCCCCGAGTCGTTCCGGGGGCACGTCGGCAGGCTCGAGGTGGGTTCCCGGGTGGACAGGACGCACGTGGTGGTGGGGGATACGATGACGTTGCGCGTCGAAGTTTCGCGCGACGGCCCCAGCATGGCTGCGCCGGATCCGGAGGTCGCATTCCCGGACGGATTCGAGGTCATGGATCCCGAGATCGACGACACCGGTGTGCGTCGCTACACATTGTCCGGGACCCGTGTGTACAGCTACCGGCTGGTTGCCACGCAGGAAGGAAGCTTCCGGATTCCCGCTGTCGAAATGTCCTGGTTCGATCCCGAGTCGGGGTCGTACACGATTGTCCGCACCCAGCCCTTCGATCTTACGGTTGTCGGGGCCGGCAGGGATGGAGGAGGTTGAGGAAATGACAGAGTGCAGAGTATTGCCCCTGTCGTTGGTTGCTGCGGTCACCCTTGTCCTCGCGGCGGCCACCGCCGTGCAGGCTCAGGAACCCTCCGTGAGGGTGTACGCGGATCCACCCGAGGTGGCCGTAGGTGAGAGCTTCCGGGTGGTTGTCGAGGTCAGTGGAGTCCGGAGAATCGAGAGCATCGCCACTCCTGAGCCCTTCGACTTCGCCCGATACCGCTCCCGGCCGGTGCTGAGTGTGAAGGTCCCGGGTGGAGAGGCGGCGGGGACGGCCAATTCGGTCCTCCTGACGTACGTTTTCGATGCCCGCGAGGCAGGTTTGTTCGAAGTGGGCCCGTTTCGAGTCATCGCCGACGGCCGCACTCTGGAGACCGAGCCGCTGGCCATCCTGGTAGCGCGCGAGGGCAATACGGAGGTCGAGGTCCGGGCCCGCATCACGCCGTCCCGCGTCCATGTCGGGGATGACTTCATGTTGACCGCCGAAATCGTGGGCGGGCCGATGACTAACCACGAGTTCATTCCCCCGGACCTGTTCGGTATTGTCGAGCGCCTGAGCCCCGCTGGAAGCTTGTCACGCACCGAATGGAGCTGGAGCGCGCGGGCTGCGGAAGAGGGTGAGTTCATCATTCCGCCGGTCAAGGTCGTGGACGGAGACCGCACCTACGAGAGCCAACCGTTGACCCTGGTGGTCGGGGCTCCCCGTGTGAGGGTCGAGGCAAGCCTTGGTTCCCAATCGATCTGGGTGGGAGGCGAATTCGACTTCAGTCTGACGGTCCGGGGCGTCGGTACGCTGGACGAGGAGCCTGCAACCCCTCTGCCAAACGATGTCGCGGAGCTTCTGGATGTTCGGGAGTCGTCGTTTGACCTGAACGGGGGCCAGGTTGGGCGTGGATACAGCTTCCGCGCCCTCCGGGCAGGTCGGTTCGAGATCGGGCCGATGCGGATTGCCGCGAACGGGCAGACGTTCGAAACGCAGCCGGTTTCTCTGGTGGTGGACGAGGTGCCGACCGGCGACGCCGATCCACCCGGTGATCTGCTCTTCACAGGTGTGCCTGGCCAGAGCTTCGCCTATGTAAACGAGCCGGTGGTGGTCGAGTATGCGGTTCTTCACGGCCAGCGCAGGGATATGGGTGCCTGGCCGGTGATCGGCACGAAGTCGTGGCCTGCATTCGAGGGCTTTGACGTGCTGGAAGTCCGGGGGTGGGGGGGACGGGATGTCGTGGTGGACGGCCGACGCTACGAGAAGTACTTCCTGCGCAGGGTCGCCCTGCGACCGATACGGGCGGGCCGGGTGGATTTGGGCGCGGCTACCGTGGAGGTCAGCATCCGAAATCGGTCGACCTTCGGAAGAGACTGGACCTCGGTGATTCTCACTTCCGAACCACACACGCTGGAGGTTCTGCCCTTGCCCGACGAGGGCCGTCCCGCATCCTTCCGGGGCTTTGTTGGCACCCTCGAGGCAGTGTCCTGGGTGGACCGGACCCGTGCCGATGTGGGTGATACGGTGACCGTGCAGGTGGAAGTGTTGGTAGAAGGAGTCCTGGAGGCCCACCTTGCCCCGGAGATCGATGTGCCTGGCGGCTTCGAGGTGTCCGACCCGGAGATCGACACAAACTATGCACGTCGCGGGAATGGTCTGCAAGGAACCCGCACCTACACCTACCACCTCACCGCCACCACCCCCG
Organism: Gemmatimonadota bacterium; assembly: GCA_009840215.1. GTDB lineage: Bacteria > Gemmatimonadota > Gemmatimonadetes > Longimicrobiales > Gaopeijiaceae > Bin94. The sequence continues at coordinate 243 of VXOC01000370.1, read as the reverse complement.
GCACCTACGTGATCCCCGCCGTCGAAATGTCCTACTTCGACCCCGAGACGGAATCCTACGGCACGACCCGGAGCCACCCGTTTACCATCACGGTGGTCCCCGCGGACGCAGAGGCGCGGTAGGCGTGTTCCGCATTCTCCCCCTCCTCGCCCGCCCCCCGTCTGGGTAACACATAGGAGAACCCACGAGGCGGGGAGGAATATGGGGTGGCGGTGGTGGGGGGGGTAAATGAGAGGGGGGGGG
>VXOC01000319.1 GCA_009840215.1 Gemmatimonadota bacterium | reverse complement strand
GGGGCACCTTTTCGCCCGTCAACGGGCTCGGGACTTTCGTATATACATCCCACCGAAGTTGACTACCGAAGCCGAAACCCCAGTGCGCGCCTTGCCGCCTGCACCTCACCGCCCCACCTCCTCCCCCGGCCGGTACCGCACGATCGTCGCGTCCCGGATCTCCTCCTCGGTCCACGCCACACGCTTCAATTCACCGCGCGCGAACATGGCCGCCTGATCCGCGTGATGGGCGCCGCCGCTTCGCGCCGTCTGGCCGTAAGCCAGCACCGTGTAGGCCCTCGGCACTGCGCCGAATTCGACCAGCAGCACCCATGAATCACCCCTGTTCGCCGCCCTGCGTCCGTCCCCGGCCGGCTCGAACAGGAGGACCCGGAAGCAGCCCAGCGTGGGCGGGCACCCCGCGACCGGAGCATCCACGTCGCCGCGAATGACACGGTGGATCTCGCCCCAGGGCGCATCAAGCGCGATCCCCTCCTCACGCAGCGAGGCGACCGCCTCCCCGAGTGCCTGCACCGCGGCCCGCTCGTCCCCCAGTCCCCGTGGCGTGGTCACCGGATTCGCCGGATCCCACGGCTCACGCCAGCGGACGGAGTCGGTCACCTCCGCGAAGTACCTTGCGGCCCACCGGTCGAAGAGCACCGCGCCACGGCTGTCGGCGGCCGCCCTCCGGTCCCAGGACTCGAGAACAGCCACCGCGTCGGCAAACCCAAGGTCGTCGGTTTCGCCTGATCGGGAGTCGTCCACATCGGCTGGCGCCGGGTCGTCCGCTGCTGCTGCCGCCGCCACCAGCTCGTCCACCACCCGCTCCGCCATCAACACCCGTGGCGAGTGCTTCAGCGCAATCACATCGTCCAGCGTCAGCCGATCACCCGCCCCCGCCGCCAGCTCCAGCGACAACTGGCTCCTCAGCCGCAGCCGCCGCTCCGGCAGATTCGACGGCATCGTGTCCCGGTCCATCGGCACGTTCAGGTTCGTGTAGTCCGGGGGATCGTTCGCCTGTTGCACGTATCCGCCCGGAGGATTGATGTACAGCGGCAGCGTCTCCCAGGGGACCAGTTCGGACCAGATGTCGGCGGTGGTGGCCGCGACCGCTGCCGTGTCGCCGGTCACCGGGTGGGGTAGCAGCGGCAGCCGCGCATTGTAGTAGTGGACGATGTTCCCGGTGCGGTCGGCGTAGGTGAAGTTCGAGGTCGGGTGCGCGCGCATCCGCATCACCCCGAGCCATTCGTCGAGGTTGCGGGTCATCATCATGCGCAGGAACTGCTCGCCGCGGCGGAATTCGCCGTCCCTCGGGTCCCTGAGCAGGTAGACGTGGTCCTCGGTGCGGTGAATGACGGGGCCGTGGGGCGTCCTCCATGAGGTCCGGGTTTCGACGGCCGTCGTACCATCGGCCGCCAGGTAGTCCACGGTCACATCGTGGCGGGTCAGGGGCAGCGGCCGGCCGTCGAGGACGGCATGGTTCGCCAGGGTGCCGTGCGTCTCCAGCCGGTAGACCTGCGACAGCGTCGGGTAGTTGTTGGTCGTCGCCCAGCCGAGGTCGGGGTTGAATCCGCCGATGATCCCGAAGGCGGTGCCGATGCGGAAATCGCCGTAGAAGTCGATCACGCCGGGCACGCGCACGTGCGCCTCGTAGTAGGTCAGGCCGGAGGGACGCTCGAGGAGGTCGTGGTCGCCGTCCCAGCGGAGGTGCGGGTTGCGGAGCAGGATGGTGTGGCCGGAGGCGGTGCGGGAGCCGTGGAAGGCCCACGCATTGGAGCCGTCGAGGGTGAAGCCGGAGGAGTCCGGGTTCCGGTTGGATTCCCACGAGTCATCGGATGCCTCAAATTGCGTCAGAAAGCGACTCGCATCGCGGCGGCTCCACGTCTGCACATCGCGGGCCAGCGCGTCGACGCCGGTGAAATCGGGGATCACCCACGCCGGGAACTCGTCGGGGTGCAACCGGATGTAGTGGTTGACGCCCTCCGCGAAGCCGGTGTAGACATCGCGGGTGGGCGGGTCGAGGCGGTGAAAGGTCGCGACGGCCCGCGCGTGGCCCTCCCTGGCAACGAAGTCGGCGTCGAGTTCGTCCGCGCCCAGGTGGCGGGCCAGCGTACCACGGCTGGCGACCATCCCGATCGCGATGGAGGCGCTGTAGTCCTCCGACTGGACGTAGCCCAGACCGAAGCCCATCGCCTTGAGGTCGTCGGCGAGGATGTGGGGGACTCCGTACGCGGTGCGGCGGATTTCGACGCGCGTGGCGAGGGCGGAGGCGGAATCGGTGGCCGGACTGGCGGTGGCGCCGAACTGGGCGGTGAGCCCTATCAGAACCGCCCCGATCATCGCGTGACCACCTCCGCGCGTTCGATCACCGCGCCCTCCTGCACCGCATCCACGATCTCCATGCCTTCGACCACCTCGCCATGGATGGTGTAATTGAAGTCCAGCCGCACGTTGTCCACCAGGTTGATGAAGATCTGGGCGTCGCCGGTGTCGCGCCCGCGCGTGGACAGGCCCACGGTGCCGCGCCAGTGGGGATGATCGCTGATCTCGTCGCGGCTGTAGGGACCGTCACCCATGTACTCGTTGGCGTGGGGACTGCCGCCCTGAATGACGAAATTGGGGACGACGCGGTGGAAGGTGAGACCGTCGAAGTACCCCTCCGCGGCGAGGCGCGCGAAGCGGTCGGCGTTGGTGGCGGCGAGGTCGGGGCGGAGCGCGATGACGATTGCGCCCAGATCGGCCATGTGGAGGATGACCTGTGCGCCTGCCAACTCGGCGATGCGGGCCGCGTCGGGGGGTGGGGTGCGGGGGAGGTTTGTCCGTGTGGTCTCGTGGACGGTGCCGGTCGACTCGAAGAGCCGCGTGGCTGCCAGGTCGCGCACCACGTCGTCGAAATCGGCGAGGTACGGGGTGAGGTCGTCAGGGGAAAACCCTCCCACCTCACCGATCGCGACGAGAAGGGCGACGCGAACGTCCCGCTCGGTTTCGCGGCGGACGGCGGTGAAGCGGGCGAGAGAGGCTAGAAGTGCGGGAACAGATGTTTCGGCGGCGGCGGCGGCGGCGGCGGCGGCGGCGGCGGCGGCGTGCGTGCTCACCAGACGGGCCGCGGTCATCACGAGCTGCGGATCGTCGCTCTCGAGCGCGGCCAGGTATTCGTCGCGGCCCTCATCCCCCACCACCGTCCCCAGCCCTTGAAGCGCGGCCTCGCGCACATTCGGGTCCTCGTCCCCGGCCAGTCCCCTCAACACTTCCACCTCGCCCGCCCGCCCCGCCGCCCGCGCAACCCACGCCCTCACGAACGGGTTCTCGTCCCCCGCGAACCGCCGGATATGGTCACCCGCGTCGCCCGGTGCGATCCCCGCGAGTGCGTAGAGCGCCCGAGCCCGGCTGCGCCAGTCGGCACCCTGCCCATCCAACACCGCTGAAAGTTCTGCCACCGCCGGGCCCGCGGCGTTCGCCTCCCGGCACGGCCCCGTCACCAGATCCATCGCCGTGGCCACGACATCGGGGTCGGAGTCGTCCAGCGCGGCCAGGATCGCGTCGCAGCCCTCGACCGGGGGTGCCCACCGGCCCTGCGCCCGCAACGCTTCCACCCGTACCCTCAAATCGGGGTCCGCGAGGGCGGCGCTGATCGCCTCGGCGGGGGCCCTCCCGTTCCGGGTTGCCGCGATCATCGCCTGGCGCCGCACACCCCAGTCCGCGTCTTCGAGGAGCCTGCCCAGGTCCTCGGTCACCAAACGGTTGGCATGGGTCAGCGCCGCCGCCGCGAGCCGCCTGGTCCGCACGGAAGCCGGATGCTCGCCTCCACTCTCCAGCAACGACCTTGCGATCTCCTCCACCTCCTGCGGGAGGGCAAACTCCGTGCCTCCGCTACGTGCGAAGGCCTCGATGCCGCGCGCCAGCCCGAGCCGTGCGGAGGATTCGCGATCGCCCCCCAACTCCTCCAGCCGTTCGCTCGCCGCCGCCAGCCCCGAGCCACCCACCACCCGCTGCTCCACACTCCCAAACGCCAGTCGACCCAGATTCGTCGCGAGGCTGCCCACCACCTCCGCATCCCCCTCCTCCCCGATCCGCTCCGCCAGCCGCGGCAACACCGCACCCGGGTCCTGTCCGTAGACCGACTGCGCCATCGCCGCCGCGGCTGCCATCCGGACCGTCGGATCCGGATCGTCAAGCCTCTCCCCCAGCTCCGCGACCCGCCCCCGGTCCTCCAGCCGCCCCAGCGCCCGCACCGCCATGGCGCGTACCCACGGATCATCATTCTCCACGTGCGCCAGCACCCGCTCCAGGCCGATTTCACCCCGCGCGTCCTCTTCGGCGACGATTTCGGCGTAGGCGATCTGTGCGTCGGAGGGTGGCGGGGGTGCATCGGCGCAACCCGTTACCAGGGTCGCAAACGCGGTCAACCGTACGGATCCCATCCGAACCTTTCCCATGAGGCTTCTCCAAGTTCGTCGAAGACGATGCCCTCGCGCTCCAGCAGCGCTCTCTGCTGCTGGGCGAGGCCGCTCGCGCGCGAAGTCGAAATGGCGCCCCGGCGGTTCACGACGCGCCACCAGGGCACGTCGGTACCGGGGGGCAGGTGACTGAGCGCGTAGCCGACGCCCCGTGCGGCCCGGGGCCTGCCCGCCAGCGCCGCCACGCTCCCGTAGTTGATGATCCGCCCCTTGGGGATTCGTCGCACGCAGGCGTATACTCGTTCGGAAAAGGCGCTCATTGCCGCGCAAACCTATTCCCGGCCGCCCGGTCGCGCTACGATTTCGGGGAACCACGAGGCGGTGCGCGCGGGTATGCAGATACAGTCACGACTTTGGAGGAATACGCAATGCTCAGATCGGCAACCGGGGACACGGCACGGCGTGTGGAGAACCGCGCCCGCAGTCGTACGGTGCTGGCAGCCATCCTGTTTGTCGCGGCCTGCACCGGAGGCGTTTCGCAAGCGACCATCGACAACTCCCCGCCGCCCCCTCCGCCCGACCCGTCC
>VXOC01000334.1 GCA_009840215.1 Gemmatimonadota bacterium | reverse complement strand
GCCCCGGAACCTCTTCCCCCCGCCCCGCCGCCTCGAACAGATCGATGCCCGAATCCCGCGCGAACCGTGCAAGCCGCTCCAGCGACGTCTTCCCGACCCCGCGGCGCGGGTAGTTCACCACGCGATCGAAGGCGTCCATGTCCTGATGGTTGGCGATCAGGCGAAGGTAGGCCAGGACATCCTGGATCTCGCGACGCTCGTAGAAGCGCACCCCGCCCACGATCTGGTAGGGGAGGCCCCGGCGCCGGAAGCGGTCCTCCAGCGCCCGTGACTGCGCATTGGTGCGGTAGAGGACCGCGAAGTGGCGGTGGTCGTACTCGGGGTTCGAGAGCATCCGGCGCTCGATCTCCTCGACGATCCAGCGGCCCTCGTCGGCCTCGCTCGCCGCCTCGACCAGGGTGATCGGCGGCCCCCCCACGAGCTCGGTCCGCATCGTCTTTTCCTTGCGGTCCAGGTTCTGCCGGATCACGACGTTGGCGGCGTCCAGGATGACCGGCGTGGACCGGTAGTTCTGCTCCAGCCGCACCACCGCCGCGCCGGGGAAGCTCTTCTCGAAGTCGAGGATGTTGCGGATGTCGGCGCCCCTCCAACCGTAGATGCTCTGGTCGTCGTCCCCCACCACCATGAGGTTGCCGTGATCCGCGGCCAGCAGCTCCAGCAGGCGGAACTGGGCCCGGTTGGTGTCCTGGTACTCGTCGACGAGGATGAAGGCGAAGAGTCGCTGGTACCTGGCGAGCAGCTCGGGGTTGTTCTCGAAGAGGCGGACGGGCAGGACGAGCAGGTCGTCGAAGTCCATCGCGTCCTGTCGCTTCAGCGCCTCCTGGTAGGCTCCGTACGCGACGGCGACCCGGCTCAGGAAGAGGTCCCGGCCGGCGTATTGCTCCCTGAACTCCTCCACGCCGATCAGGTGGTTCTTGGCGTCGGAGATCCGGTCGCGGACGGCGCGGGGGGAGCACTGGAGCGGGTCGATGTCCACGCTCTTCTGCGCCTTTTTGACCTCGCGGAGCGACTGGTCCGCGTCGCGGATCGTGAAGGCCCGGGTCCAGCCCAGCTCGGGCGCGTGACGCCGCATGAGACGGGCGCCGAGGGCGTGGAAGGTGCTCATCCAGATCCCCTTCGGGTCGCCGCCCAGCATCGACACGACCCGCTCGCGCATCTCCTGCGCAGCCTTGTTCGTGAAGGTGACCGCCAGGATGCGCTCGGGGGGCACGCCGTGCTCCATGACGAGCTGGCACACCCGGGTCGTGAGGACGCGCGTCTTCCCCGACCCCGCTCCGGCGAGCACGAGACACGGGCCCTCGAAGTGCTCGACCGCCCGGCGCTGTTCGGGGTTCAGGACCTCCAGCATCGGGCCTTCAGGAGTCCGGCGCGCGCGGAAGCCGGGCCTGGAACGTGACCCCGCGCTCGCCCCGGTCCAGCAGCTCGATGCGGCCGCGATGGACGCCCTCGACGATCCGCCGCGTGAGCGTCAGGCCGACGCCCCACCCACCCGACTTGGTGGTGACGCCCGGGTCGAACACCCGGTCCCGGATCTCGAGGGGGACGCCGGGCCCCGTATCCCGGATGCGCACGACGACCCAGCGCCGCTCGGCCGCCCGTGCCGAGATCGTGATGGACCCGCCGGTCCCCGCCATGGCGTCCAGCGCGTTCTTCACAACGTTCTCCAGCGCCCAGGCCAGCAGGACCTGATGGCCCTGGACATCCGGAAGGTCGTCCGGGACATCGACGTGCAGCGCCACCCCCGGACCGAGCCGCGGCAGCCTGGCCTTCATGTAGTTCCTGAGTTCGTCGATCACCACACCGAGCGAAACGCGCCTGAGCTCCGGATCCCTGCCGATCAGCTCGAAGCGCCTGCTCACCCGTTCCAGGCGCACCAGGTCCTCGCCGATGGCCGCCGCGATCTCGGCCTGGTCCATGTCGCCGGGCCGGGCTTCGCGTGACAGCCCCAGGACCTCCACCCATCCCTGCAGCGAACTGATGGGGGTGCCGAGCTGATGGGCCAGTTCGCGAGCCATCGCCGTCCACGCCTGCTCCGCGGCGCTGAGCCGCTGATAGCGGAAGAAGGTGACCGCGAGCAGTACCGTCAGGAGCAGTCCCGCGGCCCAGAGGAAGGGAATCCACTGCAGCCGCGCCGTCTCGGGCGTGATCCCGTAGTGGACCAGCTGGCGGCCGGGATCGCCCGCCGGTGCGTTGCGGAGATCCAGTTCGTCGGCGTAGCGGAGGATGCGTTCGATGTCGTCGGGCGTGGGTGGGTCGGAGACGTCGAAGGGAAGGTTGGCGTGGCCGGAGTAGCTGCCCTCCGGCTCGGCCGTGACCACGAGCGGCACCCCGAGTTCGAGGATCAGGGTCTGCAGGTTGTAGAGCGCCGCGACGCCGGCATTTTCCTCCTGGCTCGTCAGCCCGTTCTCCACCTGCGCGTAAATGCGCGAGAAGATCTCGGCGTCGGCCTGGCGGGAGCGCACGATCTGGGCCGTGTACACCATGTAGAAGACGAGCAGCGCGAAGAAGAGAATCCCCAGCGCGAGCTGCCATTTACGTGGATCCAGCCTCCTGGCGGTGGTGCGTGCGCGCCTCACCCTCCCGGTCCGATCTCGTCGAAGCCCAGAACGGGGGCAAGGACGGCCGGAAGCCGCACCGACCCGTCCGCCTGCTGAAACGTCTCGAGGAGCGCGACCATGAGCCGCGGCAGCGCCAGCGCCGATCCGTTGAGCGTGTGAACGAACTCGGTCCCGGAACTCTGGGCCCTGCGGAACCGGATGTTGGCCCGCCGCGCCTGGTAGTCGGTGAAGGTCGAACAGCTGGAGACTTCGAGCCACTGCTCCACTCCCGGAGCCCAGACCTCCAGGTCGTAGGTCAGCGAAGCCGAGAAGCCCAGGTCGCCGGAGGCAAGCACCACGACCCTGTAGGTGAGCCCCAGCATCTCGAGGATGCGGCACGCGTCGCCGGTCAGTTCCTCAAGGGCCGCCGCGCTTGCCTCCGGCCGTTCGAAGCGTACCAGCTCCACCTTGTCGAACTGGTGGACCCGGAGCATGCCCCGGGTGTCCTTGCCGGCCGCGCCCGCCTCCCTGCGGAAGCACGGCGAGTAGGCCACGTATTTGCGGGGCAGCGTGTCCCCCCGCAGGATCTCGCCGCGGTGAATGTTCGTCACGGGCACCTCGGCGGTCGGGATCAGCCAGAGTCCGTCGCGCGGCGTCAGGTACGACTCGTCGGCGAACTTGGGCAGCTGTCCCGTGCCCGTCATCGTGCTCTCGCGCACCAGGTACGGGACCCGGAGCTCGGTGTAGCCGTGTTCGGCCGTGTGCAGCCCGATCATCCAGTTGATCAGCCCGCGCTGCAGGGCGGCGCCCCTGCCACGCAGCATGAAGAAACCGGACCCCGATACCCGGACCCCCGCCGCCAGGTCGAGGATTCCGAGCGACTCGCCCAGCTCCCAGTGGGGCCGCGGTGTGAAGGGGAAGTCCGGCGGCGTGCCCCAGCTGCGCACGATCTCGTTGGCCTGCTCGTCACCGGTGGGCACCCGCTCGTCGGGCAGGTTCGGGATGACCGCGAGCTGCTCGGCGATCCACGCATCCGCGGCGGCGACCCGGGCGTCCAACTCGGAGATCTCCGCGCCGACCTTGCGCATCCTCGCAATCTCCTCCTGCGCGTTCCCGCCCTGCCGCTTCGCCTCGCCGATCCGCTTCGAGACCCGGTTCCGGAGCGCCTTCAGGTCGTTGACCCGTCGGAGCGCCTCACGCCGGATCCGGTCGCGCTCGGCAACCTCGACGACCAGGCCGGCGAGGCCCTCGGTCCCCCGCCGCTCCAACGCCGCGCCAATACCCGGCGGATCGCGGCGCAACGCCTTGACGTCCAGCATTCAGGAGACCACGGGGCAGCAGTCCGTGGATAAAGCCGCCCGAGCACCGAGAGCGGCGAGGCGCCGGGCTGGCAAGGCGCGACGAGAGGTGAATAGCAGAGCTATTCGCCCGAGGAGCAACGCAGAGCGAAGCCCTGCGAGGAACCAATGTATACTACGCATTCCATAATGGAAACTAATCATTACATCGTGGAACCTGGAACGAAGCGGCCCAGGCCGGATGCATCGCCGGTCGAATGCCGGGGGGATTTTTCCACGGGCTGCTAGTCCGGCGGGACGAGATCGCGGCTGTTGCAGATTCGGTTCACATCGAACTGGAACCGGACCGTACCGACGATCGAGTCAGTCTCCAGAACCTCGATCTTGCCGTAGTAGTTGCAGAGGGAGAAGGTGCCCTGGTGCAGCCGGGTGCGGATGACGTAGATCGGGTCGAAACTGATCGGGATTGCCGCGTCGGTGACGTAGGCGGCGGTATCGGCCGGCGCCTCCTCGGCGCTCAGCCAGCTGTGGCCCTCGAGGGTCGCGAGGCCGGCGTCCGAATCGATTCCCAGAGCCCCGGGCGGCAGCCACACGAACTGCCCGTCCCGGTAGTCCACGGTGAGGTCCCACAGGTCGCCCGTGGTGGGAGCCTCCAGCCGCTTCGGGATGCGGCTGAAAAAGTCGAAGGCCGACAGCAGGTTGGGCTCGGGACGCGAAAGGACGTACAGCTCTACCGTGTCGGGGTTCTCGACCCAATCGAACCGGAATGGATCGTCGCCGCACGCGGTCAGCGGGGCCGCACTGACAAGGGTCACCAGCGCCAGATTGCGAATCTTCATTGCTCAATCTACCCGCCGGGGATCTCTCGGGTCAACTCTCGAAAACCGTCGTCATCGCAATGGAGAAACCCGCGTCGCGCAGGGGCGGCGGGACACTCGGCCCACAGGGCGCCGTTCCTCCGCGGGCGGGTCGGCAGGCGGCCCCGGGCTCCGTGACTTTCCTGCTGATTCCGGCTAGCTTGAGCCTTGATCTTCGCCTCGATCACCTTCTCCCGGTGCAGAATTGCACGTGAAACCGGAACCCTCGGTCTGGGTCACGATCCTGGCGGGCGGCGCCGGTCACAGGTTCTGGCCGCTGAGCACGCCCGAACGCCCGAAGCAGCTGTTGCCGCTGGCCAGCTCGCAACCCCTGATCCTCGATACGATCGAACGGGTGCGGGGCTTCGTTCCGGGCGAACGGCTCCGCGTGCTTGCCGGCGAAGACCTCGTTGAGCCCATCCGGGGCGCGACCGGACTCGGCCGCGAGTCCTTCATGGTGGAGACGCGCGCCAGGGGCACGGGCCCGGTTCTCGCGCGTGCCGCGTGGGAGATCGAGCGGGCCGACCCCGGCGCGATCATGGTCTCCCTCCACTCCGATCACATGATCGAACCCGTCGAGGCCTTCCGGGACGTCCTGGCGGCCGCCGTCGACATCGCTCACCGGGACCGGCTTCTGCTGGCCGTCGCGGCTCCTCCCGACCGTCCCGAGACCGGCTACGGCTACATCCGTCCCGGCGAGGCGCTGCCAGCTCCCGCGGGGCACCGCGCGTACCGGGTCGGTGCCTTCGTGGAGAAGCCCGGACCCACCCGCGCGGCCCGTTACGTCGAGGAGGGCTGCCGCTGGAACACCGGGATCTTCGTCTGGGCGGCCGGTGTCTTTCTGCAGGAACTGGAACGCTGCGCTCCCGAAATCACATGTGCGCTGCCGCACCTGGAAACGGGAGACACCGGCGCCTTCTTCGAGGCGACCGCGCGAATCAGCGTGGACGAGGCGGTGCTGGAGCGAAGCGAACGGGTCGCCTGCATCGATGCGAGCTTTCGCTGGGACGATGTCGGAAGCTGGGAGTCGCTGGCCCGCAACCGGCCCGTGGACGAACGGGGCAATGTGATCGAGGGCGAGGTTCACCTGTCGGGATCGGCGGACAACATCGCGCTCGCCGGCAGCGGGCGCCTGGCGCTGCTCGGCGTGCGCGATCTTCTCGTCGTGCAGACGGAGCACGTCACGCTGGTGATGCCCCGCTCCGAGTCCCCCCGGCTGAAGGAATACCTGCAGGGTCTACCCCCGCGCCTGCTCCAACCGGCTTCCGGCCGCGGGCCGGACTCACCCCCCGGTTGATGCCCGCGCGCCTCTTCCTCTTCGACGATCCCGCAGCCCGGAACTGGCGTCCCTTCACGCTGACCCGTCCGGCCGGCGAACTCCTCTTCGGAACCGAGACGCTGCGGGCCCGGGCGGAACGCGCATGGGGGCTGCCGTGCGAGGGCCACCTGGGCGGAGACGCGCTTCTGGACTTCGACGAGCCCGGGGCCCCGCGTGGCGTGACCCCGGAAGCGATCGGGAGCGAAGGGAACCGGGTCCTGCTGTGCAGCCGCTTCGCCTGTGACACCGGTGGCGGCACCCTTGACGGCCCCACTCTGCTCGCGGCGGACACCGGGGAGCCCGTCGGCATCTGGGTCCCCGACGGGACGGCGCTCCCGGCATCCGTATGGCACGGCGAGTGGCCGGACTGGCCGAGAGTCGAGCTCCGCGGGACGCTGCTCGGGTCGGTGTGGGACCTCATGGACAGGAACGGGGACCGGCTCCATGCCGATGGCGCCCGCTGTTCGGACGATGGACCGCCGGCACACGTTCACCGGATCGGCGGGGGAAGCGTCAGCGTGGGTGAAGGGGCGGTCATCGAACCCGGAACGGTTCTCGACACGAGGGGCGGACCCGTCGTCGTGGACGCGAACGCGCGCGTTCAGGCTCCGTGCCGAATCGCCGGCCCGGCGTATGTCGGCCGTGGCTCGACGGTGCTGGGGGGCTTCTTCGAGAACGTCGGGATCGGACCGGCCTGCAAGGTGCGGGGCGAGGTCGAAGCGACCGTGTTCCTGGGTTTCGCCAACAAGGCCCACGACGGCTTCCTGGGCCATTCGGTGGTCGGCCGGTGGGTGAATCTGGGAGCGATGACCACCAACTCCGACCTGAAGAACACCTACGGCACGGTGCGCGTCGAGACGGACGGGCGCTCGATCGATACGGGACTCGTCAAGGCCGGGTGCCTCCTCGGCGACCACGTCCGCACCGGGATCGGCACGCTGATCGACACCGGCGCCACGGTCGGCCCCGGGGCGAGTCTGTTCGGAGGGGGAATGATGCCGAAGGAGGTGCCGCCGTTTTCGTGGGGCGGTGCCGGGGGACTCGTGGATCACGACATCGACCGCTTCCTCGAAACGGCCGCCAGGGTGATGGCGCGACGGGGTGTCGAGCTTAACCGCCGGACGCGCCGCCTCTACCGGCGGGCCTTCGCGGACACGGCGCCGCTTCGATCCGGAGCGGGCGGCCACTGAGCGCCCCCGTGGGAAAAACCCTCGCGGCATTCTCCACGGACTGCTGAACGGTGCGCTTCTCCGTCCTCGGCAGCGGCAGCCGCGGCAACGCCACCCTGATCGCCGCGGGGACCACCCGCCTCCTGGTCGACGCGGGCTTCAGCGCGCGGGAGCTCACGAAGAGGTTGGCCACGGTCGGTGTCGAACCCGCCGAGGTCACCGCCATCCTGGTGACGCATGAGCACGGAGACCACACGCGCGGGGCCGGTGTCTTCGCCCGCGCGCACGGTACGCCGCTCATGATGACCGAGGGTACGCTGGGCGCCTGCCGCAAACTGTTGCGCGGCTCCGAAGAGGTCCGCACGTACCGGGCCGGGTATCCGGTCGAGGTGGAGGAACTCGAGGTCGAACCGTTCATCACCGTGCACGACGCGGTCGATCCGGTGGCAGTGGCGGTGCGGGAACCCGCCACGGGCCTGCGCTTGGGAATCGCCACCGACCTGGGACGCCCCACCCTCCAGGTCATGCACGCGCTGCGCGGTTGCGACGCCCTGGTCGTCGAGTCGAACCACGACGAGTCGATGTTGTGGTCCACCAGCTACCCCGCGTCGGTCAAGGCCAGGATCGCGTCAAGTCACGGACACCTCTCGAACCAGGCGGCCACCCGGCTCGTCCTGGAGCTGCTGAACCCGAGGCTGACGGTCGTGGTGCTGGCTCACCTGTCGGAGGAATCGAACACGCCCGCACTGGCGAGGAGCGAAATGGAGCGGGCGCTCGCGAAGCAGGGGTTCGCGGGAACGGTCGAGGTGGCCCGTCCGGACCGGCCCACGCCGCTGCTGGATCTGGGAGTGCTGCGTGAGCAGGTGGGCCCGCGCCAGCTGTCGTTCCTCTGACCACGCCGGCAAGGGCTGCCGCCGGCCGATCACCGCGAGGTTCCGTGCCCGTGTCCCCTACAGTCCGAGGAACCTCAGCACGTCGTTGCTCAGGGCCCAGACCATGATGAGGATGACGAAGGCGAACCCGACCTGAGTCCACCGCAGCCGCTGCTTCACCGACAGCTTCTGGCCGCGCACGAGTTCGATTCCGAGGAAGACCATGTGGCCTCCGTCCAGGATGGGTATGGGAAGCATGTTCAGGATGGCCAGATTGATGCTGAACAGGGCCATGAACTCCAGGAACGCGGCCATTCCCTCGGCGGCGGCCTGGCCGGAGATCACCGCGATGGTACCGATCGAGCCGACCGACCGCGGCGACACGTTGAAGGTGAACAGGTCGCGCAGGAACCCGAGAATCCGGCCTGTTATGCCGTACGTTTGATCCCATCCGATCGACACGGCCTCGATCATGCCAACGGAAATGGTGCGGGTCTCCGGTTGGGACTGCACGATGCCCAGTCTCCCTCTCCGCTCCCCATCCCCCTCGCCCTCGACGTCGTCGATTTCGACGATGCGGGTCAGCGCGTTCTCGCTTCTGAGGAGCCCGACCTCCACCGTCTCGCCGGGCCGGGAGCCCACCTCGCGGATGATGTCCGCCCAGTTCCGGACGGGAGCTCCGTCCACACTTGTGATGCGGTCCCCGCGCTCGATCGCCGCGCCCGCCGCCGGGCCGCCCGGTTCGAGGTCGCCCACGATCGGATCGACCCAGTACCACAGCGCACCCGCCAGGTTCCTGCGCTCCCCCCCGTCCTCCGGCACGATGACTTCAAAGACGTCCGCGGGCGATTCGGTGGCAATCCTCAGCGGTCCCGCGGGGCTCTCGAGCAACGCACGCTGGACATCCCCCCAGGATTCGGGCTCGACCCCGCCCACCCGCACGATCTCGGCTCCCGGGGCGATTCCCGCCAGCGCTTCGGTTCCGGCGGGCAGGGCACCCTCGTCCACATCCATGACCCGGGTGGTCGCCAGCTCCCGTACGCCCCAGGCGGCCGCGACCAGCGTGTACAGGAAGAAGGCGAAGATCATGTTCATGATGACCCCCGCGGAGATGACGAAAGCACGGGCCAGGAGCGGCTGGGCATCGAAGTCGCCGGGACCGGGCTCTCTCGGTTCCCCGGTCGCGCCTCCTTCGAGATGCTCCATGACCTCGTCCTCCATCCCCTGCATCTTCACGTACCCGCCCAGCGGAATGGCGGAAAAGACGTACTCGGTGCCCCCCCGCTCGATACCCCAGACCCGCGGCCCCAGGCCGATGGAAAAGCGCTCCACTCCGATCCCCACGGACTTGGCGGCCCAGAAGTGCCCCAGTTCGTGTACGAAGATCAGAACGCCCAAAAGGACGATCGTGGCCAGGATTGTCATGCACCGATCCTTTCGACTTCCGCTGCCGCGCGGCGCCTCGCGGCCCGGTCCACCTGCAACACCTCCTGTAGATCACACGCGGAGCGTCCCTCCAGCGCCTCGAGGACGGCCGCCACGACTTCCGACATCCCAAGGAAGGTAACCCTGCCGCTCAGGAAGGCTTCAACGGCCACCTCGTTCGCGGCGTTGAACACGGCCGGGGCGGCGGCGCCCGCGCGACCGGCATTCACGCCAAGGCGAAAGAGCGGGAAGCGCTCCTCGTCCACCGGCTCGAAGACGAGAGGCGAGATTTCGACGGGATCGAAGCCCCGCAGCACGGGGTCCGGCGGCCTGCGCGGCCAGGTGAGCGCGTGAAGAATGGGCAGCTCCATGGTGGGCGAACCCATCTGCGACAGGACCGAGCCGTCGACGAACTCGACGAAGGAGTGCACGATCGAGGTCGGGTGCACCACGACCTCGATTCGTTCGTAGGGCAGACCGTACAGGAAGTGCGCCTCGATCACCTCCAGCGCCTTGTTGGCCAGGGTGGCCGAATCGATCGTGATCTTGGCGCCCATCTCCCAGGTGGGGTGCCGCAGCGCCATCGACGCGGTCGCCGTCTTCAGCGCCTCGGCACCGGTCTCGCGAAAGGGCCCGCCGCTTGCGGTGAGGATCAGGCGGTGGATCTCCTCGTGCCGGGCGGACCCGATGCACTGCAGGATCGCGGAGTGCTCGCTGTCGACCGGTACGAGTTCCCCTCCTCCCCGATGCGCCGCCTCCAGTACGAGTTCTCCGGCCGCGACGAGTGACTCCTTGTTGGCCAGCGCGCAGCGCTTGCCGGCTTGCAGCGCAGCCAGGGTCGGTGGCAATCCGGCCGCGCCGACGACCGCATTGACGACGACATCCACTCCGGGCAGGGCGGTGAGTTCCACCACGCCTTCGGGTCCGCTCCGCCAGCCCGCTGCCTGCAGGTCGGGACGACCATTCAGCGCCGAGGATTCCGCCACCGCGAGCTCCCGCGTCCCGAACTCGGCGGCCAATCGTTCCAGCTCTCCGACGGATCGGTGCACGGACATGGCGACGACCCTGAATCGCGCGGGATGCCTGCGGACCACGGCCAGCGTCGAGCGTCCCACCGAACCCGTTGCCCCCAGCACCGCGACTCCGGTCACGGAAGGTACCGGGTCAGGCAGAGCAGGCCGTACGCCAGCGGCAAGGTGAAGTAGAGGGAGTCGAGGCGGTCCAGCACCCCGCCGTGTCCCGGCAGGAGCGCCCCCGAGTCCTTCACCCCGGCCTCCCGCTTGAGGACGGATTCGGCCAGGTCCCCCACCTGGGCGGCCGCCCCCAGCACGAGGCCGATCACACCGCCGGTGACCGGCGTTACGTGGAAGGTGCCGAAGCCGTCCAGCACGAAACCCGCCGCCACACCTGCCGCCGTTGAGGCGGCCAGTCCCCCTATGCCTCCTTCGACCGTCTTGCCCGGGCTCGCGCGGGGTGCCAGGCGGGTCTTGCCGATGCTGCGGCCGACGAAGAATGCCGCGGTGTCTCCGGCCCAGGTGACCGCCAGGGGCAGCAACACGAGCAGAGTGCCCTCCCATCGGTTCACCGGTATCGTCCCCGCGACTTCGGGAACGCTACGCAGAAGGACCGCAAAGGAGAGCGTCCCACCGGTGTAGAGCGCCCCGAGCACGGTGGCCGAGGCGGAGAGGAGGGGATCTTCCTCGATCCTCCGACAGAACACCACCGCGCAGGCGGTGAGCAGCACCAGGGTCATGACGAGCGCCAGTCCCCGTGCGCTCCATCCCGCGAAAACGGGGTCATGGACGGCGAGGAGGACAAGCATCGCCGCGGCCGGTATCCCCAGCCAGCGGACCGGCCGAGCCTCCCCGGCCGACGCCAGCGCGTAGAACTCGTTCGCGCCGAGCGCGGCCGCGGCGATCAGGAGCGCACCGAGATACCAGTCGCCCAGGTGGATGAGCAGCAGCGCCAGCGGGATGCCAACCGCCGCGACCAGAATCCTGGCCCTCAATTCGGCCGACATCTTCACGCGGTCGTCACCTCGCCGCCACCCGGCCGAAACGCCGTTCCCGCTGCTGGTAGTCGAGGATGGCGGCGAAGAGGTCCTCGCGGGTGAAGTCGGGCCAGAGGGCCGGGGTGATGTACAGTTCGGTGTAGGCCAGCTGCCACAGCATGAAGTTGCTGAGGCGGAACTCGCCGGAGGTGCGGATGAGGAGGTCGGGATCGGGGAGGCCGGCGGTGAACAGGACCCCCTCCAGAACCTCCGGGCCGATCGACTCCGGGTCCAGGGTGCCGTCCCTGGCCTGCTCGCAGAGCGTCCGGGCAGCGCGAACAAGCTCTTCCCGGGCGCCGTACGACACCATCAGGTTGAGCCTCAGGACCGCGCCGCCGCGGGTCGCCTCCTCGATCTGCCCCACGGCCTCGCGCGCTGCCGGATCGAGCCGCTCGACCTCGCCCAGCACCTTCACCTCGACGCCGGCCCGGGCCAGTGGGCCCCGCTCCTTGTCGGCATACACCTGCAGCAGCCGCATGAGAGCGTCGATTTCGCTGCGGGGCCGCTTCCAGTTCTCGGTGGAGAAGGCGAAGAGCGTCAGGATCTCGACCCCGGTTGAGCACGCTCCCTCGATGGCCTCGCGCACCGCGTTCATCCCTTCCCAATGCCCCGCGTGTCTGGGCAGCCCCCGCTTGCGGGCCCAGCGGCCGTTGCCGTCCATGATGACGGCCACGTGACGCGGCACATGGGGGTTCGAGAGGATCCGGTCGAGCAGGTCGGACGGCATCATCAGGTTCGGACGGCGATCTGGCGCGGTCGGCGGACGGATTCCCACGAGCACGCGCGCGGTTGCACGGGAATGCCGGGGGTCCCGGCCGCGGGCCGCCCGCTCAGATCGCCATCACCTCCTTCTCCTTCGCGCCCAGGAGGTCCTCGATCCTGCGGATGTGGTCGTCGGTGGCCTTCTGCACCTCGTTCATCAGGCGGTGCGCGTCGTCCTTCCCCACCTCGTGCTCCTTCAGCATCAGCTTGACGAAATCGTTGGCCGCGTGACGGGCATGGCGAACCGAGATCCTCCCGTCCTCGGCCATCTTGTTCAGGAGACGCACGTACTCCCTGCGCCGCTCCTCGTTGAGAGGCGGGATCGGAACCCGGATCAGGGACCCGTCGTTGGATGGGTTGAGGCCGAGCCCCGCCGAGAGGATGGCCTTCTCGATCGACTCGATCAGTGAAGGGTCGAAGGGCTGGACCACCAGCAGCGACGCGTCCGCAGCCGATACGGTCGCGACCTGGTTCATCGGCATTTGCCCCCCGTAGGCGTCCACCCGCACACCGTCCAGGATCGACGGGACCGCCTTTCCGGTTCGAACCGTCGCGAATTCGCGCTGAACCGCCTCCACGGCCTCGCCCATTCTGGTCCTGGTTTCGTCAATTATCTCCACGTTGCTCTCCTGCCGGTCGACGCCGCGATCACCCTGGAGCCGGCGCGCTGATCGTGTCGGATGCGTTCAAGATACCAGCGTTCCGACGTGTTGCCCGCGGATTGCCCGGTGCACCGCACCCTTGTCGTCCAGGTTCAGGACGATAATCGGCAGATCGTTCTCGCGGCAAAGCGAGACCGCCGCCGCATCCATGACACGGAGGTCGCGGGCGACGACTTCGTGAAAGGAAATGTCGGGAATGAACTCCGCGTCGGGATCGCGGGCGGGGTCGGCCGTGTACACCCCCTTCACCTTCGTAGCCTTGATCACGACATCGGCGTTCATCTCGATCGCCCGCAGCACCGCCGCAGTGTCCGTCGAGAAGTACGGGTTCCCCGTCCCCCCGGCGAAGATGACGATTCTGCCCTTCTCGAGGTGCCGCACCGCGCGGCGGCGGATGTAGGGCTCCGCGAGCTGGGGCATCCGGATGGCCGTCATGACCCGCGTGTCGATCCCCTTCTTCTCGAGCAGATCCTGCACGGCCAGGGCGTTCATGATCGTGGCCAGCATGCCCATGTAGTCCGCCGATACGCGGTCCATCCCGCGCTCGCTGGCGATGGCCCCGCGAACGATGTTCCCGCCCCCGATCACGAGCCCCAGTGAGACGCCCACACCGTGGATCGCCCGGACCTCGTCGGTGATTTCGTCCACGACCCGGGGATCGATTCCGAAGCCCCGCTCTCCGGCAAGCGCCTCTCCCGACAGCTTCAGGATGACACGGCCGTAGCCAGCACTGCGCCGGTCGATCGCGGCGGACGCCTCGCCGCTGCCGGGGCCCGGGCCGTCCACGCGCCGCTCGCTATCCCCCGACCTGGAACCGCGAGAACCGCGCCACCCTGATCTTCTCTCCCGTGCGGGCCGAAACTTCGGTGATGAGTTCGCCGACGCTCCGGTCCGGATCCTTCACGTACGCCTGTTGCAGCAACACCCGTTCCCGGTAGAACTTTGCCAGCTTGCCCTCCACGATCCGGTCGCGGATGTGTTCCGGCTTCCCCTCCATGGCCACCTGCTCGGTGAAGACCTTCCGCTCCCGCTCCACGACCGACGCGTCCACGTCGTCGGCGCTGACGGCGATGGGGTCGGAGGCCGCGACGTGCATGGCGATGTCCCGGGCCAGGGTCCGGAAGTTGTCGGTGTTGGCCACGAAGTCCGTCTCGCAGTTGAGTTCCACCAGGACGCCGATGCGCCCGCCGTGGTGAATATAGCTGACCACCGTACCCTCGTTGGCGGCCCGCGCGGCACGCTTGGCGGCCTTTGCCTCGCCCTTGCTCCGCAACAGGTCGATGGCCGCTTCGATGTCGGCGCCGGTACTCTCCAGCGCCCTCTTGCAGTCCATCATCCCCGCCCCGGTGCGGTCCCGGAGTTCCTTAACCAGTTTCGCGCCGATCTTCATCTTGAACTATCCCCCGCCTTGCGCCGGCGGACCTTGGAGTGAATGGAGAATGTAAGGCATACATTACATAATGTAATGTTTGATTTACACAACGAATGGGGACTTCGAGGCGTCCGGCGCGGATGCAATCGCCGCCCGAATTCAGCGGGGATTTCGTGCACCGGGTGTCAGCTCGCGGCCTCGGACTTGCCCTTCGACTCGGATGCCGGCTTCCGGCGGCGGGAACGTTTGGGCGCTCCGTCGCCCTCTCCGGCCTTGCGCACCTGCGCGATGGCCTCGGGCCGGGGCCGCCGCTTCCGGGGCCGGGGCCTGAATTCACGCGCGTCGGCGGTCTTCTCACCGGTCTCGGTGGAATAGGTCGTCGCTCCCAGCTCGGCCTGCCGCCTGAGTTGTTCGTCGGGCACCTCGCGCCGCGCGATCCGGATCGTCTCGGAGATCCGGCCGGCGATCAGGCTGACGGAGCGTATGGCGTCGTCGTTGCCCGGGATGGGATAGTCGATCAGCGACGGGTCCACGTTGGTGTCGGCGATCGCGATGACCGGAATCCCCAGCCTGTGAGCCTCGCGCACTCCGATGATCTCGCGCCTGGCGTCGACCACGAAGACGGCGCCCGGCAACCGCACCATGTCGCGCAGGCCGATGAAGTACTTCTCCAGCTTGACGCGCTCCCGCTCGAGCAGGAGGCGTTCCTTCTTGGTGTAGAACTCGAAGGCGTTCTCTTCCTGGCCGCGCGCAAGCTCCTTCATCCGGCGAATCTGGCGGCGGATGGTCTGGAAGTTGGTGAGCATGCCCCCCAGCCAGCGCTCGGTGACGTACAGTGCGCCGCACCGCTCGGCCTCCTCCTCGATGACCTGCCGCAGCTGCCGCTTCGTGGAGAGGAAGAGGACCTTCTCTCCCTTGAGCACGACCCTGCGCACCGCGTCGCACGCGAGGTTGAGACGATCCAGGGTCTTGCGAAGGTCGATGATATGGATCCCGTTGCGCTCTCCGAAGATGTAGGGGCGCATCTTGGGATTCCAGCGCCTGGTCTGGTGCCCGAAATGGACGCCGGCGTCGAGAAGGTCGGTCAGGCCGACGTTGTCTTCGGCAGGATTCATGGAAGTGGGTCGCCTATCTCTTGCTGAACTGGAAACGCTTGCGCGCCTTGGGCCGGCCCGGCTTCTTGCGTTCGACCTTGCGGGGATCGCGGGTCAGCAGTCCGCCCTCGCGGAGCGGCGCCCGCAGTTCCTCGTCGTGGACCAGCAACGCCCTGGCCAGACCCATCCGGATCGCGTCCGCCTGGCCGGTCAATCCGCCTCCGTGGACACGGGCCACGACATCGAAGCGGCCCTCCGCATCGGCAACCCGAAGCGGGTCCTCGATCCGGACACGATGGGCCGGACGGGGAAAATAGTCCTCGGGCGTCCGTCCGTTGACGGACCAGCGCCCGCCGCCCGGCCGGAGGGAAACCCGCGCTACACTGGTCTTCCGGCGTCCGACGGCCTGTATCGGTGCCTCAGCGGCCATGCATCTCCTCGCAGAAGTCAGATCTCAAGAGGTCTGGGTCCCTGGGCCTGGTGTGGATGCGCCGAATCCGGGTACACGCGGAGCTTTCGGCGCATGCTCCGTCCCAGCTTGTTCTTGGGCAGCATCCCCCGCACCGCCAACTCGATCACCCGGTCGGGGAACCGCTCCAGCATCGTCTTGAAGGGGATGTGCTTGTCGCCACCCATGTACCCCGAGTGCCGGAAGTAGGTCTTCTGCTCGGCCTTGCGGCCGGTCAGCACCACCTTCGACGCGTTGACGACGATCACGTGATCGCCCGTGTCCAGATGCGGGGTGTAGATCGGCTTGTGTTTGCCACGCAGGATGCGCGCGACCTCGGTCGCCAGCCGCCCCAGCGGCTTGCCCTCTGCGTCGACAACCCACCAGCTGCGGTGGATGTCCTCTTTTTTCGGGGTGATTGTGGTCGTCACGGAATTTCCATGCCCAGCGAAACGAAGCCGCCCCGCGAAAGGGGAATCGCGAGGTCGGCCGCAAAAAAATCCACAGCAAGAAATAGTATCCAGACCGCCCGGCCATGTCAATCGGTGAAGGGCTTGAGCACCCTGGCCCTCGAGGCATGGCGCAGGCGCTGGAGAGCCTGCTGCTTGATCTGCCGAACCCGCTCGCGCGTCACGCCCAGCCTGGTCCCGATTTTCTCCAGGGAAAGGGGGTCCTCGTCGCCGAGGCCGAAGTAGAGGCGCAGGACCATGGCCTCGCGAGGCTGCAGCGTCCCCAGGGCGGCTTCGAGGGCCTCCGTGAGCGCCTTTTCGAGGATCGGCTCGTCCGGTCCGGGTGACACCCGATCCGGCAGGTAGTCGAGCAGGCGGCCGTCCTCGCCCGGGGCGATGGGGGCGTCGAGGGAGAGATGGGCGCGCGAGATGGCAAGCGTGTTCTCCACCTCTTCGCGGCTGAGGTCCACCTCCTCCGCCAGTTCCGTGACGGTGGGCTCCCGGCCGAGTTCCTGGACCAGAGCGGCCTTGCGCTTGGCGATGCGGTGCAGCACCCCCGCCCGGTTCAACGGCACCCGCACGATCCTGCTCTGCTCGGCCAGGGCCTGGAGGATCGCCTGCCTGATCCACCAGACGGCGTAGCTGATGAACTTGATCCCCTTCGTCCCGTCGAACTTCCGGGCGGCCCTGATGAGGCCGAGATTCCCCTCGTTGATCAGGTCGGGAAGCGGGACGCCCTGGTTCTGGTACTTCTTCGAAATCGTGACCACGAAGCGAAGGTTGGAACGCACCAGCTTGTCCAGCGCTTCCTCCTCGCCGCGCTTGATTCCCTGGGCAAGCCGCACCTCCTCGTCGCGGTCGAGGAGCGGATACCGGCTGATCTCCCGCAGGTACTGATCGAGAGATCCTGCCGAGGGAGCGGGACGGGGGGAGAGACTCATCCTATATCCTGCGGCCCGCGTTCCACGCTGACAAGCCGCCCTTCATTCTCCGCATGTCCCTACTCCCTTTCCAGGCCATGACGCTCGATTTTCTTGTAGAGGTTCGAGCGGGGCATGCCCATCCGCCGCGCGGCCTCCGAGACATTCCAGTCGTAGTCGCGGAGCTTCCCCGCAATGAAGGCCTTTTCGGCCGCCTCCTTGAACTCGTTCAGGGTCTCCAGCGCCATCATGCTCTCGGGCACGCCGGCCCCGGCCGTCCCGGCGGTTGCGAGATGCGTCACATCGCGCCGCTCGACGGATTCCCCCGGACTGAGGATCATGAGGCGCGCAACCGCGTTCTTGAGCTGACGGACGTTGCCGGGCCAGTCGGGCTGCGCCAGAGCTTCCAGAGCCCCATCGGTGAACAGCTTGTGCGGCACGCCGTACGTACCGGGCGTCAGCTCGGCGAAGTGCCTCACCAGCATGGGGATGTCCCCGGTGCGCTCCCGCAGCGGCGGGACATGGATCGTGACCATGTTGAGCCGGTGGAGGAGGTCTTCGCGGAACTCGCCCTTGTCGATCAGGTCGTACAGGTCCTTGTTGGTCGCGGCGATGACCCTCACGTCGACGGAAACCGGCCGCGCCCCCCCGACCGGGGTGATGTCGCCTCCCTGAAGCGCCCTGAGGACCTTGGCCTGCGCCGCGAGCGACATGTCTCCCACCTCGTCGAGGAAGAGCGTGCCCTTGTGCGCCTGCTCGAACTTGCCCATTCGGTCGGCGA
This sequence comes from Gemmatimonadota bacterium, assembly GCA_009840215.1. Classification (GTDB taxonomy): domain Bacteria; phylum Gemmatimonadota; class Gemmatimonadetes; order Longimicrobiales; family Gaopeijiaceae; genus Bin94. The sequence continues at coordinate 20,799 of VXOC01000334.1, read as the reverse complement.
CGGCACCCGTGAACGACCCCTTCACGTGGCCGAAGAGTTCGGATTCGATCAGTTCGGAGGGAATGGCGGCGCAGTTCACCTCGACGAACAGCTGTTCCTTTCGGGTCGAGCGACGGTGCAGCGCCCTGGCGGTGAGTTCCTTGCCGGTCCCGTTTTCTCCCGTGATCAGGACGGGCGCGTCGGTGCCGCCCACCTTCTCGATGTCCTGGAGAACCTGCTTGATCGCGCGTGACCCGCCGACGATCCCGTGGTGGATTTCGATTTCGTGGGTCAGGCGCTCGACGCTGTCGGACAGGCCGCGGACCATCAGCGCGTTGCGGAGCGTGACCAGCAGCCGGTTGGTGTCGAGCGGCTTCTCGAGAAAATCGAATGCCCCGTTCCGCGTGGCCTTCACCGCGGTCCCGATCGTTCCGTGCCCCGAAATCATGATCACGACGGCACCGGCATCGGTGCGACGGATGCGCTCCAGGACCTCGATGCCGTCCATCTTCGGGAGCTTCACGTCGAGGAAGGTCACATCGGGCCGGAATTCCGGATAGTCGATCAGTCCGGCCGGACCGTTGCTGCACAGGTGGACCCGGTGGCCCTCGTACTCGAAGACCTGCCTGAGGGCCTCGCCGACCGATTCTTCGTCGTCGATGATCAGGATTCTTGCCATGAGCTCGGTTCTTCCGTCGTCCCGACCGCTACTGCGCGCGGACCACGACCAGTTTCCCATTCTCGATATGCGTGCCCTTCAGCCCCCCTACGGCGGGCACCGGCACGGCCGACGCGGGCATGCCCGGCGGCGCCCCGCGACGAAACGCGGCCAGAATCTCCGGAACCGCCGCCGCCGGAACCGGCCACCCCTGCAACTCGATGCCCTCGACCAGGAGCATCGGCTGCGCATCGCCGAACAGGCCGAGCGAACCCTCGACCACGACGTCGACCGTGTCGGGCAGGATGGCCGCAACCGCTCCCAGTTGCGACAGGTCGGCGATTCCGCCGGGCACTACGCGCGCGCGAATCTCCATGCGGTCGCCGTTGAAGGAGACACCGGGATCCAGCACGCCGGCCGGAACGATTCCCGGGGCCGCGTACCGCAGGAGAGACGACACTTCCGCCGACTCCAGCCTCAGTTCGGGTTCATCGGAAGCCTGGAATTCCCGGATCCTCTCCGTGACCAGGGCGGCGGTCTCCGCGGTGACCTGCGGTTCCGCCACCACCCCCTCCCCGATCCCCAGCTTCGCCTCCACCCTGGGGAACACCGCCCCGCCCCACCTCCAGCCCACGTAGGCCGCCACGACCGCCACCAACAACACCACCGTCCTGGTCACGAATCTCTTCAGCGCCTTGCCCATCTTGCCGACTATTCCCTCCCGGTTCCGAGAATTGCCCGATGGACATTCGCGTAGCGGGGTCCCCCGGGCAGCAGGTCACTCCGCACAAGGTGAATCGCCCCAACCGTGAATGCCAGTTCCGGCACGGTGAAGTCCGCCGGGACGCGGGACCGGTCTCCGCCGCGGCGACCCCTGCTCGCTCTTCCTACCGTCAGATGCGGCTTAAAGGTCCGGTCTTCCCGCTCCACACCCTCACGGGCGAGCGTGAAGTCGAGTCCCTCCCGGAGGTGGACGAGCGGGCGGCCCCGGACCCCTACCCAGTATACCCTGGCGGGTCCGCGACGCGGAAAGGTGCCCGTCCCGGCCAGCCCGACCTCGAACCGATCCACCTCGCCGAGCGCCTCCGCCGCGGAGAGGAGCCGAGGCACGTGTTCAGGGGAAACGTCGCCCATGAAACGCAGCGTGATGTGCAGGCGCTCCGGAGGAATCCAGCGCACCGCGGGGAGGGCTTCGCGAAGGGGGGCCAGCGACCGCCACAGCCTCTGCCGCACCGTCTCCGGCGGCCACACCGCGAAGAAGAGGCGCAGGGACTTCAAGCCACCGGGACCGCCACCGGCCGGAGTGCGGTGCCGACACCCTGAACCGCGGCCTCCACATCGTCGGAGGAGGAGGCCCATCCCAGCGAGAAGCGAACGGCTCCCTCCTCGGAGGTGCCCAGGATCCTGTGCACTTCGGGGGCGCAGTGGAGTCCGGCACGCGTCTGGACCCCGTGTTCCCGGTCGAGGTGCTCGGCCAGGGACGCGGCGTCCACGCTTCTGGCCCTCACCGTCACCACCGGGACGCCGTCCGGGGCGGGCGGCGACAGCACGTCGAGTCCCGGCACGTTCGACAGACCATCGAAGAGTTCGGCCTTGAGCGCCATCTCGTGCGCGTGTACGGCTTCCACGCCCTGTCCGGCCAGGAATCGGCACCCGGCCAGGAGACCCGCCATTCCGGGAGGATTCCCCGTCCCCGCCTCCAGCCGGTCCGGCATGGCCGGGGGCATGAGCCGGTTGCGGGAGTCGCCTCCGGTACCCCCGACCAGCAACGAGTCGACCTCCAACCCCTCCCTCACCCACAGACCACCGGTGCCCTGCGGCCCCAGGAGTCCCTTGTGACCCGTGAAGGCCACCACGTCGGCACCCTCGGCGGCCAGGCTGTGGCTCCAGTGTCCGGCCGACTGCGCGGCGTCCACGACCACCACCGCCCCGGCCTCGTGCGCCATGCGGGCCAGCGCGCGGAGCGGCATGAGGGTGCCCAGAACGTTCGACGCGATGTTGACGACCAGTACGCGGGAGCCGTCCAGCAGCCTTTGCGCCTCGTCCAGGTCGACAGAGCCGTCCGGGCTGCCCGAGAGCATTCGCAGTTCGACGCCGCGGTGCTCGGAGAGGTAGTGAGCCGGCCGCAGCACCGCATTGTGATCGTACTGGGAGATGACCAGGGCATCGCCCGGCGCGAGAAGGCCCCACAGAGCGGTGTTGAGGGCGTGCGTGGCGTTCTGCATGAAAGCGATCCGGCCCGGGTCTCCGGGCAGGCCCATGACGCGGGCGAGTTCGCGGCGGCAACGGAAGGCGAGGCGCGCCGCCTCCATCGCGCCGGAGTGTCCTCCGCGACCGGGTGAGCAGCCCACCCCCCGCAGGAATCGGGCGACCGCTTCGGCCACTTCGGCGGGGCGTACCGCCGAGGTGGCGGCGTAGTCCATGTAATGTCCCATCCCGGGGCTCCTTCGGCCGACGATCGTACGGAGTGCAGTATCTCATCGGCCAGCCTAATCGCTGGAGGCGCCGGGAAACAAGGGTGCACCGCCGGGAGGGCGGGCGGCAGCCGGAACCCGCCGCGGGTCGGCAGACGGTCCGGACCCCCTCCCGAGTCCCGCCCGGAGGCGGAGCGCTTCGGCAACTTCGTGCGTACCCAGACCATCCTTGCGGGCAAGATCGGCGATGGTCCGCGCGACCCGCAGCGTCCGGTGCACCGAGCGGGCGGACAGTTTGTACCGGCCGATCCCCGCTTCCAGGAGCCGGCTTCCGGAGTCGGACAGCCGACAGACCTCCGTGACCTCGCGCGCGGGCACCAGCGCGTTCACCGCCCCGTCGCGGGAGTAGCGCCGCGACTGCAGGGCCCTCGCCCCGGCCACCATCTCGCCGGCCGCAGCCGAGTCCCATCCCGTCCCGTCCACTGTCCCCGTCAGCTCGTTCCAGGTAACGGGACCGACCTCGACCTGGAGATCAATCCGGTCGAGGAGGGGCCCCGAAAGGCGTGACCTGTAGCGCGCCACGTCACGGTCCGCGCAGACGCAGTCCTCGCCCCCCTGCCCGCACGGACACGGGTTCATGGCCGCGATCACCTGGAACCGCGCCGGAAAGGTGACGGTGTGCCGGACGCGCGAAATGTGCACCTGGCCGGACTCCATGGGCTGGCGGAGGGTCTCCAGGACGCTCCGGTTGAACTCCGGCAACTCGTCCAGGAAGAGCACACCCAGGTGGGCCAGACTGATTTCGCCCGGACGCGGCGGATTGCCTCCTCCGATGAGTCCGCCGGCGGAGATCGTGTGGTGGGGGGCACGGAAGGGGCGGTCGGTCTTGACCGGGTCGTCACCATCGAGAAGTCCCGCGACGGAGTGGACCCGGGTCACCTCCAGGGACTCGCGCTCGGCCAGCGCCGGCAGAAGGCCGGGGAGACGGCGCGCCAGCATGGTCTTGCCGGAGCCGGGAGGCCCGGACATGAGAAGGCTGTGCCCTCCGGCGGCGGCGATGACCAGCGCGCGCTTCACGAGAGGTTGCCCGCGGACGTCGCCGAGATCCGGATGGCGCCGTGGAGGCCGTCCGGAGATGCGCGGGGGCACCGGTGCGGGCTCCAGATCGCCTCTGAGCAGCCCCAGGACCTGGTCCAGCGACTCGACGCCCACCACCTCCACCCCCGGCACGGCCGCCGCCTCGCGAGCATTGCCCAGCGGCACGAACAGCCGCTTCCTGTCCTGCGCGCGGCAGCTCATGGCCAGCGCGATCGCCCCCCGAATCGGACGAACCGACGCGTCGAGGCCCAGTTCACCCACGAATGCGCACCCGGTGAGCGCTTCGGCGGGTAGATGGCCCAGGGCCGTCAGAAGCGCGACCGCGATGGGCAGATCGAAGCCCGACCCTGACTTGGGCATGTCCGCGGGGGCGAGATTCACGGTGATGCGGCGCGGCGGGAGGGCCATTCCACTCTGCGCCAGCGCGGCAAACACCCTCTCCTTGCCTTCGCGCACGGCGCCGGCCGGGAGCCCGACGACGGTGAAGAGGGGAAGGCCCTTCTGGACCTTGACCTCGACCGTGACCGGCTGTCCTTCCACCCCGTGGACCCAGTAGGAACGTACGACTGCGAGCATGCCCACCTCCGCGAAACCGATTCTGCCGGCCTGCAGTTTACCGGGGCCTAATGGGCACGGGAATGTCGAAATCGGCCAAACCGGAGCGAAGGCGCCCTGGTGTGGCTCGCCCGGTTGCGGGCCCGGCAGCCCGTCAGAGAATCCGAGGGCGGTTCGACCGGATCCGCGCGCGGACCTCCCGGGTCTGGCGGAACCGGCCACGGCGATGCAAGTTGGACGCGATTTTGACCGGAGATGACATCGATGACCATCGCGATCATGGCCGAGAGCCGGCCGGGCGAACGTCGCGTCGCACTCGTTCCCGAAGCAGTGCGGCACTACCGCAAACGAGGCTGGGATCTGCGCGTCGAGGCCGGCGCGGGGGACGGCGCCTCCTTTCTGGACCGGGACTACCAGGAGGCTGGAGCCACTGTCGTCGCGGGGCGTGACGCGGTCCTCGAGGGGGCCGGGGTGGTGCTGAAGGTACAGCCGCCGACCCGGGACGAAGTGCGCGGACCTCCCGGGTCTGGCGGAACCGGCCACGGCGATGCAAGTTGGACGCGATTTTGACCGGAGATGACATCGATGACCATCGCGATCATGGCCGAGAGCCGGCCGGGCGAACGTCGCGTCGCACTCGTTCCCGAAGCAGTGCGGCACTACCGCAAACGAGGCTGGGATCTGCGCGTCGAGGCCGGCGCGGGGGACGGCGCCTCCTTTCTGGACCGGGACTACCAGGAGGCTGGAGCCACTGTCGTCGCGGGGCGTGACGCGGTCCTCGAGGGGGCCGGGGTGGTGCTGAAGGTACAGCCGCCGACCCGGGACGAAGTGGCCGCGCTGCCCCGTGGGTGCGTCCTGGTCTGCCACCTGAACCCGCTGGGCCCGCCGGGAATCATCGAGGCACTGGCGGCCCGCGAGGTGAGTGCATTCGCCGTGGAGCTCATCCCGAGGATCACGCGCGCGCAGAAGATGGACGTGCTTTCCTCGCAGGCCACCGTCGCGGGGTACAAGGCGGTGCTCAACGGCGCCGGATCGATGACCCGTTTTCTGCCCATGCTCACCACGGCGGCGGGCACGGTCCGGCCCGCCAAGGCGATGATCCTGGGTGCCGGCGTGGCGGGACTGCAGGCGATCGCGACGGCGAAGCGGCTGGGCGCGGTCGTGTCGGCCTTCGACATCCGGCCCGCGGTGAAGGAGCAGGTCGAGAGCCTGGGGGCGAAGTTCCTCGAGGCGACGCTCGACGAGGCCAGCGAGGACGAGGGGGGCTACGCGAAGGAGTTGTCGGAGGAGCAGCACGAGGCGGAGCTGGAGCTGATCGCCACGCACATCCGGGACCACGACCTGGTCGTCACCACGGCCCAGATACCCGGACGCGCCGCACCGGTGCTCATCACCGAGGAGATGGTGGCGAGCATGCGGCCGGGAAGCGTGATCGTCGACCTGGCCTCGGAGACGGGCGGCAACTGCGAAGTCACCGCCGCGGGCGAGAGCGTCGAACACGGCGGGGTCACCGTCATGGGACCCACCAATCTCCCCGCAGAGCTCCCTTTCCACGCCAGCCAGATGTACGCACGCAATCTCGCAGATCTCGTCGGCCACCTCTTCGACGACGAGGGCGGGATCGACCACGAGGACGAAATCACGGCCGCCACCTGCGTGACCCGGGGCGGCGCAATCACCAACGAGCGCGTCAGGGATAACCTGGCTGCCGCCACGGAGTAGAGAGCCCATGGGTGAACTGCTGATCGGCCTGTACGTCTTCGTGCTGGCCACGCTCGCCGGAAGGGAGGTGATCTCGAAGGTCCCCCCCACCCTTCACACCCCCCTCATGTCCGGCGCCAATGCGATCTCGGGGATCGCGATCATCGGGGCGCTGGTCGTCACGGGGGCCGCGGACTCGACCTGGGTGAAGGTCCTCGGCATCGCGGGAATCGTCATGGCCACCATCAACGTCGTGGGCGGCTTCATGGTGACCGACCGCATGCTGCAGATGTTCAGGAAACGCTAGTGTCGTGTCCCGGAGATATCTCGGCTATTCGAGCACCGATGCATCCGGGCTGGACCGCTTCGCCCATGCCACTAATAATGTAATGAAGATATTACAATGTGTAATGTATGGTATACATTCTTGTTCTTCAGGGCTCCGCTCTGCGTTGCTCCTCGGGCGAATAGCCCTGCTATTCCCCTCTCGTCGCGCCTTGCCAGACCGGCGCCTCGGCACTCTCGGTAGCTCGCGAATCCCCGGAACACAACACTGAGGCCGCCGTGGAAACTTCTCTGATCGCTCAACTCGCATACCTGGTCTCGGCGATCCTCTTCGTCTCCGGGATCAAGCAGCTGTCGTCGCCGGCCACGGCCCGGTCCGGGAACGCGCGTGCGTCGGTGGCGATGCTGCTGGCCATCGTGGTCACCCTGCTCGACAACGAGATCCTGGACTGGACCACCGTGGCGGCCGCGGTCATCGCCAGCGCCGTCATCGGGGGCGTGCTGGCCCGCAAGATCGAGATGACCGCCATGCCCCAGCTGGTGGCCGTCTTCAACGGTTTCGGCGGGGGCGCTTCGGCGGCGGTCGCGGCGGCCGAATTCGTCCGGCTGGGCGGAGGCGGCGGTGGCGTCGAACTTGGCGCCGGGGTCACCATCGTGCTCAGCACCCTCATCGGCGCGGTGACCTTCTCCGGGAGCCTGATCGCCTTCGGCAAGCTCCAGGGCATCGTGACCGGCAAGCCCGTCACCTTCCCGCTGCAGAAGTCCTTCAACGCGCTGCTCTTCCTGGCGGTGCTGGTGTTGGGGGCGGGGCTGGCGGACGCCGGGGTCGGCGACGCGGTGGCCTCGATCTTCGGGGCCGATGCTCTCGAAATCAGTGGGACTTTCTTCCTGGCCCTGGTCGCCGGCGCGCTGATCCTCGGCGTCCTGCTGGTCATCCCCATCGGCGGCGCCGACATGCCTGTGGTGGTGTCGCTCCTCAACTCCTATTCGGGACTCGCGGCGGCGGCCACGGGATTCGTGCTCGGCAACATGATGCTGATCATCGCGGGGTCGCTGGTCGGGGCCGCGGGGCTGATCCTGACCCAGCTCATGTGCAAGGCCATGAACCGCTCGCTCGGCAACGTGGCCTTCGGCGCCTTCGGGACCGACGGTCCGACGACAAAGGCGAAGACGGGCGAGCGGCCGGTGCGGGATGTCGACGCGGAGCAGGCCGCCATGGTCCTCGCCTATGCGGGCTCGGTGGCGGTCGTGCCCGGTTACGGACTGGCCGTCGCGCAGGCGCAGCACGAGCTCAAGAAGGTGTGCGACCTGCTGGAGGAGCGGGGAGTGCGCGTGCGCTTCGGGGTCCACCCGGTCGCGGGACGGATGCCCGGGCACATGAACGTCCTCCTCGCCGAAGCCGATGTCTCCTACGACAAGCTCCTCGACCTCGACGACATCAACGCCGAGTTCGATACGACCGACGTGGTCCTGATCGTGGGCGCCAACGACGTGGTGAACCCGGCCGCGCGCGATCCCGACTCGGTGATCGCGGGGATGCCGATCCTCGATGTGGACAAGGCGCGCACGGTGATCGTGATGAAGCGCTCGCTGAGTCCCGGTTTCGCCGGCATCGACAACGACCTGTTCTACATGGAGAATACGCTCATGTTCTTCGGCGACGCCGCGCAGCAGATGTCGGAGCTGGTGAAGGAGGTGCGGGAGGCGTAGGGGCGGGGACGGGGCGCTACCCGACTTCGTCCGCCGCCTCCCGGAGGGCTTCCCACGTCGCATCCACGTGCCGCGCGGTGGTGTGGATGTTCCCGATCGCGAAGCGCAGCCAGGTCTCGCCGTCGATCTCGGTGGGGGACAGGAAGGCGGCGCCGCTCGCGTTGACGCGCTCCATGATCGCCGTGTTCAGGGCATCGCGCTCCGGGCCGCGCACACCTGCAGGGGACCTTCGCAGCACCACCAGAGAAAACGTCGAAGGCTTGCAGCGCTCCCAGCCCCGGGCGGCGTCGACCAGGCCGGCAAGGCGCCGGGCGAGCTCGATATGGGCGGCCAGGATCGTCCGCAACCCCTCCTGTCCGAAGTACCGCATCACGAACCAGAGCTTGAGCGCGCGGAACCTGCGTCCGAGCGCCAGCCCGTGGTCCATGAGGTGGGTGACACCGGTCTCGGGAGTCTCGAGGTAGGCGGGGACGAGTGAGAATGCCGCCCTGAGCTGCGCGGGGTCGCGGACGTAGAGGACCGAACAGTCGACGGGCGTGAACAGCCACTTGTGCGGGTTGAGGACGATCGAATCCGCTCGCTCCCAGCCCGCGAAGTGGTGTCGCTTGTCCGGGAGCGCGGCCGCGACGCCCGCGTAGGCCGCGTCGATGTGGAGCCACAGCTTGCGCGAGCGCGCGATCCCGGCGATGGCCCCCACCGGGTCGACAGCGGTGGTGGAGGTGGTCCCGATGGTGGCGACGACCGCCAGAGGGCGAAACCCTGACGTTACGTCATGGTTGATGGCGTCGGTCAGGGCGGCGGGGTCCATCGCGCGGTCGGGGCCGGTGGCGACCGCGCGCACGCCCCGGCGGCCGAATCCGAGCGCGTGGACCGCCTTCAGCACCGACGAGTGGGCCTCGCGCGAGGTGTACACGCGCCCGGGGGGAGCTCCGGCCATCCCGTCCTCGCGCGCCTCGGGGAGCTGACGTTCGCGCGCCGCGGCCAGCGCCAGAAAGGTGGAGGTCGAGGCGGTGTCGTTGATGGTGCCGGTGAACGCCGGGGGCAGACCGACGAAGCCGCGCAGCCATCCCAGCGTCACCTCCTCAAGCTCGGTGGCCGCGGGCGAACTCTTCCACACCATCGCGTTCACGTTGAGTGCCGCGGCCAGGAGTTCGCCCAGAATCCCCGGCCCCGATCCCGACACCGCGAAATACCCGAAGAATGCGGGGTGATTCCAGTGCGTGACGCCCGGGACGATCACCGACCGGAAGTCCTCGAAGAGGGCATCGAACGGTTCGCCGGCCAGGGGAGCCTCCGCCGGCAGCGCATCCCGCACCTCGCCGGGCCTGGACCCCGCCACCACGGGATACGCCTCGATCTCCTCCAGGTAGTCGCCCACCCAGTCGACGAAGCGGTGGCCCCACTCGCGAAACTCACCGGGTGCCATCCCGCCGGGTGCCCGGGTGACCCGGTGGCCGGGTGCCAACATGTCTTCCGACGTGGATCCGCCCCTTGGCCGCGTCACTCGCGCCCGATCCGGGGCGTGTGGCGCATGATCCGGCCACCTTCCTCCCGGAGCGTCCCGATCTGGTTCACCACCTCGTCCATGTCGCTCGGGCCCAGGGGTGCCGGCCCGCCCGACCCGTCGACCAGGTTGAAGAACAGCAGGTCGGTATGTCCCACACTGGCCTGGGTCACCCCGATGTCCACCGCGCGGTTGAGTTGCAGCACGTCACGCATCCGGAGTGCGCCGTCCGCGGCGAGAGGCCGCTCGAACATGAGGCGCACGATGACTTCGCGCAGAATCTGGAATTCCTCGATCACCTCGCCCGCCGACAACCCGCGCCGCGCGGCCACCGAGCCGTAGAGCTCCGCGCACTCCGACCAGAGCGGCAGGATCTGCGCGCGATACGGACTCAGCATTCCGGGAAGGAAGGACACGAGCCCGCGGCAGAACGCGTTCACCAGCGATTCACCGGCGCGTGACCACGAGTTTCGCGCGGCGAGCAGTCCTTCGGCCCAGCGCTCCGCGATCGGCGCCGAGTGCTCGCGCAGCCATCCGGCGAGATCCGCGGTGGCTGCGACAGGGCGCTCCGAGGTACCCGGACCGTGATCCTCGGCCCTTCCGAAGTTCATGTGTAGCACGGGTTCATTCTACCCTGCCCGTATCCGCGTCGCCAAGGCCGGTCTCGCCCGGCGGTTGCGCTCCCGACCCGGTCTTTCCCCTCCTCAGGCGGACGCTCACGCGGGTTCCCCGGCCGACCGTGCTCTCCACCTCCATCACGGCGCCCCACGAGTCCACGAGCCGCTTGGCGATGGGAAGCCCCAGCCCGCTCCCCGTCGAGCGCGTCGAGAACCGGGGCTCGAAGATACGCGGCAACAGCTTTGCCGGTATCCCGGTGCCCTCGTCATCGACGGTCACAAGCACCATGGCATCCCGACCCTCCGTTTCCCGGGCACCGATCCGCACCACACCTCCCCCAGGCATCGCCGCACGGGCGTTCTCCAGCAGGTTCAGGAGGACTTCCTTCAACTCGTCCGGGCGGCAGAGTACGGGCGGCAAGGGCTCGGAGAGATCGCTCTCGACGCGTATCCCCGACTCGCCGCCACCCCTGTACAGGTCCAGGACTTCCCGCAACACGGTCGCCAGGTCGACGGACACGAGCGGCCCCTGCTCGGCGGCCCCGGGTGATGCCAGCCGCGCGAAACTGCGGGCAATCGACGCCAGCCGGTCGATCTCGGTCAGGATCGCGCTCACATTCCGCTCCAGAATCCGGCCGAAGTCGCTCTTCCGGTCACTCCACGCCCGGCGGAGGTGCTGCACCGAGAGCTTCATCGGCGTCAGCGGATTCTTGACCTCGTGGGCCACCTGGTTGGCCATTTCTCCCCACGCCAGGATCCGCTCGCTGCGGAGTTCGTCGGTCACGTCTTCGAGGTTCACCACGACGCCGCCCAGATGGCTTTCGTGCGAGATTCGCCGCGCGCGGGCCCGAATCCTCCGTTCACCCCATTGGAAGTCGGCGTCCGACTCCACCGCCGCCCCTTCCCCGTAGAAGTCGGCCAGCCAGGCGGCAAGCTCGGCCGCGTGCGGACCCGTCCCGGGGATTGCGCTCCCGGCTTCCAGCGAGGCCTCCAGGAGCAGTTCGGCCCTGGGGTTCGCCACCGTGATCCGTCCGCCCGTGTCCACCGCGATGACGCCGGTCGCCACCTCCTCCACGATCGCTTCCGTGCGCCGCGTCGTTCGGAGGAGTTCGCGCCGGGCATTGTCGAGCCTGAGCACCATGCGGTTGAACGCCGCAAAGACCGAACCGAATTCGTCCACGCGGTCATCCGGCAGATGCACGGCGAGGTTTCCGCTACCCACGCGCTCCGATGCCACCTGCAGCGTCTGAATCGGCCGGGTCAGCGCCTGCCCGACAAGAAGGGCCAGACCGAGCGACAGCACCGGACCGAGGACGATGGCGAACCCGAGCAGGTCCGCGACATCGCGTCTGCGCAACGCGGCCGCGCCCGCCCGCAAAGGGACGGGAGATGCGACGATATCCCCGTCCGGAAGGCGGCGGTGGGCCATGACGTACTGCCATCCGCCGAGGTTTTCCACCTTGGACGCCCGGAGGCTCTGCCGCGTCTCGAGGTCGTCGTAGATGCGCGGGTCGACCCAGCCCTCGTAGAGGCCCAGCTCGATGAGTTCGTCCACCGAGCCGCCAACGAGTTCTCCGTCACGGTATTCGAGCAGATCGGCTCCCACACGGCGGGCCAGCGACTCCATCGAGCCGCCCTCCTCCAGATACGCCTCGCCGATCTGCGAGACCACCCGCTCCGCAAGCGCCGTGGCGGTGCGCTCCGATGCCCCCGCGAGCGTTCGATAGGCCAGGGCCCCGAAGAGCACGCTGGACAGGATGAAGAAGCCGAAGAGCGTCCACGTGACCCGGGCGCGGAAGGAGTGGTACAGTCCCCGCCAGTCGACGGGTCCGGGGAAGGGCATCCCCACGATCCCCACGCTCAGAATCCACAGGATCGCGAACACCGCCAGGTTCAGGGCGAGAACCAGCGTGGCCCGCGCCAGCATGACCTGCAGGTTCGGGATGCTCAGGGTGTAGAAGACCGCGTATGGACCGTCCGGAAAGCGAGCGACTCCCTCACCCCTCCAACCCTCGTCGTTGCGGGTCCATGCCACCGATGCCCCCTCCGCCGGAGCGGCTGCGTCGGCGGTGCTCACCAGCGTCAGGAACTCCTGGTCGGCTCCTTCCTCGACGGAGGCGAAGAGGGGGCCCAGCCCCGATGGGGCGTCGATTGTCCTGCGCGGCGGGATGGCACCCGTAAGCAGGCGGCCGCCGCCAAGGGGAACCGCGAGAAGGTGGTGAACATCGGTCTCTCCGGGGCGGCGGTACTCGGGCATTCCACTGGCCCGAAGGTCCGGCAGCGCCGCGTCGACCGCAGGCGACCGCTCCCCCTTGACCCCCAGTCCGAGCTCCTGAATGGGGACATCCTCCGCGGACCAGAGGGTCAGCAGGATCGGCGACCCCTGCGCGGCAAGACCACTGGTCACCCAGGCCTGGTACATGAGCTCGACGTCGCCGGCCCCCGTCAGGTCCATGTAGTCCGCCTGGCGGGCGAATCTCGCCAGCAGCGAATCGGGATACGGTTCGGGGGTCACCCCCAGCTGCGCCATCTGGCTCTCCGCAATTGCCAGGCGCGCCTCGGTGCGCATGGACCACGCAAACGGAAGCGCGGCCGTGCCCGCCAGCCAGAAGGCGCAGAACCAGCGCATGTACGACCTGCGCCGGGAGCCGTCCAGTCCTCGTACCATGAGGACGGCCGGCAGCATCCACAGGGCCGACAGGGGCAGCGACACATCCGGACCGACCCGGACGCCCACGCCGACGCCGATGCTCAGCATGGCGGCCGCGGCGATGCCCAGGAAGACCAGGCTCGGCACCCATCTGGCGCCGCCGGGAGCACGACACGCCAGCGCCACACCGGCGATCAGCGTCAGGATCAGCGTGGTCGACGCCTGGAAGACGATCCAGCGCGTGTCCGTCGTACCCAGGAGTTCCAGCGACGCTCCCTGTCCCATCCAATGGAGGACCAGGGGGAAAGTCAGCGCCACGACCGGGGGGGCGAGCCAGTTCCCCACCCGGTCCCGGCGCGGGGCGACCAGCACCGCCAGAGGCACGGCCGCGACGCTCAGCATCAGGACCCGGCCCAGCGGAAGGGAGAAGGGTCCGAAGAGACGGAAGTAGTCCGGATCGATCAGGTGCCGGGTCGTCAGCAGCCCCTCCAGCGGGAGCACCGCCCCGGCGGCGACGAGAGCCGCCACGGAGTAGGGCAGGTCACGCCGGGGACCGCCGAAGGACTCGATGAGCCACACCAGTGCGGCAAGCGCGATCACGATGTGGATTCCCCTGCCCCGTCGCTCGGACCGGCGCACGGGCGGGTCGGGCTCCTGTACGGTGAAGCTGAGCAGGGGCGGCTCGCCCTCCCAGCCGAAGTCGAAGACCCCGGGGCCTGCCACCGTGTCCGAACGCGCGATTCGTATTCGTTCCCCCGTCTCGTCCCTGAACCGCGAAACGAAGTCGCCAAGCCCCGACGCGAAAGCCTCGGGGAGGTCGGAACGCATGAGGCTCGCCACCATAGCGGTCCCGAGTCCGTCGGGAATCTCCGCCGTGAAGTAGAGGTAGGAGAAGAGCGGAGTCCCGTGGTACGAGTAGTGGGTGGCGCCCTCACGCGCCCCGTCCGGGACGCGGCCGCGGTGCCCGCCCGCCCACGCCACCAGTCGCCCATCGGGTCCGTACACCGCCGCTCCCGCCATGCCCGACTCGTCCACCACCGCCTGCAGAGAGTCCTGCAGGTTCGCGCGCTCCGCGGCGGTCGTGGCGGCGCCGACGACTCTGGTCACGGAGGAATCGCCCCGGGCGACCAGTTCGTTCATCACCCGTTCGAGTTCCAGGCCCACTTCCTCGCTTCGCCCGTCCCAGTGCGACTGCCAGTCTTCGGTGAGCCGGCGGTCGACCATGTCCGTACGAATGCCGACTGCGATGCCGACCCCCAGGAGCAGCGCGGAGATGGCGCGGCGCGGGCTGCCGCGGGCCTTCAGGAAGGAGGCGCAGACGAAAACGGCCGCGGCGGCGAGCGCCCAGGAGCTCCCGATCCTCGCCCACAGGATCAGGGATAGGAATCCCAGCCAGATCAGAATCCCCGACGCGGACGACGGTTCTCGAACGTCTTCCGGGGCGTTCATGGCGAAGAGCGCGGGCGGCGGTCGTTTCGCAGCGAAATAGTCCTCCAGCGTGGTTCCGAGCCGGGGCGGCAATCCCCCGGACTCGATGCCGACATTATGATTCAAGGTAATGGATCACACCTACTCTTCGTTACGCCGGGGTTCCCCGCGGCACGGTGCGCTGTTGCGCCGGGTTCTGGCCATCGTGACCATGGCGGCACCGATCCCGGTTTCCGGCCAGCTGGTGGACCGCGGCATTTTCGTGCTTTACAGCGGCGGCGAGGAAGTGGGCAGAGAGGAGTTCACGATTCAGCGGGTGGGAACCGGAGACGCGCAGGTCACCCTGGCGACCGGCACCCTGACGCTGCGGGACGGCAGGACCATGGAAACCATCATGCACCTGGTGGGCACCACGATGGTCCTGAACACCTACGAAGTCTCCGTGTCCGGTTCGGACACGCTGACAATAAGGGTCATCCGGGCGGGCAACCGTCTGCGTACCCGAACCGTTGCGCCCTGGGGGGAGGAGCTCCGGGAATACCCGGCGCGTGCGCCAACGGTCATCTTCGACGAGGGGGTAGCCCACCACTATTTCATCCTTGAAGCGCTGCTCGAGACCTACGGTGCGGAAGCGCGGATTCACGCGGTGGTGCCGCTCGCCGAAATGGAGGAGTCGCAGACGCGGTCGGATGTAGGCGCGGAAACGATCGAAGTCGGCGGCGAGCGGGTCGAAACCACGCGCATTCGGCTGTCGTCAGGAGGAGAAAGCAGGGTGGCATGGTTCGACGGAAGCGGGCGCCTGGTGCGGGTGGCGTGGGCGGCCCGGGGCTTCGAAGCCCTGCGTCTCCCTTGAACATGAAGCCTGTCGAGCGTGTCCGCGTATATGTGGATTGGACCGCGGCGCTACAATGCGAGGCGGCCGGGGCCACCCGATACGGGCCGCGGACTCCGCCCGGAGCCTGAAACAGCAAGGAGATTCTGGTGAAAAAAGCGCTGACCTCGCCGGGAACGGCAGCACTGCTCGCAGGTCTGGCCGTACAGGCCCTGTTGGCCCCGCCCACCGCGGGCCAGGCCTTGGTCCCATCTTCCCTGACGCTACGGGAGGCGCTCGAGATCGCGCTGCGGAACAACCCGCGCATTCAGGCGACCCGCAACGATGTCACCGTGGCGAACTGGAACCTCAACTCGGCCTACGGCGCCCTGTTGCCCTCGGCTTCGCTGAGCTCCAGCATCCAGTGGCAGGGGGCGGGTGAACAGCGATTCGGCAGCATTACGGCCGACCAGCTGGGATTTCAGGACCAGCCGTCGTTCCTCTTCAGTTCATACAACGCCGGGGTCAACTTCTCGCTGAGCGGGCGCTCGCTGATGGCCCCGGGCCAGGCGAGGCGCAACCGCGACGCAACCGTGGCCCAGGTCCGGACCGCGGAGTCCACCCTTCGCCTGAACGTGACCAGGGCCTACCTGGAGGTGCTGCGCCAGATCGAAGGGCAGTCGCTGGCCGAACAGGAGCTGGCCCGGGCCGAATTCAATCTGAACCTGGCGAGGGGGCACATGGAGGTCGGTTCAGGCAACGCCATCGACGTGCAGCAGGCCGAGGTCAGCGTGGGGCGCGCCGAGATCGCGCTTCTCCAGTCCCGAACCGGCGTTCGCAACGCCCGGGTGCGGCTCCTGCAGAACCTCGGGGTTAATCTGAACGCCGAGCCGTCGCTTGCGACCGGCTTCGCCGTTACGGAGCCCGTCTGGACGGTGGAAGAGCTCTACGAATTGGCGGTGTTGCAGAACCCGAACCTGCAGGCGCTGCGGGCGGGCGAGGAGTCGGCCCGCTACGGGGTCAGAATGGCCTGGTCGTCGTACTTGCCGAGCCTCTCGGTGTCCGCCGGATTCTCGGGTTTCACCCGCCAGGCGAGCAGCACGGCCGGACAGGAGGCGGCGGCCGTCGCCGCGGGCAACGCCGCCGTGGCCCAGTGCATGTTCCTCAACGACCTCATTTCCCGTCTGCCCGACCCGCCACCGCTCCAGAACTGTTCGCTGCTTGCGACTCCCGAGTCGGCGCTGCAGTCGATCCGCGACGCGAACAAGGCCTTTCCATTCAACTTCACCACCCAGCCGCCCTCGGCCTCGATCTCCGTCTCCCTGCCCGTCTTCCAGGGTCTGGGCCGCCAGCGCGAGCTGGAGAGCGCGCGTGCCCTCCTGCACGACAACCGGTACCAGGTTCGCGAACAGGAGCTGGCGTTGAGGGCGGACATCGAGTCACGCCTGGCGATTCTGCGTACTGCGTACCAGACCGCCCTGATCGAGGAACGCAACCAGGCCCTTGCGGACGAGCAGTTGCGCCTGGCACGGGAGCGCTACCGCCTGGACCTCTCCGGCTTCCTCGAGCTGGTCGAGGCGGAGACCGTCAAGGCGCGGGCGGACCGGGAGCGAATCTTCTCGATCTTCACCTATCACGATGCGATCGCCGACCTGGAGGCGGTGGTCGGCACTCCGCTCAGGAATCCATAGACAAACGATGAAAATACTGCTCGCGGTGCTGGGAGTTCTGATCCTGGGTGCCGCAACCTACTTCAGCATCAGCCAGACGCGTTCTAACGCCGAGGAAGTCCGAATCGACGTCGTCGAGCGCCGCAACCTCACCGCCACGGTGACGGCGAGCGGCAACGTGCGGGCCCGGCGGAAGGTCGACATCAGTTCGGACATCTCCGCGAGGGTCACGGAACTGCTGACCGACGAGGGCGAGGACGTCGAGGAGGGACAGCTGCTTCTGCGCCTTGATCCCAGCCGCTACGAGGCCGCGGTGAACCGGAGCCGCGCCACGCTGATGCAGGCGCAGGCCTCGGTGACCCAGTCCCAGGCCAATTTCGACCGGGCCGAACGGGAAGCCGACCGCAAGGAATCGCTGTGGGAACGGGACTCGCTGCTTGTGAGCCGCCAGGAGCTGGAGAACGCCCGCACCGACCTCGAGGTCCAGCGATCGCTCCTCCAGTCCGCCCAGTTCGGGGTCAGTCAGGCCCGGGCGGCACTCGACGAAGCGCGGGACCAGCTCTCCAAGACGGTCATCGAGGCGCCGATGGCGGGCCGGGTGACGCGCCTGAACGTCGAAGAGGGAGAGACGGTCATCGTGGGTACGATGAACAACCCGGGAAGCCTGGTTCTCACCGTCTCGGACCTCTCGGTGATGGAGGTGGTGCTCGAGGTGGACGAAACGGACGTGCCCGAAATCACCCTGGGCGACAGGGCCACGGTGGATCTCGACGCCTTTCCGGATCTGGAGTTCCCGGGGGTGGTGACGGAGATCGGCAACAGCGCGATCCGGCCGCCGTCGCAGGTGGCCGGGACCGGGCAGACCCCCACGATCGATTTCGAGGTTGTGGTCACGCTCGAAACCCCGAAGGCCGAATTGCGGCCGGACCTGTCCGCGACAGCCGAGGTCATCACCGAGACGCGCAGCAACCAGCTCAGCATTCCGATCATCGCCCTCACGCTCCGTGAGGACGAGGAGAACGAGGACGAGGACGCCGACCCCATCGAGGGCGTGTTCGTGATCACGGAGGGGCACGCGCACTTCACGCCGGTCGAGGTCGGGATCGCGGGACAGGAGTATTTCGAGGTGATTTCGGGGCTCTCGCTCGGCGACAGCATTGTGAGCGGGCCGTACCAGGTGGTGCGGACGCTCGAGGAGGGGACCGCGGTCCGGCCGATCGAGGACGAGGATGAAGAACGCGACGGGTAGTGGACCCCGGTCGAATCCGCTCGGCCTTGCGATGTAATGTCGACATTACATTTTGTCATGTATAGTATACATCGTCCCTGGGCCACCCGATGAGACTACTCGAAGGGGTCCGCCTCGCCTGGGACCAGATCCGGACGCAGCGGCTCAAGAGCTTCTTCACTCTGCTCGGGGTGATCGTCGGTGTCATGTTCCTCGTGGTCGTGGTCAGCATCGTCGAGGGGATGGACCAGTACATCCGCGGCACGCTCACCGACAGGATCATGGGGGTGAATACCGTCAGGCTGGGCAGGGAGCCCCGTGAGGACATCAACACCTCGCCCGAGCAGAGACGGGCCTGGGCCAGGGCCCCCTGGCTGACCTTCGAAGACCTGGACCACCTTCGCCGTGAGGTCACCTACCCCGTCCTCATCGGAGCGCAGTCCGACACGGGTGGGGAGGTGGAATCGGAGCGGGGCGTCAAGGCGGAGAACGTCCAGATCACCGCGGCCTCGGCGGAGATCTTCGAGATCCGCAACTGGAACGTGGAGGTCGGCCGCGCCTTCAGCCGCCAGGAGGCCGAACAGGGCATTCCGGTCGCGGTGCTCGGGACGTCCACGGCGGAGGTGCTCTTCGGTACGGTGAACCCCGTCGGCGAGACGGTCCGGATCCGGGGGTTTCCGTATCGCGTCGTGGGCGTCCTCGAGGAGCAGGGGTCGTTCCTGTTCTTCTCGCTGGACAACCTGATCATAGCACCCGCGAAATCGCCGGTACGCACCCTGATCCGCCGGGGCAGCGTCATCGAGGAGATCATTCTCAAGACGAATGATCCCGAGCTGGTCATGCCCGTCTGGGAGGAGACGGTCGAGATTATGCGGTTGCGCCGCGGTCTGAGACCTGATGAACTCGACAACTTCGCCGCCGAGACGACCGATGATTCACTGGGATTCTGGGACACGATCAGCCGTATTCTCTTCATCGCGCTGCCGGGACTGGTCGGGATCTCGCTGGTCGTCGGAGGGATCGTGATCATGAACATCATGCTGGTCTCGGTCATGGAGCGGACACGCGAGATCGGCGTCCGCAAGGCGATCGGGGCGCGGCAATCGGATATCCTCATCCAGGTGCTCATCGAGAGCGCCACGCTCTCGGGTGTCGGTGCGGTGATCGGGGTGGGGGTGGGCGCCGGATTGACGCTGCTGGTGGGGGGAATCTCCCCGCTGCCGGCCGTCGTCGCCTCCAGGTGGATGGCTCTGGGGATTGCGCTGGGAGTGGTCGTGGGCGTGTTGTCGGGCGTGTACCCGGCGTCCCGTGCCGCCAGACTCGATCCCGTCGACGCCCTGAGGTACGAATGAGCAACACCGTCCCGCCCCAAGGCTCGCACGAGGAGCCCTTCCGCCACGCGCCCATCGGACGGATCGTCGGCGAGGGGTTGCGGGTGGCGTTCGACGCCATGCGCGGAAACTGGCTGAGGACGATCCTGGCCGTGCTCGGGGTGGGCATCGGCGTCGGGGTCGTGGTCACGATCGCCGCCCTGATTTCGGGGATTCGCAGCGAAGTGATGGCGGCCTTCGAGGCCACCGGACCCGAGAGCTTCGCGGTGATGCCCTTCGACTTCTCCGACGCACGCGCCTCCTTCAGCGCCGGAAGACCACCCTGGTGGGATCGGCCGGAAATCACCAACGAGGAAGTGCGCAGGGTCCAATCACTGCCGGCCGTGGGCGAAGCGGTCGCCCAATACGAATTCGAGGCTTCCCTGCGCTTTGAGTCGCAGTGGGCGTGGGGCGTGATCTTCCGTGGCATGTCGACGGGGTGGCCCTCTTTCTATGGCGGTGACTTCGTGGCCGGGAGGGACTTCACCGCCGCCGAGTTGGGCCAGGCGCGGAGTGTCATGGTCGTGTCCTCCGAGCTGGCCGAGAACCTCTTCGGCGAACTCGATCCCGTCGGCAAGCGGGTCCGGGTAAGCGCGGGGCGGAGAGCGTCCAACGAACTCTTCACCGTTGTCGGCGTGTACGAACCGATGCCGAACCTGCTGGGCGAGGTGGCGGACAATTTCGCGCACATTCCCTTCACCGCCGCGGACAAGCGCCTGAAGGCCCGCACACGCTGGACCTTCATGAACATCCAGGTCAATCCCAGGGAAACGGCGGGTTCCGGCGAGGCGGAGAACCAGGTCGTGGCGGCGTTGCGCTCCATGCGCGAGTTGGGGCCTCGCGAGGAGAACAATTTCAATATCATGCGCAGCGAGCAGCTCATCGAACTGTTCAACTCGTTCACCGGAATGTTCCTCGTCGTGATGGTCGGTCTCTCGTCGGTCGGCATGCTGGTGGGCGGGATCGGGGTCATCGGAATCATGTTGATCTCGGTGACGGAACGGACGCGCGAGATCGGCGTTCGCAAGTCGATGGGGGCTACTCGCCGGGAGATCAAGTGGCAGTTCCTCCTCGAGGCTTCGCTGATTACGGCGGGAGGGGCGGGGGCGGGGCTCCTGGTG
>VXOC01000240.1 GCA_009840215.1 Gemmatimonadota bacterium | reverse complement strand
TCCCCATCAACGACCATTCACCGCCGGCGGTGGGCGGGTCGCGGTGACAAGCCGGTCCGAATTCCACGGTCCCGCTCCATTGCTCAGGCGGGGGACTGAATGATCCGGAGGATTGGGCGTGGCCGCCCCGCCCGCCCGGTAGAGCGCGTCGTCGTCGGGGCGTTGATCCTGACGCTGATCGGGTACGTGGTCTGGGAAGGCCGGTCGGCAGGCGAGCGGGACCCCAGGGCGTCCCAACCCCTCGAGGACGATCTGCCCCAGCGGCCAGCCTCGGGCACCGCCCGCGACTGGGAGATCGCCCGGGAGCACGTCGCATGGGCGGTTGCCCAGACCCCCGGCGCCTTCCCCCGCTTCGGCGACCTCCTCGCGCGCATCGGCGAGCGCTTCGTCGGCACGCCGTATCTGCCCCACACGCTGGAACTTGCCGGGCCCGAGCGTCTGGTCATCAACCTGGAAGCCCTCGACTGCGTGACCTTCGTCGAAAACGTGCTGGTTCTGGCGCGGCTGGCGTGGTCCGCGCTGTCCGGTTCGGCAGCCACCGCCGGCTCCGACGCGGCCGCCTCACTTCGCACCAGCCTCCTCGACGACCCGGACCGCTTCCAGGCCGCCTACCGGGACGAACTCACCCGCATCCGTTACCGTGGCGGCGAACTGGACGGCTACGCCAGCCGTCTCCACTACTTCAGCGAATGGATCTCGGACAACGAGGCCTCGGGTGTGGTGGACGCGATCTCACGCGATCTGGGCGGTGTGGCCGACCCGTCCCCGATCGACTTCATGTCGACCCACCCCGACGCGTACCGCCAACTCGCCGACCCCGATGTCCTGGACGAAATCACCCACATGGAAGCGCAACTCGGGCAGGTCGAGCGCTACTACATCCCGACAGAAGCGATCGATGCGGCGTCCGCCGGGATCCGTGACGGCGACATCATTGCCGCCACCAGCACCGTGGCGGGTCTGGATATCGCGCACACCGGGATCGCCCTCTGGCGGGACGGCACGCTCAGGCTGATGCACGCCCCCCTCGTGGGTTCGCACGTCCAGATCAGCGAGGAGTCGCTCGCCGAACGGATCACGCGGATCGGGGGACAGGACGGAATCATGGTTGCACGGCCGCTGGCGCCCGGGGCCTGACATGTTGCGGCTTCCCCCCTTCCGCTACCACCGCCCCGACACGGTGGCCGAAGCGGTCGCGCTGCTCGCCCGCTTCGGCGAAGGCGCCCTGCCCATCGCCGGCGGCACCGACCTCATGCCCAACATGAAACACCGGCTCTTCACCCCCGCGCACGTGGTCTCCCTCAACGGGATCGCGGCCATGCGCGGGATCGGCACGGTGAATGGCGCGGGTCCCTCCTCGGACAACGGCAAAGCCCCGCGCGGGGAGGACCCCTTCCTGCGCATCGGCGCCCTCGAAACGCTCGCCGATGTCTCCACCAACCCGCTGGTCCGCCGCCACTGCGCCGGACTGGCCCAGGCCGCGGGGCTCGTCGCGGGTCCCCAGTTGCGCAACATGGGCACCATCGGCGGCAACGTCTGCCTCGACACGCGCTGCACCTATTACAACCAGACCGAGTTCTGGCGGGACGCGCTCGGCTACTGCCTCAAGAAGGACGGCGATGTCTGCCACGTCACCAGGGTCGGAAAGAAGTGCGTGGCCGCCCATTCCGCCGATACGCCGCCGAACCTGATCGCACTCGACGCCACGCTGATTCTCGCCGGCCCCGATGCAATCCGCGAGATCCCCGCCGCCGACTTCTTCGTGACCGACGGAATCTGGAATACCCGGCGGAAAAGTGACGAAATCCTCACCGAGATACGTATCCCCTTAATGGGGCCGGATTCAAATGGAGCCGGGCTCCGCCGCCGGAGCGCCTACCGCAAGCTGCGCCAGCGCCACTCGATCGACTTTCCACTGCTTTCGGTGGCGGTGGTGGCCGACTTTGCCGCGGACGGAACCGTGGCGGAAATCGCTGGTGTCGTCTCGGCGCTGGGTGCCAGGCCACGCGTGCTGGCCGGCTGGAAGGAGATCGCGGCCGGTGAGCGGCTGACGGGCGATCTGATCGAGGCGCTTGCGAGCCGCGCCTGGTCGCAGTGCCGGCCGCTCGACAATATCATCGTGGATCCGGAGTGGCGCCGCGCGATGGTGCCGGTGTACGCGCGGAGGGCGCTGGAGGAGGTGGCGGGCGGCTAAAAGCGGGAAACGCAAACGTGGGCCTTCGAGCCCGAACCGAAGAGACGGAAGATGAAAGCAAAACGGGCCCGTTACCGGGAACGCACCTGGGCGCCCATGTGGGCCTGGCTGACCCTTGGCACCGCATTCCTGCTCAGCGTCGGAAGATTGTCGTATGAACTCTACGGCATCGCGGTGCTCGGGGGGACTCCGGCAGATGGGTCGGCCAGGGAACTGGCGCTGATCACGGGTGGCCTGATCGTTCTGTTCGCCCTCATCATCGCGGTGTGGATGTGCCTGAATGTGGAGGTGTGTTCCGACCACATCTTCATTTCGTTCGGGGTGGTGCAGCTGGTGCGCAAGCGCATCTGGTACAAGGACATCGAGGGCGTAAGACCGACGACTTACCGTCCGTTGCGGGACTTTGGCGGGTGGGGGATCCGTTGGCGCGGCAACAGGACGGCGTGGACGATCCGGGGCCACCAGGCGGTCGCCGTGAAGCTGCACGGCGGCCGGGAGATCTACGTGGGATCGATGTATCCGCAGAGGCTGGCCGGAGCGATTCAGGCGGCGATGCGGACGGCGGGGGCGGGCGGGTAGGCGCCCCCTCGGAAGGGCAGCAACGGTGCCGATGTGCTCGATGCAATACGGATACCCAACAATGAGAGGTCTGGGTTGAGGACACCCAACTCGGTCGCTTTGAGATCTTCGACACGACGGGGACCAGGATCGGCGGGCACCGGGGCGTGTCCATGACGCGCGGCGGATTCAGAGGATGGACGGAGGACGGACGCTTTCTCCTGTCGGAATAGGACCGGGACAGCGAGCGGTCCTTCACCAGGGCCTTCCGCCTCAATTCCGAAGGGCTGCTCGATCCTGCCGGTGTGGTCGAACCGCCGAAGCTGGAACTCCCGGAGAGGCAGCTGATCGTGTTCGAGTACCCCAGCGGCTATCGGATCGAGGAAGGAGTGCCGTTTGCCCGGTCGAGCAGGTTGCCACGCGGCCGGGGGACCGATTGGTGGCTGCTGTGTGCACACTGCGGCGAAAGCAGCTACGACATCATCCGGATGAGCGCGGAAGGCGATACGCTTCTCACGATCCGGCGCCACTACGAGCCCGTCGCGATCCCCGACTCCGCGCGCGCCGCCGCCCTCGAACGACTCGAGAGGTACGTCGAGGGAGCCAGCAGGATTACTCCGCGTCTCAGCGTGGATGATGTTCCCCGGGTGTACCCGCCCTTCGATGGGTGGTTTTGGGTATCGGAAGACGGGACCCTCTGGTTGCGGAAAACCGGACCCGGCGGGGCGGCGTTCGACGTCTTTGACCGGGAGGGAAGGTACCTGGGGCAGCCGGAGCTTCCGCCAGGCGTGGAAGGGATGTGGATCAGGTTGATCACCGACAGCGCAATCTATGCGACCTACGACGATGAACTGGGGGTGAACCATGTGGTGCGCCTGGACATCGTTCGTCCAGATCCGGGCTAGCTCGACGCGGAAGGCGCGGAGCGCCGGTAATGGACCGTCACCGGGAAGCGTATTTCGACCAGTTTCATGTCACACGTGATATGTCGTAATACGGTGCGACGGGTGCCGAAAAAGCGCCATCAAACCGTGGCGGCGCGTCGGCTGGGTAATCCCGCCGCGGCGCAATGCCGACTTCGCGGCCATGATGGAGCGGGTGCCCGAATGACATGACGCCAGGCAGGGAGCGGAGTCAATCGAGCCGAAGCGTCCCAATCGAGCCGGAGCGTCCCAATCGAGCATGCGGCTGTCCCTTGATTTGCCGCGGCGGCGGGCGGGCGGCTTGACTCCGGGTCCGGGCCTCCCCGGCATCGCGGTTCCCCAACCGCCGGTTCCCGGATCCATGTGCCCCTCCCGATGGGACGATCACCGGTTCGCGGTCCCATCCGGGCATGAGCGTCCCAAATCGTCTGATCACAGGCCGATTTGACTATGTACGGTTTTGAATTCGCGCTCTCGCGGCGTCGGGGACCGCTTCCACGATGCCCCTCAGCGGGCGCTGGAAGGCCCGGGGACGCGTCGGTCGGCCTCGTGACCCATTTGTGTTGCCTCCACACCCGGTTTTCGCATCCTGGACCGTCCTGAGAGGCCGAAATCACGCCGCGCATATTGTAGCAGGCGGGACCTGCTGCCTCCCGGAAAACCCTTTGCCACACTTGCATTTCAGGAGACTTCACCAATGTCCGACGACCTCTTCGAACTCGGCGAACGCATCGCCGATCTCGCCGCCCGCATCAACATCGCCACCTTTGAAATGCTCACCCTCGTCGCCGAGTTCGACCGGCGGGAGGGGTGGGCCGACAACTTCGCGTCGTGTGCCGAATGGCTCGCCTGGCGCACCGGACGCACCCTGGCCGCCGCGCGAGAGAACGTGCGGGTCGCTCATGCGATGGAGGAACTCCCCCTGACGGCCGAGGTCATGAAGAGCGGCCAGCTCTCCTACACGAAGGTGCGCACGATGACCCGGGTCGCGACGCCCGAGACCGAGGGGACGCTGCTGAAGTACGCGCAGTCGACGTCGGCGGCGCGGCTGGAGTGGCTGGTGAGAGGATGGAAGAGGTTGTCGCGCGACGGCGAGCTCGCGGCCGAGGAGGTCCGCCATCGCAGCCGCACCTTCTCGGTCGCGATCGACGCCGACGGGATGTATGTGGTGCGGGGGCGGCTCGAGCCGGAGGTGGGCGCCGTGCTGATGCGGGCGATCGAGGCGGCGAGCGACGCGCTGTACCAGAGGGAGGATGGGGAGGCCCGGCCGCGCAATCGTCAGCGGCGCGCCGATGCGGCGGGACTGGTGGCGGAGCGGGCGTTGGCGGTGGGGTTTGATGGTGGCTGGGTGGTGGGGAGC
>VXOC01000206.1 GCA_009840215.1 Gemmatimonadota bacterium | reverse complement strand
CCTCCGCCGCGGGGGCTCGGTCATGTTTAAACCCGCCCCACCCATCCCCTCCCCGAAGCTCGCCAACTCCTTGAGGGTCACCTCCGCGTACACCTCGTCGAGGAGCACCACATCGGGTGCCAGGGCCGCCAGGACACGCTGGAATGCTCCGGGTCGATCGCGGAAATTCTCGTCCGAGACATTCCACGTCACCACGCGGAATGCACCCCGTGGCGGCGCCACCGCGTCGGCCCCCAACAGCGGCGGAGCTTCACCCGGTTCCGTCGTCACCCGGTGCCGGAACACCGGCGTCTCGTCCACCAGGATCCCGGTGCGCACATACCTCAGCCGTCCAACGACCACCCCACTCCCATCCGTCACCGCACCGCGCTCCAGCCGCACCTCGAACCGGTCGGACGCGTGCGTCGGCGACACGAGAAGCCCCACCACCGCCGCGGCCTCGATCTCGCCCGGGCCATCCGCGCCGACCCACCGCACCCCGACGCCGGCACCGTGCCGGTCCGCCATCGGGTCGCCCTGCCGGCTCAGCACGACCACCAGGTCGGCCCCGTCCACCCCGCCGTACCGCCCACCCGTGCCCGGGTCCCCGTCGGCATCGAGTACCACCTCGACCATGCCCGGCATCCCCTGCACCGTCACCGTATCGCCCACGGCGATGAGGAGGTGGATGAAGCGGGGATCGTCCTGCACGGAGACGGCGCCCAGGTCGACCGGGGAACCGGGCGGGGCGTCCCCGAGGGGATCGGTTACGGTGACCGGGACGGTGGCCCAGTCGTCGAACGTGCCGTTGGCCCAGATGGAAACGACGGGCTCCGGTGCGTCGTCGGCGGCGCAACCGGCGACGGCCAACAGCGCAACGACCAAAACGAGGTCAGGGACTCGCACCGACATCGCCGCGCAGAATGGCGCTGATTCGATCCAATTGTAATCTCGGCATTACAAAATGTAACGTCGAGTTGACAATCTCCGGTCGAGACCTCTTCAGCAACCTCCCCCACCCACCCGACTACCGGCCACGCCCTCCTCCACGACCCGGCCGGCCGAAGCCACCCCTCATCCCCAGCCGGTACATGATCCGCACCATGAAGTACTGGCCGAGCGACTCCGTGCGCAGCTCCTCGATGAAGCTGGCGGAATTGGAGATGCTCACGGCCTGGTTCTGGTTCAGCAGATCGTACGCGTCGATCTGGAGTTCGACCCGGTCGTTGAGCAGCCGCCGCGATGCGCTGGCGTCCCAGCGGGCGACGTCCCTGCCCGGCGAGTAGGACTCGCCGCCTGCCTGGCCACCCTGGCTGTAGATGTCCTCGTCGTACACCCTCCAGTTGAAGGTCGACCCGAAGGTCCAGGCGCCGAGGTAGAGGGTCCCGTTCGCGAAGTAGCGGCTGTTCACGTAGTCGCGGTTCAGCGACTGGTTCAGGGAGTACTCCACGTCGTTGAAGGTGAAGTTCGCGCCGACTCGAAGGTCGAAGCGGTCCTTGGTGCGGTTCTCCAGGCTGGCCTCGACCGAGTTCCTCAGCTCGCGGCTCTGGTTCGTTTGCCGGTTCACCTGCTCCCATCCCTTCGAGTAGCTGATCCGGTAGTCCAGATCCACGTCGACCCCGAGCCTCCTGATCGGCGTTCCGAAGCTGAAGCTGGTATTGGCCGACCACTCCGGGTCGGTGTTGATCGGAGTGATCGTCTGGAACCCCTGGTCGTCGAAGACGCGTGCGCGGGCGATGGGGTTGGTGGTGTAGTCGAAGCCCGTCCGCATGAACACGTTCAGGAAGCTGAACTGGTCGAAGAAGCGGTAGTCGGCTTCGAATTCGTGGGTGTACTCGGGCTGAAGATCGGGGTTGCCGATATAGACGTTGATGGGATCGCGGTTGTCGACGAATGGCTGGAGCTCCGTGAGAGACGGCTCATTGGTCGAACCGTCGTACTCGAAGCTGATGGTCTGGTCTTCCTTGAACTGCCACCTGAAGTCCAGGTTGGCGAGCACGTGCGTGTAGCCGCTGGTGATCGTCTCGTCGCGGTCCACGATCGTCCCTTTCAGCGACGAACGCTGTCCCCGCACTCCGAGCGTGACCCAGGAGTTCTCCGAGTTGCGGCTCAGGCGGGTCCCGGCGTTGATGTAGCTGTAGGCGCGTTCGAATCCGGAACTCAGGTCCGGGTTGCGAATCCGCTCATCCCCGGTGAGGTCGTACACCGACTGGTCCTGGTCCTGGTCGACCGTGTTGGCGCGGCCGAAGACCTCCATCGAAAAGGAATCCCCCAGCCGCTGCGTGAGCGAGAACCGGCCGGAGTTGTTCCAGGTCTCACCCAGGTTGTTCTGCTCCTGCAGAATGTGCCGTTCCTGGTCTCCCCCGCCTCGCGACTCGCCCGTGATCTTCGAATCGAGATCGGTCACGCGATCGGAATTCTGAAGCGCGCCGCGGTATTCCGCCACCAGGCTGCGGCCGCCGTCGCCCAGGCGCTTGCGCCAGGTGAGGCGGACATCCCCGCGCTGCTGGCTGCTCTCCACGAGATTGGTGGTCTCGGCGGTGTTGAGCGGCTGGCCATTCGCCGTCTGGGTCACGCGATTCTGGAACGACTCCGACGACGAGGACCCGGCGTTCACGTTTGCGCGGATGCGCAGCTGGTGACCCGGCGAGAAGGTGTACTGTCCGTTCAGGTTCAGGCGATGGTTGTTGTTGCCCGACTCCTGGTCGCGCGTCTCGTCGACCTGCGACGCGACGTTGGCGCCGAAGAGCGCCTGCTGCTGCAGAGTCCGGTTCTGCTCGTTGTCCACCGCGCTCAGAAAGTAGCTGCCCCTGAGCCAGGTGTTGTCGCTGCCGAAGTCGCGGCTGCCGTTCAATCCGAGCCCCAGCGACTCGGTGAATCCGTCATTGCCGCCACCACCTCGTCCGCCCCCGTCCTCCCAGGAGAACCCTTCCTGATTGACGTTGTTCGTGTTTGCGGTCAGGGCCAGCTGCTGTGTCGGCGAGAAGCGGTTCAGGTTGAACCTGCCGTCGTAGCGCAGGTGGTTTCCAACCGGGTCGTTGCCAATGGACGGGCCCAGACGGCCGGCATTGTTCACGTCGCCCCCGAAGCCACCCGTCGCCCGGCCGAAGTACCCGACCCTGGCCTCTTCCCGCAGTCTCAGATCGATCGTGCGTTCGTCCTCTCCGTCGGGGATTCCGGTGAACTCGGCCATATCCGACTGCTTGTCATACACGTCGACCTGCTTGACCGCGTCAGCCGGCAGGTTGCGCGTCGCGATCCTCGGGTCCCGGCCGAAGAACTCCTTGCCCTCGACCAGGACGTTCTGGACCTCCTGACCCTGCGCCGTGATCGTTCCATCGGTGTCGACATCGATCCCGGGAAGGCGGCGCAGCAGGTCTTCGACCAGTGCGTTGGGCGGTGTCGGGAAGGCATCGATGTTGTAGCTCAGCGTATCGCGCCGGTTGATGAAGGGGACGTGTTCGATGCTCACCACCAGGGAGTCGACTTCGATCGCCTCCATCGTCATGGTCACCGCGCCCAGGTCGACATCGGCGTCGGTGACGTCGAAATCGCTGCGCATGGCCGCGTAGCCGATCAGCGTAACCTGCAGGATGTACTCGCCCGGGAGCAGGTTCTCGAGGACGAAGTTGCCGCTGCTGTTCGTGAGCGCATACTTCACCAGCACCGAGTCTTCACGGCTCAGGGCCACCACCATCGCGTTCTCGAGGCTGCCGCTCGCGGAATCCGCCACCGAGCCGCGGACATCGTATTCCTGTTGTGCCCCGGCGGGCGTCCCCATGGCCAGGAACGCAGCCGCGGCCGCCGTGATGGCCAGGAAACGGGCGCCGGTGCCCCGGCGGGTTCCGGTCCGGTTCGGTTCCACGCAATGCTTCGAGTTCGTCACTGTTCATTCTCCCGCAGCCCGCCGTCCGATCCCGGGGGCCTTCTCGATCTTGTCATCTCCTCGAGCCTCTCCTTCACGAGCTGCTCGAATTCCTCGTACGAGACCTCGTCCCCCTCTTCCGGCGGACCGATCAATCCCGCTTCCAGTTCCGTCAGCGCCACCTCGGTCGCCTGGTACTGCGTCTGGCCGTCGTTCAGAGAGAGTACGAGGATCATCCCCGGCAGTCCTCCGTATGACGCAGGCCCGCCCGGGACGGGGATCTGCGGCGTGAACCACGCCTCGACCGTCGTGCTGTCGTGCTCCGCGGTGGCCCTCATGACGGTGTACCCGAGGTGCTCCGCCTGCTCGACCCCAATGCGCCACCCGTAGGAGGGCCGCTCCCGCGTGACGCGGAAGTCGCGGCCAAGGAACCGGCGGCCTTCGACCAAGGTCCCTTCCCCATAGTCCACGTAGGCGGCCTGCAGCGTGCTCGCCTGGTCCGGACCCATGCCCGGCCGGAACCCGAACCCGAATCTTCCGCCTCCGCGCCGATCACGAAAACCGGCCCCGTCCACCGCACGGTCCCCTCCTCCGCCAAAGCGTCGCCCGCCCTCACCTTCACGTCGCTGATTCGCGCCCCGAACCATCAACGAGACCGTCGGGCTGAAGTGGAGCACCATCGTGTTGGTCTGCGGCGGTGGAGGCTCCCGCATCCTCTGCGCGAAGCCGGGCGGAAGCTCCCGCTTGACCACATGGTTGTAGGTGATGGTTCCCTGTTGGGCGGCCAGCGGAACCGACGCCGCAAGGAGCGCCAGGCTCGTCGCGGCCAGGGAAAGGGCGCTCCGGCCAGGATTCAACGGCCCGGAATCGACCAGACGATCTCGAATGCCGGGGGTATTCACTCCACGGGCTGCCGGCCGGCGGACTCCGTTGAAAAGGCGAGGTAGACGCATGTTCCCTGGTCTCCGGAGGGGAAGGACTATACTGGGTCAAGCGGCAGGCTGGAGCGACTTCCGGCGCCGCCCCGGCCCGCCCACTTACAGGGACACGCTCGGTGCCCCGGTTGTTAGGAACACCGGACTACAGCGAGGGCGGAAAGAGTCGCCCCTCTCCGCCCTCGCGGTCTGCAAACGCTGCCCTCCCCCTCAACCACGTCCCTGTAGATTATACACATCT
>VXOC01000231.1 GCA_009840215.1 Gemmatimonadota bacterium | reverse complement strand
ACAGGCCCGGAGGGACTCGAACCCCCAACCGCCGGTTTTGGAGACCGGTGCTCTACCAAATTGAGCTACGGACCTATTTTCTCATGGCCAGGGGCGGAATTGAACCGCCGACACCGCGATTTTCAGTCGCGTGCTCTACCAACTGAGCTACCTGGCCTTCGCTTTTCCGACATCGAACCGACAAAAACCGACCGGGCTGGACCGGTACCCGAGCCCGCTAGGGCCCGATACCGGGCGGCCTGGTCGATGCCGACGGCCCTTACGCCGGGCCGCTACGCCAGAAACGCCGCGCGAGGCGGCGTTCCGGATTCCGATGCAGTCATAGCGGGGGCGGGATTCGAACCCGCGACCTTCGGGTTATGAGCCCGATGAGCTACCAGACTGCTCCACCCCGCAGCAAGACCCTAATCGTATCGGTTTCCGGGGCGAGGGTCAATAGCGACGATGCATGATCATCCCGATCTCGTCATTCAGCCGGCGTGGGCAGCGCGAGTCCCGGGTGCACCCCGGCTTCCGGCACGGTTATACTACAAGTGGTTGTCCCGGATCCCAATACCCGGAAGCGGCTGTCGAGACGGGAGGAGACGCTGATGGCAGAGAAACTCCGGCCGGAAGAAATAGAGGCCTGGACAGCGGCCCACCCGAGGTGGCGGTTTCGCGACGGCGCCATCCGCAAGGAGTACGCCTTCCAGTCTTTCCGCAGCGCCATCGTGTTCGTCAACCGTGTGGCCACGATCGCGGACGAGCTGAAGCACCATCCCGATATCGATGTTCGCTACGACAGGGTCATTCTCAGGATGTGGTCCCACGATGCGGGGGGCGTGACCGAGCGGGACCTCAATCTGGCGGAACGCATCGACTTCGCGACTTCAGCCCGCTGAGCGAATCGCACCCACCAGGATCTGCAACCCGGCCTCCAGCTCCCGGCGCGTGAGCGTTGCCGGCGGCGTCAATTCCACGACTTCGCCCGAAGCGCCGGCCGGCAGGACGATCAATCCCTGCTCCAGGGCCTGCGCCGCAGCTTCGGCTCCGGGTGCCGCGCCTCCACGCTGACGCAACTCCACGCCCAGCATGAGCCCCCTGCCCCGCACCTCCGCCACGCGCTCGCACCCGTCCAGCTCGGCTTTCAGGTACCCGAGCGCTTGGTCCCCCAGCCGTCTTGCGCATCCGGCCAGATCGTGCGCTTCGAGGACGGCCAGGAACGCCAGCCCGCCCGCACAACTCAGCGGATGACCCAGGAACGTGCTCGTGTGAACGGCTTCGCCCGTTGACGGCGGCCACGCATCCATCACCTCGCGGGGACCGCAGCACGCCGAGAGCGGCATGCCCCCGCCAAGCGCCTTCCCCAGACAGATCAGATCCGGGACGACCCCGTCGTGGTCGCAGCCGAAGAGGGACCCGGTTCGTCCCATGCCCGTGAAGATCTCGTCGGCGACCAGCAGCGCGCCGCCCTCCCGCGTCCGCTTCCCGAGTTCGGCCAGGAAATCGTCGGGCGGAATCCGGACACCCGCGCGTCCCTGGATGGGCTCCACGATCACCGCGCCCGCAGGCACCGGCGCCTTGCCCGCGAGCAGCTCGGACACCTGATCCAGGACCGCTTCCCCCTCGCCAGGCGACGACGGAAAGGGCACGAACCGCACGTGATCCGCCAGCCGCGAGGTGAAGGGCCGGCGAAAGTGATCCCGGTCGGTGGCCGCAAGGGCTCCGAGGGTCAGTCCGTGATAGCTGCCCTCGAAGGCGACTATACCGGGTCGTCCCGTGGCGAGGTGGGCCGTCTTCAGCGCGGCCTCGACGGCGTCCGAGCCGCTGAGCCCCAGAATCGTCCGGGGCGACCGCCAGGGCAGCAGCGCGGCCAGCGCCTCCAGGAACTCGACCTTGATCGCGGGAGGGTGAATGTCTCCCATTCCGTGGACCAGACGGCCTGCCTGTTCCCTGATCCTGTCCGCGATCAGCCCGTGCCGGTGCCCTGCCAGGGCGACGCCGAAGGCACCGGAAAAGTCCAGGTACGTCCTGCCCGAGGCATCCCGGACCGCAGCTCCGGCGGCGTGTGTCCAGAAGGGTGGGAGACTCTCGAGGAAGGTGACATTCCGCGATTCGACCCGCGACAGCCGCGCGGCCCACTGTTCCCGCGAACCGTCGTCGGGTCCCTTCTCAGGAGGCAAAGCCGATCCAGATCATGAAGCCGAAGTAGGCCACCAGCAGCAGGACACCCTCCGAGCGCCTGACCCTGCTGGCACTTGCGGTGATCGGCCATACGAGAAGCGAAATGGCCAGCACGGCCGGCAGCTGGCGCGTCAGGATCGACGAATCCACGGGGAGTTCGCTCACCAGCGCCGAGACACCCAGTACCGCGGTCAGGTTGAAGATGTTCGATCCCACGATATTGCCCACGGCGATGTCCGCCTGTTGCCGCGCCGCGGCGACGACCGCCGTCACCAGTTCCGGAAGCGATGTCCCCACGGCGACCACGGTGAGACCGATCAGCTCCTCGCTCGCCCCCAGCTCGGACGCCAGGAAGGAGGCGCCCTTGACAATCGCCTGACCGCCGAGAGCGAGACCGACCGCGCCCGCCGCCACCAGCCCCAGGTTCAGGAGCAGTCCGTGTGCCGCGTCCTCCCCTTCTCCGGAGTCGGCATCCGCTCCCTGCCCCAGCTGCGACAGGTCCTCGTCAGCCGTGCGGAAGGTGAAGGCCACATAGACGACGAGCACCCCCAGCAGGATCAGGCCGTCTCCCACAACCACCGCATTGTCCAGCACCAACGGGAAGATGAAGATCGTGACGAGCACCATGATCGGGACATCCCTGCTGATCACCCGGTCCGCCACCGCCAGCGGCCGGATCACCGCCGTAGCCCCCAGGATCAGGCCGATGTTGGCCAGGTTCGAGCCCATCACGTTGCCGATGAGCAGTCCCGTCCGATCATCGAGCGCGGCGACGACCCCCACCACCAGCTCCGGCGCCGATGTCCCCAGTGAAACGAGCGTCAGACCGATGACGACGGGACTGATGCCCATGTCGGTGGCGATCCTGGCAGCCCCGCGCACCAGCCACTCGGCTCCGAACCAGAGGGCGCCGAACCCACCGATCAGCAACAGGATATTCCAGAACAGGTCGCTCAACCGCGCCTCCGGCCGATCCACCTCGACACTTCGTCGAGTGTACCCGTGTTCACGATCTGATCGCTCTGCAACCAACCCCTCCGTGCCTGGTCGACACCGTAGTTCACATTGTCCAGCCGGGTGACCGAGTGGGCGTCGTAACTCACAACGACTCTAACACCTAGCTCCTCACACAAAGATAAACCGCGTTGGTCCAGGTCGAGCCGCCGGGGACTGCCGTTGACCTCCACGGCGACATCGAGGCGGCGTGCCGCACGGAGAATCTCACGCACATCGACCGGGTACGGACCCCGCCGCCCCAGCTTCCGCCCCGTGGGGTGACCGAGGATGTCGACGAAGGGGTTCTCCATCGCGCGGATGATCCGGTCGGTCATGCGGGTCTCGGTCATGTCGAAGACCGAGTGGACCGACGCGAGGACCACGTCCAGCTCGGACAGGATGTCGTCGTCGAGGTCG
This sequence comes from Gemmatimonadota bacterium, assembly GCA_009840215.1. Taxonomy (GTDB): domain Bacteria; phylum Gemmatimonadota; class Gemmatimonadetes; order Longimicrobiales; family Gaopeijiaceae; genus Bin94. The sequence goes on along the minus strand of VXOC01000231.1, from coordinate 1,475 downwards.
AGGGAGCCGTCCGGCAGGATGTCCACCTCGCAGCCGCGCAGGATGCGGATGTCGGGATGGTCTTCCTGCACCTGCGCGATCTCGGCGGCCTGTGCACGGAGCCTGGCCGCGTCCAGACCCCCGACCACCCCGGTCGACGGGGAGTGGTCGGTGATGGCAACGTAGCGGTATCCCCTGGCAGCGGCCGCCTGCACCATGCGCCGCACCGTGGCGGCCCCGTCGCTCCAGGTCGTGTGCATGTGGAGGTCGCCCTTGATGTCGCCCCGCTCGACCAGGCGGGGGAGGCCGCGGTCGGCCCGGGCGAGGGTGGCGGCGTCCTCGCGCACTTCCGGCGGAATCCACGGCAGGCCCAGGGCGGCGTAGATCGCGTCCTCAGCAGTACTCTCTCCGTCCGTCCCGCGGAGCCCGGCCGGGGTCAGCTCGAGGCCCTTGCCGCGTGCCCGGTCCCCGAGCGCCTCCAGATACGCCGGCGGACCCGTCAAGTGGTGGGCTACGGCACCGGTCACCCCGTGCGGCACGGCCCATAATCTGCTACGTACGCCATCGAGAGAAAGTTCAACCGGGTTGGTCCCCCGTCCGCTCGACAGGGACGCCCGCTCAATCGCAACCGCTTCCGCCCACAGATCTTCCGCTTCGGCGGCGCATACCAGGTCCACCACGCCCACGATCTCCACGCGCCGGCGCAAGTCCCCCGCCACCTCCACCACCACCGCCCCACCCCGTAGATGCTCGGCCACCGCGCCGGCCACCCGGTCGGCCTGCGACAGCAGCGCCTTCTCCGAGAGGGCCGCCATCTCCGCAAGTCCCCTGCGCACCCGCCCCACCACCGCCGGCCCGAACCCGTGCATCCCGCGAAGCTCGCCGTTGGCCAGCGCCTCGCCCAGCTTCTCCACCGAATCGATCCCGGCCGCCCACAGCGCACGCGCCTTCGTCACGCCGACACCGTCCAGGCGCAGCACCCCCGGCAGCCCCGCCGGGACCCTCTCCCGGTAGCGCTCCAGACGCGGCGAAGTGCCCCCGCGGACCAGGTCTCCCAGGAAGGCCGCCAACCCCTTCCCGACCCCCGGCACCCGGGACAGGTCTGTCCCCCCCTCGATCAGCGCCGCGAGCGAATGGTCGAAGCGGCGGATCACCGTGGCGGCTCGGCGGTAGTGCGACACCCGGCGCCGGTCGGCCCCGTCCAGAGCCATCAGGTCGGCCAACTCCGCGACGAACCCGCCGAGCTGGGCGTTGGTCACGGCGTCTCGCCCCCCTCCAGACGTGCCCGCAACTTCGCCTCATCCAGCACCTCCACCCCCAGCCGCCGCGCCTTCTCCAGCTTCGCCCCGGGGTTCTCCCCGGCGATCAGAAGGTCAGTGCGGCCGCTCACCGACCCCGTCACGCGGGCGCCCAACCCCTCCAGCACCTTCTTCAGTTCCCCTCTCGAGAACGACTCCAACGCACCCGTCAGAACCACCGTCTTCCCCCCCCAACCC
>VXOC01000131.1 GCA_009840215.1 Gemmatimonadota bacterium | reverse complement strand
CGAGTATACCGGGGGCGGGGTGGGGGGGGCGGTCTTCGGCGCGACCTACGCCGCGGTTACCGGGTTCGTGGTGATTCCGAGCGCTTCGGGGCGAAGTCAATGACCCGTCCGCCCACTCGCTCCAGCTCCCAAACCTGAATCACCCGCCCCTCCAGGTCGAACACCGTCCACAGCTGTCGCGTCCTCTTCTACAGCGACCAGACTGCTTGCGGATTCTGCCAGCAGTCGCTCCACCGGCGTCCGCCAATAGCCGGCCCGCTCACCCCTGTGCGCACAACTCCACCGCCTCCGCCAGCGACCGTAGCGGCTCGCCACTGCGCGGAATGAACTCGTGGGCCATGAACCCGTCGAACCCCGTCTCACGAATCGCCCGCACGATCGCCGGATAGTACAGTTCCTGCGTCCCGTCGATTTCGGCCCGCCCGGGGACGCCCCCGGTGTGATAGTGGCCGATCCAGTCGCGCGCGTCGGTCAGGGTGCGGATGATGTCGCCCTCCATGATCTGCATGTGGTAGATGTCGTACAGGATGCGCACGCGGGGGGAGTCCACCGCGCGCATGATCTCCAGTGCATAGGACATTTGGTCGCCGATGTAGTCGACGTGACCGCCCGCCTTCGAGTTGAGCACTTCGACCAGGATGGTGACGCCTTCCGACTCGGCGATCGGGGCGCACTCGCGCAGGCAGCGGATCGAGTTCTCGATCGCGGGACCGTCGGCCATGCCCCGGCGGTTGCCGAAGAAACAGATGACGTTGGGGACGCCTTCACGCGCGGCCCGGGGGATGTGCTCCTCGAACGCGCCGATGATGGCCGCCTGGTTGGCGGGCTCGTTCAGCCCGTCCTCGATCGTCCCGGCTCCGACATCGCCGCAGGAGACGGTGAGACCGTGGTCGTGGGCGACGGCCCACTCGTCGACCTTGAGGAGGTCCATGGCGGTGAGGCCCATCTCGGCGACTGCGGCGCAGAAGGGTTGCAGGGGAATGTCGGCGAAGCACCAGCGCGCGACGGACTGGGTGATGCCTTGCCCATCGGCGTACCCTGAGTCCCCCTGCCGGCCGGGGCCCATCCGGCTATTGACTCGCCCGCCGGCTTCCCGCCCGCCGACACCCACCTGCCCATGCGCCCGCCCGACTGCTCCCCCCGCAATCACGCCCAGTGACGCAGCTCCGGTTGCCCTGAGGGCCTGACGACGCGTAAGGTTCGGCATTCTGAAACCCATTCGATGCTGTGAACGCTCACGACTGCGGTTCAGCAGTCCCGATCAACGGGTACGGTAGCGCATGAAGCGAAGGCAGGCCATCGGCGTCCTGGGGGGAGTGGCGGCCGGTCCTCTCCTCGTGCCCTCCGGCGCCTTCGCGGAGCTGCTGGCGTGGAGCGACCGCGTCCGCAAAACGTCTCCCTCTCCCGGCAACTCGACCCACCTCACCCCGTCCCGCACCCGCGTCATGGCCGCGCTGGCCGAGGTCATCATCCCCGAGACGGACACGCCGGGCGCATCGCAGGCGGGCGTGACCGAGTTTGTGGCGGCGCTCGTGGACGGCTGGCTCGACGACGGCGACCGCGACCTCTTTCTCGCAGGACTCGACACGGTGGACCCCGCGGCCCGGGAACGTTTCGGCGCCGACTTCGCGGACTGCACCGCCGAGCAGCAAGCCGAATACGTCGGCGGACTCGACGCGGAAGTCGCCCGCCTGCGCGAGGACCCCGATGCGAGCGCGTCCCGTCACTTCTTCCACCATGTGAAACGTTTCACAATCACCGCCTACTTCACCTCGGAGGTGGGCCTGGCGGCGCTGGGGCATCGCACTTCGTTCCGCACTTTCGAGGGGTGTGTGCCACTGACCCCGGCGGAGGTCGGCCGATGAACATCCGTCCCCGCCGCCAGGAATACGACGCCATCGTCGTCGGCTCCGGCATGGCGGGCGGGTGGGCCGCCAAGGAGCTCACCGAACTCGGCGCCCGCGTCCTGGTCCTCGAGGCCGGGCCCATGATCGTCCCCGAGCGCGACTACGCCGAACACCTCCCCACCTACGAGATGCCGTACCGAGGCTGGAACGACCGCAAGGCGCTCGCCGCCGAGCAGCCCGTCCAGCGCGAGTGCTACGCCTGCGACGAGGTGGCGCGGAAGTTCTTCGTCAACGACATCGAGAACCCCTACACGACCGACTCGGGCAAGCCCTTCCTGTGGATCCGCGGGCGCCAGGTGGGCGGACGGTCGATCATGTGGGCGCGCCAGTGCTACCGGCTGAGCGACCTCGATTTCGAGGCCAACGCCCGGGACGGGTACGGCGTGGACTGGCCGATCCGCTACGCCGACCTCGCCCCCTGGTACGACCACGTCGAGGCGTTCGCGGGAATCAGCGGACGGGCCGAGGGGCTGCCGCAGGTCCCCGACGGGGTCTTCCTGCCGCCCATGCAGATGTCGTGCGTAGAGGAGCACGTGGCCGGGGCGATCGACAGGGCCTTCGGCGGACGGCGGCGCATGACGGTCGGCCGCACCGCCGTCCTGACCGTGGACCACAGGGGTCGCAGCGCCTGCCACTACTGCGGTCCGTGCCACCGCGGGTGCCGCACGCGCAGCTACTTCAGTTCGATCAATGCGACTTTGCCCGCGGCCGAAGCGACCGGCCGCCTGACGCTGCGTCCCAACAGCGTGGTGCCGAGTGTGATCTGGGATCCCGCCGCCGGCCGCGTCACCGGCGTCCGCGTCATCGATGCAGAGTCGCACGAGGAGCTCGAATTCCACGCCCGCACGGTCTTCCTCGCCGCCTCCGCGCTGGAGTCCACCCGCATCCTGCTCAACTCCACCTCTTCCGACTTCCCCGACGGCCTGGCCAACTCCAGCGGTGTGCTCGGCAAGTACCTCATGGATCACACCATGGGCGTCGGCGCGCGCGCGACCTTCGACGGCTGGGAGGACCGCACGACGCGCGGCCGGCGCCCGAACGGCATCTATGTCGCGCGCTTCGCCAACGTGACCGAGCCTTCGTCCGACTTCCTGCGCGGGTACGGCTACCAGGGCTCGGCGTCGCGGGCCGGGTGGGGGCGGGGCGTGTCAATGGCGGGATACGGCGCCGACTTCAAGCACGAACTCATGCGTCCGGGAGCGTGGTCGTTCGGGATCAACGGCTTCGGCGAGTGCCTGCCGCGAGAGGAGAATCACGTCTCCCTCGACCCCGAACAGGTCGACAAGTGGGGGATCCCGGCGCTGCGGATCAGTTGCGAGTGGAGCGAGAACGAACGCCTCATGATGCGCGATGCCGCCGAACGCGCGGCCGAGATGCTGGATGCGGGCGGCGGCCGCAACATCACGATCGACAGCGAGATGACCCCGCCCGGCCTCACCATCCACGAAATGGGCACGGCACGCATGGGGCGCGACCCGGCCACCTCGGTCCTCAACGCGCACAACCAGGCGTGGGACGTGCCCAACCTGTTCGTGGTCGACGGCGCGGCGATGACCTCGTCGGCATGCCAGAATCCGTCGCTGACGTACATGGCGCTCGCGGCGAGGGCGAGTCACTACGCGGTTTGGGCGGTGCGGCGGGGGGAGATCTAGTCGCGGCGCCCTTGGGGGCGTTCTGCCGGGGCGTCCCACGCAGACGTAAACTTAACTTTCCATAATGTCAATCATAGTTGACTTTGATTCGTCGCGCGCGGCTACCTCGGCTCGGTGCGGCATCGCCTTCATCCGCACGTACCTGGAGCGCGACATCCCAATGCTGGGACCCCGCATTCCCGCCGAAACCCTGCGCCGCTTCCGGACCATGCTCGCCCATTCGCAGGGCCACCGCGCCTGCGAGGTCGCTCCGGATCGCGCTCGATGATGTCGGGCCCGACCGCGCGTTCGTGGTATACGGTGGGGACGAACGCTATCCGTTGCCGGGGGACGTGGAGGCTTTGGGACTCGGAGGGATGGTGGAGGAATTGGTGGGGCAGGTCGGGGAATCAACCTAGTGTAGTGTCACACGTGAAATGTCGTAAGACGGTGCGGCGGGTGCCGAGAAAGCGCTGTCAAGCCGTGGCGGCGGGTCGGCTGGGTGAACCCGCCGCGGCGCAATGCCGACTTCGCGGCGGGGATGGAGCGGGTGCCCGACTGAGGCAGGGAGCGGAGTCAATCGAGCCTGGGCGTCCAATCGAGCCGGGGCGTCCCAATCGAGCATGCGGCTGTCCCTTGATTTGCCGCGGCGGCGGGCGGGCGGCTTGACTCCGGGTCCGGGCCTCCCCGGCATCGCGGTTCCCGGATCGCCGGTTCTCGGATCCATGTGCCCCTCCCGACGGGAATCACCAGTTCGCGGTCCCATCCGAGCATGAGCGTCCCAAATCGTCTGATCACAGGCCGATTTGACTATGTACGGTTTTGAATTCGCGCTCTCGCGGCGTCGGGGACCGCTTCCTCGATGCCCCTCAGCGGGCGCTGGAAGGCCCGGGGGACGCGTCGGTCGGACTCGTGATCCATTTGCTTTGCCTCCACCCCCGGTTTTCGCTTCCTGAGCCATCCTGAGAGGCCGAAATCACCCCGCGTATATTGTAGCAGGTGCGCACGCCGCGCCCCCCGAAGACCCTTTGCCGCACTCACATTTCAGGAGACCCGACCATGTCCGACGACCTCTTCGAACTCGGCGAACGCATTGCCCAACTCGCCGCCAGCATCAACATCGCCACCTTTGAAATGCTCACCCTCGTCGCCGACTTCGACCGGCGCGAAGGGGTGGGCCGACAACTTTACTTCGTGTGCCGAATGGCTCGCGTGGCGCACCGGGCGCACGCTGGCCGCCGCGCGCGAGAACGTGCGGGTCGCCCACGCGCTGGAGGAACTCCCCCTGACGGCCGAGGTCATGAAGAGCGGCCAGCTCTCCTACACGAAGGTGCGCACGATGACCCGGGTCGCGACGCCCGAGACCGAGGCGACGCTGCTCGAGTATGCGCAGTCGACGTCCGCGGCGCGGCTGGAATGGCTGGTGAGAGGATGGAAGACGCTGTCGCGCGACGGTGAGCTCAAGGCCGAGGAGATCCGCCACCGCAGCCGCACCTTCTCGGTCGCGATCGACGCCGACGGGATGTATGTGGTGCGGG
>VXOC01000166.1 GCA_009840215.1 Gemmatimonadota bacterium | reverse complement strand
TGATCTGCTCGTTGTCGTGCGAGTGCATCGGCACGACCGCGCCCTTCTTCAGGTACACGTGCGCGAGCATGGACCGCTCGCCGGTGATCAGGCTGCGGGAGATCAGCGGGTTCAGCTCTTCCGTCGGCTGGTCCGCGACGCGGTAGTGGGTGACCTTGGCGTTGCTCAACGGTGGGCTCCTGGGCGATTTGGCCGGCGGGGGACGGGATGCGGGATGCCTGAATTGCCCGCAAGGTGCGTTGGCGAGGCATTTATTCTGTACGACACCGTAGGATTTGGGAAGCGGAAACTCCGGTCCAACCGGCTGAATCCGGATCCGGGATCCAAGCGGAAAACCACTGAAGCGCGGAGTTCGGGAGATTCCCGCGGATGCCGCTGGCGCGCTTAGGTGCCCGTGCTCCGATGAAACTCCCGCTGTTGCCTGAACGTGCCGCCCACTGTTTTCAAGCAACGGATTATGTAAACTATACATGACATTATGTAATTCACAGTTGACATTTGCAAGCCAGAGGCGATCGATTCTCCCGGTTTCCGGCCTTGCTGGCCTCATTTCCGTCCGGTTAGAATGGGCCTGCCCGGCGGCCCGCCACGCATCCCGGACCGCGCCCCCGCAGGTGTCGATGCCGCCCGGCCCACTCTGTCACGCACCGGAAGAACCGACTCCCACCCGCTCACATGAACCGAATCCGAGGCAGGACGGCAATGGTCACCGGCGCCACGGCCGGAATCGGTGAGGCGTGTGCGCGAACGCTGGCCGAAGCGGGCGTCAACCTCGTGCTGATCGCGCGGCGGAGCGACAGGCTGGGAGCGCTTGCCGGCGAGCTCGCGGCGACCGGCGTCGATGTCCGCACGCGAGCGGTCGACGTGAGGGACCGCGATGGCGTGACGAGGTGCATGGAATGGCTCGATGGGCAGGGCGTGACGGTCGACATCCTGCTCAACAACGCCGGTCTCGCCCGCGGCCTCGACACCTTTCAGGAGGGGAGCCACGAGGACTGGGACGACATGATCGACACCAACGTCAAGGGGCTCATCAACGTGACGCGGGCGATCCTGCCCGGGATGATCGCCCGCGACAGTGGGCATGTGGTGAACATCGGGAGCATCGCCGGGCACATGGTCTACCCGAAGGGCAACGTCTACTGCGCGACGAAGTACGCCGTGCGAGCCCTGACCGATGCCGCGAACCTGGACCTGGTGGGGACGAGGGTGCGCATGTCCTCGGTGGATCCCGGGCTCGTCGAGACGGAGTTTTCGCTGGTCCGCTTCAGGGGCGACGAGGAGCGCGCCCGGACCGTCTACGAAGGAGTGGATTCGCTCATGCCCGAAGACATTGCCGACGCGGTGTACTATGTGCTGAACACGCGGCCGCGGGTGAACGTGCTGAACATGCTGGTCATGCCGACGGTGCAGAGGTCGCCGTTCGTGATGGCGCGCGAGCAGGTGGCCCGATGAAATCGTTGCGAATGACGGCGTTGGGAGGGACGTGCTTCGTGGCGTTGCTCCTTGCCGGCTGGTCGGCTCCCCGCGACCCCGGGTCCAGCCCGCCATGGGGCTACGTGGGCCATGAAATGGCTGCGCGGGCCGCCGCCGCCACCCTTCCCGCCGAAATGCCCGCCTTCTTCCGCGACGCCGGTTCCCAGCTGGTCTACCTCAACCCTGAACCGGACCGCTGGCGCGTGCGCGTGCGTCGCGAAATGGACCAGGCCTTCCAGTACGATCACTACATCGACCTGGAAAACGTGCCCGACGGCGCCCTTGATGCGCCCGACCGGTTCACCTATTTGAGGCTGCTTTACGAGGCGGGCCTGGAGCGCCCCGAGCGTGACGCCGGCTTCCTCCCGTACCGGATCATGGAACTGTACCAGCGCACGGTAAACGGATGGCGGATGTGGCGCGCCGAGACGGACCCCGAGCGGCGCGAGTGGATCGAGGAGCGGATCGTCAACGACGCCGGCATCCTGGGGCACTACGTGACCGACGCCTCCCAGCCCCACCACACCACCATCCACTTCAACGGCTGGGACCGGGACACCCCGAACCCCGAAGGGTACACCCGCGACAACGGGTTCCATGCGCGCTTCGAGCGCTACTTCGTCGAGGCGCATCTGACGGACAGCGACCTGGCGCGACTCATGCGCGCAGGAGAGCCGGCGTCGGTGGCCGGCGCGGCCCGGGAGGCCGTCCGCGGCCACATCCTCGAATCGCACGCCGAGGTGGAGACCCTGTACCGGTTGGACCGGGACGTGGGATTCGATCCGGAGACGCCCGCGGATCCCGCAGCCCGTGCCTTTGCCGCTGAGCGTCTCGCCGCGGGGGCGCGCATGCTGGCGTCGCTGTGGTGGTCGGCGTGGGTGGAGAGCGCGTCGTCCCCGGGGCTGGGCGGAGCAGGCGGGTGAGGAACGGGGCGGGACAGCCGGAGGTGGCCGGGACGCCAGGCCGGTCGGCTGCGGATGCCACCCGCCATGACGCGAATGCCGCCCACCAGGTAGCGGCCGTGATCCTCGCGGCGGGTGCGTCGACGCGGATGGGGCGCAACAAGCTGCTGCTGGAGCTGAACGGCGAGACGGTGGTTCGGCGTGCCGCCCGCACGGCGATCGCCGCCGGGCTGGATCCGGTGATCGTGGTGACCGGGCATGCGCGTGAGGTGGTGGAGGGCGAATTGCACGGTTTGCGGTGCCGGAGCGTCTTCAACAGTGAGCACGCGCACGGGACGCACACGTCGGTGGCGGCGGGGATCGGGGCGGTGGAACCGACCGCCTGCGCGGCCGCCATCGTGATGCTGGCCGACATGCCGCTGGTCACTCCCCCGATGCTGGGCGCGCTGGTCGAGCGCTACCGCGAATCCGGCGCCCCCCTGGTGGCATCCCGTTACGGCGGCGACATCAACGCCCCGCCGATCCTTTACGACCGCCGCCTCTTCGGCGAACTCCGGGAGATGGACGCCCGTTGCGGCCGCCAGATCGTGCGGCGCCACCGGCAAGAAGCGGTCGAAATGGTCTGGCCCTCGGAGGCCGGACGGGATCTTGACCGCCCCGAAGACTACGAGTGGATCCGTGAAATGCTGGCCAGGAGGGCGCGCGCGACCACCGTCCCGATGCCGGTCACGCCAACCCCATCGTCCGCGTCGGGAACCGATGGATAGCGATCTGCTCCGCCTCGCGGCGCGCCTGCTGGACCAGGAGACACCCTACGCGATCGCGACCGTGGTCCGGCGGGAACGCCCCAGCTCGGCGGCGTCCGGCAACACCGCGGTCATCACGGTCGACGGGACCGTGCACGGGTGGATCGGCGGCAGCTGCACCCTGCCCGAGGTGACCCGCCACGCCATTGCGTCGCTCGCGGAGCGGCAACCACGTCTGCTTGCCTTCGGCGGCGCCGCGAAACCACGCAGCGACGTGATCTCCGTACCGATGTCCTGTGGCAGCGAAGGGAAGGTCGAAGTGCACATCAATCCGGTGTATCCCGCTCCCCGTCTGGTGGTGGTCGGCGCCTCGCCGATCGCGGATGCGGTGGCGCGGCTGGGCGAAGCAATGGGCTATCGGGTCGTGGTGGCGGATGGCGCGGACGCGGCCGCAGCGACTGAGGCGGGAGAAGGCCCTGTCGGGGAGCGCGTCGGGATTCTCGATGGGCAGTTCGCCTCAGGGTACGCTTCGCGCCCCCGCGGGGCCGCGCTGTACGCCGTCGTAGCCACCATGGGACGGGGCGACGAGGACGCGGTCGAGCAGCTGCTGGCCGCGCGCGCGGACTACCTGGGTGTGGTCGTCTCGCCGAAACGCATGGGTCAGGTGCGCGAATACCTGGCCGCCAGGGGCGTGTGCGGCAGCCGTATCGAGAAGGTGCGCGGCCCGGCCGGACTGGACATCGGGGCCGTCCGTCCCGAAGAGGTGGCGATCAGCATTCTGGCGGAGACCGTGGCGCTGGCGCGGGCGGGATCCGGCGTGGGAGAGTCAGTCGCGGAAGGGCCGGATGGGTGGCATTCAGGCGCGGTAGAGGGGGCCGCTGCGGAAGGCGCGGCAACTCCCGCAGGCGCAACTGCGACCGCCACCGACCCGGTCTGCGGCATGACCGTCCCCGCCGATGGGTCGCGGCCCTCATCCACCTACCAAGGCCAGACGGTGCACTTCTGCTGCCCGGGGTGTCGCGCGCGTTTCGAGGCGGATCCGGCGGCGTATGTGTAGGGCGGTCCGGCGGACCCGCGAGGCGAACCGGCCATGAGACCCGAAATCGCCCGCCTGCAGGCCGCCATGCGCGAGTTCGACTACGTGGCCGAGCCGTCGATCGTCACTGCCGTGCACCTGGGCCGCGCAATGGAGAAACCGCTCCTGGTCGAGGGGGATGCGGGTGTCGGGAAGACCGAAATCGCGAAGGTGATGGCCGGGGTGATGGGCACCGAGCTGATTCGGCTGCAGTGCTACGAGGGGCTTGACGTGAACACGGCCCTGTACGAGTGGAACTACCAGAAGCAGCTGCTGAGGCTGCGGATTGCGGTGGGCGAGGGGCGCCAGGACGACCTTGAGGATCTGATCTTCAGCCGTCGTTATCTGCTCGAACGCCCGCTGCTGCGCGCCATCACGGTGCCGGACCGATCACCGGTCCTCCTCGTCGACGAGATCGACCGCGCGGACGAGGGTTTCGAGGCGTTCCTGCTGGAGGTGCTATCGGACTTTCAGGTCACCATCCCCGAGTTGGGGACGATTCGGGCCGCGCACCGGCCCCTGGTCATCCTGACCTCGAACCGTACGCGCGAAATCGGCGACGCGCTCCGGCGACGCTGCCTCTACCTGTACATCGAGCATCCGTCCTTCGAGAAGGAGCTCGAGATCATCCGCACGAAGGTGCCGGGAATAGCGGAACGCCTCGCCGCCGAGATCACGCGGTTCGTGCAGGAGTTGCGGGGGCGCCGGCTGATGAAGCCGCCGGGGGTCGCCGAGACGTTGGACTGGGCGCGCGCGCTGATCACGCTGCACAGGGATCGTCTGGACGCCGAGACGGTCAACGAAACCCTGGGATGTCTGGTGAAGGATCGGCATGACATGATGGGTGAAGGGGAGGTGGGGGCGCTGGTGGCGGTGGCGG
>VXOC01000211.1 GCA_009840215.1 Gemmatimonadota bacterium | reverse complement strand
TGTTGCCAGCGGCCCGGTGCGCTCTTACCGCACCCTTTCACCCTTGCCTGTGCCCTGACGGGCCATCGGCGGTCTGCTCTCTGTGGCACTTTCCGTCGCCTCGCGGCGCCCGGGCGTTACCCGGCACCCTGCCTTGCGGAGCTCGGACTTTCCTCCGTCCGGCGAGCCCTGCGGACTCCCGGCGGCGATCCCTCAGCCCGTCCTCCTGGTCACCCATTGATGATGGTGCAAACGGGGGGAGGTTGGCCAGTCCCCCGGGGGAGTTCGATGGAAATTGGAAGAAACAAATGTTTTCAATATGACGTAACTCCCTGTCCCCCTTGGGAACAAACGTATTGACTTGTCGCAGTACATCATATAGCGTTGGAGTCGGAGCGTTTTTCCAGAGTCGAGACTGGTCACCCTCGGGACCTGCTGATATGGGATCGACGCGAATCCGGTTCGCCACACTGAGAGCAGCTATCTTCTGGCCGCTGTGCCTCGCTGCCCCCGGATTCTCCCCTGCCCCGGCGTTCGGAATCCCCGCTCCCGCCATTCAGACGCCAGCGGATCGCGACCCCAACCGCCAGGAAACCGTTGTCGTCTACCTGGTCCGCCACGCCGAGAAGGCCAACGACGGGACAGACGATCCACCGCTCGCCATAGCCGGACGGATTCGGGTGCAGACCCTCAAGGCGCTGCTGGCCGACGTGAGCATCACCCACGTTCGAACCACGGACTGGAAGCGCACCCGCGACACCGCCCGCCCGTTCGCCGAAGGGGCCGGCCTGGAACTAGGCATCTACGATCCCCGCGAGCTGGAGACCCTCGCCACGGAAATCATGGTCACACCGGGCCGCCATCTCGTTGTCGGTCACAGCAACACCACTCCGCAGCTCGTGGCGGCACTGGGCGGAGACGCGGGCGGCGAGATCGACGACCTGGAGTACGACCGGCTGTACATTCTCGTAATCGAGCCCGGACGGGCCACTGTGACGACGCTGCTGCGTTTCGGGGAGCCCTACGTGAAGGGACGGGACTTCGGCCTCCGTGCCGAGCATCCGCGGCGCGGCCCGCGCGGCACCCCTAGAAGGTGATCACCAGCGCCACCGTGAACACGCGGTCCAGCTTCTCGCGGGGCACCAGCACCGTGCCGTCGTCCTCACCCGCCGGTGAGCGCAGCGGCAACCTGGCCAGCGCCGGCTGATTGTCGAAGGTCGTGCGGAACGAGGTCTTCAACGCCAGGCGCTCGTTCATCGCCACGCTGAACGCGTTGACCCAGTCGGCCCGGAGGTCGGAGCGATCGCTGCCGTTGCCGTCCACGGCCAGGGTGCTGCTCCACTCCGCGCTGCCGGTGACCCTGAGCCAGTAATCGGTGGACAGCCGCAGCCCCAGGAAGCGGCCTGAATCCTCGGGATCCGGGACCACGTCCCTTTCAACCGTGTGCGTGAACCCGTAGGCCGTCCGAAGCCGCTGCCCTTCGCGCTCAAGCCAGCGCGTGGATACTCCCGCCACATTCACCAGGCGGTGGCGAATCCCCGAAAAGGTGTTGCGGGTCCAGCCGGACTGGACGAAGATCGATGTCCGCTCCGAGAATCGGCGGTCAACCCGAACGCGGGCGTGGTAGTTCTCGGCCGAGACTTCGCTGTCCGACTTCTCCTCGATGCGGTAGTCCGACCCGGTCCCCACCGCGATGCGCTCGAAGCGCGTGGTGCGGGTGCGGATTCCCCCCGCCTCCATCTTCAGCTCGGTCCGCTCCCAGGAGCGCGTGACGGTGGTGGAGATCCCGAGCGTCGAGGATGCCGCGTTGCCACCGGTGCGCACGAAGCTCAGCTCGCTCGAGTTCTTCCAGCCGTCCACGGCCTGGGCGGACCCGGATCCGGGCAACAGCGAAAGCGCCAACACGGCTGCCCGCACCGTGAATCGCGCGCCGTGGCCCGACCGCGCCCTCCGTCCCGTTGTTGCTTCCGTCAACCAGCTCTACCAGACGACCTCGTAACCGTCGGCCGCAAGGTTCCAGCTCCGTCCGTAGACGTGCACCCTACGAGTGGGCCCCGAGCTGGTCACGAAGTCGCCGCCGGCGTGGGTCCAGGCCAGGACGCTGCCCTCCAGATTGAGCACCTTGACGCCGCGCTTCCCCATCTTCTCGGCGTAGGACGAACTGCGGGCGCCGACGGTGCAGTAGGCGACCACCGTGCGTCCCTCCGCCGCCAATTCGGCCAGGCGCGCCTCGAAGTCCCTGGCGCTGATCGCTCCGGGCAGGGTGGAAACCGCTCGCTCCTTGTCGGTACGGACATCGACGAGGACGAAGTTCCCGGTCGGAAGTGCCTCCTTGAGCGCGGCGGCCGTGATGGTGGCGACATCGGGGTGGTCGGCCTTGATCGCCGCGACCGTCCGCTCCAGGATGGCCCGGCGTCCCGCTTCGGTGTCCCTGTCCTGTGCGTAGGCGGCGGCCGGGAGGAAGAGGGTGGCGGCCAGCACGGCGTGGATGAATCCGCGCGTGCCGCCCGGGCGGCCGGATGCCCGGCGCCTGAACGGGCGATGTGCGGCGCGGATCAACGGACTGCTACCCTGCATGTCGATACGCCTGCGTGAAGATGTCGTTGACTGCGGCGACCTCGAAGCCTTCCCGTTCAAGGAGCGAGACGGCCGCCGAGGCCCGTGCGCCGCTCAGGCAGTGGACGAGGAGCCGCCGGTCGCGTGGAAGCTCGCCGAGCCTTCCGGCCAGCCGCGTGTGGGCGATGTTGGCCGCCCCGTCGATTCGCGCTTCGGCAAACTCGGTAGCCCGCCGCACGTCGAGCACCTGAACCTCCGGGTCGGGAAGCCGGCGCCCCACCTCGTCGAAGTCGATGACCTCGATGGTGGCCAGCGCACCGCCCGCGGCGTCGAAGCCGCCGAGTTCCTCGGGAGGCGCCCAGCCCACCACATGGTCGAGCCCGATCCGCACCAGGTCGCGCACCGCCTCTTCCACCTCGTTCTCGCGACTGACGAGCACGATTCGCCACGACGGGTCCACATAGCAGCCGGTCACCGTGGGGAACGACTTGTTGAGCGGAGCGTAGATGGAGCCCGGGATGTGGCCGCCGTAGTAGTCGAGACGGTCGACGCGCGTGTCCACCACCACCGTTCCGTCCTCACCGGCGACTCTCACGAGCTCCTCCCCCGACAGCGTGCGGGGTCTGGGCAGCGGCCCGAGTATGGGCGGTCCCAGCCGATTCAGTTCCTTCATGCGACCGAAGTAGAGCGGGGGTTCGGGCTGACCGTCCAGTATGTACTCTACGAACTTGTCTTCGCCCTCCTTCACCGCCGCCAGAGCGGGGCTGAATCGCTTCTCGTAGCCGGCTGTCGTGTCCGGGACGGCGCCAAGGGCCTTGCCGCAGGCGCTGCCGGCACCGTGGCCCGGCCAGATGCGCAGGTAGTCGGGCAGTTCGAAAACGCCGAGTGCCGAGGCGTAAAGGCGTCTGGCCGAGGGCTCCATTTCACCTTGCCGGCCAGCCGCCGATTCCAGCAGGTCCGGTCGCCCGAGGTCGCCCACGAAGACGAAGTCGCCCGAGACCATCCCCATCGGTTCACCGGCCCCGGCTCCCCGGTCGGTGATCAGGAAGCTGATGTGCTCGGGGGTGTGGCCCGGCGTGTGGAGCGCCCGGAAGTCGATTCCGCCGACGGTGAAGCGGTGGCCGTCCCTGAGCAGCGTGACTCCGTCGTGCCCCTCGGCCCACGCGTATTGCCAATCGGACCCTCCCTCGGCGGAGAGGAAGGCCTGGCACCCCCGCCGCTCCACGAACTCGCGGCAACCGGACAGGAAGTCGGCGTGAATGTGGGTTTCGGTGACCGCCGTGATCCTCAGTCCCTCGCGGCGCGCGATCTTCACATAGCGGTCTATGTCGCGTTGTGGATCGATGAGCAGCGCCTCGCGGGTGCGTTGGCAGCCCACCAGGTACGCGTATTGGGCCAGCTTCTCATCGACGATCTGCTTGAAGAACATCTGCGCTTTCCTAACGGCCTCGGGTCCCGGCCTGTCCACGTTGTGGGACGGGGACACCTAACCTAGCAGTCCGCGGATCGACCCGCACGAGCACCGAGAGCGACGAGGCGCCGGGCTGGGAAGGCGCGACGAGAGGTGAATGGCGGAGCTATTCGCCCGACGAGCAACGCCGAGCGAAGCGGTCCAGCGCGGATGCATCGCCGCTCGAATGCCGGGCGGGTCGATTCCGCGGACTGCCCAACCCCGTTTCGACACGATGCATCATCAGAAACCATCAGAGCAGGGAGGAAACGATGATTACCGCACATTTTCCCATATCGAACGCCGTATTGAGAGCCGCTGGCGCCACCCTCGCCGCCGGAGCCGTGATTGCGATTGCGGCGGCGGACCTCTCCGCGCAACGCCGGGGGCCGGCCTTGAGGGCCGCATCCGGGACGACCGCGGTGGAGATGTCCCTGCGCCTCGCCGAACGGCTGGAGCTGACGCAGGAGCAGCGCGACCAGCTGGAGTCCATCAGGGTCTCCATGCTGGAACAGCGGGCCGGGCACACCGTCAGGATGATGAGCCTCGCCTCGGAGGTTCGCGCCGGTATCCGGGAGCGGAGCGCCATCCGTGAGGAGTTCGCCGCCATCAGGGGGGAAGCCGAGGAGCAACGGAAATCGTTCCGGGAGCAGTACGACGGGATCCTGACCGACGAGCAGAAACAGGAGCTGCGGCAGGTGACCCGGCGGGCGGCCTGGCGGCGGGGCGCCGTTCGAGGCCGGGCCGGCATGGACCGCTGGCGGGGTACGCGCGGACGCCCCGCAGTGGATCGTGGGCGCGGCGTGGGCGGTCGCGCCGGGATCGACCGTGGACGCGGTTGGCACGGCCGGCCCGGTTTGGATCGCAGTCGCGGCGGCGAACGTACGCGTGGATGGAGGCGGCCCGACGGAGCGGGCAGCTAGCCCGTCCCCCCGGTGTTGCGCCCATTGCAGGGAGTTTACATTTGAACCCCCATCAGCAGTCCGTGGACAGGGTCGCCCGAGCATCGAGCGCCGCGAGGCGCCGGGCCTGTCCGCAGGCTGCCACGCCCTGCTAGCTCAACTGGTAGAGCATCCGACTCTTAATCGGCAGGTTCGGGGTTCGAGTCCCTGGCGGGGCACT